>JBCCLJ010000147.1:0-18393 GCA_039026915.1 Acidobacteriota bacterium
CTGATCGGTACCGAGCTCGGTGACCTGCTCGGCCTGATCCGCACGCAGGAGCTGCTCGAGGCGCGGGCGCGGGACGGCGCCGAGCAGCGCTTCACCCGCGCGATCGACTTCGGCTACACCAAGAGCAAGGACGAGGCGCTGCAGGTCTGGGGAGAGGAGGAAGTGCTCGGCGACGTCGTCAGAGTGATTCGTACGCTGCGGCCCGACGTCATCGTCATGCGCTTCCCGGGCGACGGACGCGGTGGCCACGGCCAGCACACGGCTTCAGCTCTTCTGGCCATGGCGGCCTTCGACGCTGCAGCCGACCCCGAGCGCTATCCCGAGCAGCTGACGGGTGAGGGAGCCTTGGAGGTGTGGCAGACCAAGCGCCTGTTCTGGGACGCCGCGCGCTTCTTCGGAGGCGGTCAGATGGCTGACTCAGGGATCTCCTTCGACACCGGGAAGTACAGCCCGCTTCTCGGGCGCTCGTTTACCGAGATCTCGGCCGCGAGCCGCAGCATGCACCAGAGCCAGGGCTTCGGCGCCTCCTCTCAGCGCGGAGCCCGCGAGAACCTACTCGAGCATCGCCTGGGCGAGGAGGCCGCGGGCGGTCTCTTCGACGGCGTCGACACCACCTGGGCGCGCATCGGCGGCGAGGCCGTCGGTGAACTGTTGGCGAGGGCGTCACGGGAATTCAGCCCGACGACGCCGCACGCCATCGTGCTGCTGCTCCTCGAGGCGCGCGAGGAGCTTCTCGAACTCGAACCCTCCGAGTGGAAGCGCAGCAAGCTGCGCGATCTCGACCGCGCGCTGATGGCGGCGGCGGGTCTGCGGGTCGAAGTGACGGCGGACCGCGCCACGGCGAGCCGCGGCGAGGCTGTCGAGCTCGAACTACGCACCATCAACCGCTCGCCGGTCGGGGTGCAGCTCATCTCGGCGGAGCTGCCGTTTCATGGAAGCGAGACGATCGGCGAGCCGCTCGAAGAGAACCAGGAGTGGCGCCGCTCGTTCGACGTCACTCTTCCGTCGGACGCCTCGTCGACGCAGCCCTACTGGCTCGAGAGCCCTCCGGACGGTGCGCTCTTTCGCGTCGCCGACGTCAGCGACATCTCTCTCCCCGAGACCGCACCCCTCAGCGCGGAGGTGCGGCTCGAGATCGAAGGCCGCCGTGTGGAGCTGCAGCTGCCGTTGCTCCATCGGTGGACCGAGCGGGTCGAAGGCGAGCGCTACCGCTTCTTCAACGTCGTACCGGCGATCGAAGTCAGCGTCGACAGCGACGTCGTGATCTTCGCCGACAGCGCGGCCCGCGAGGTTACGGTGAACGTGCGCGGTGCTGCGGAGCAGGGCGCTGTGCGCCTCGTGCTCCCCGAAGGCTGGACCGCCAGCCCGGCGGAGGCCGCACTCTCCGACTCGACGGCGGCCCCGCAGGCTGTGACCTTCTCGGTCACCCCGCCCGAAGGAACCGACGTCGCCACGGTCACCGCCGAAGTGGCGACGTCGAGCGACGTCTACTCCTCGTCGGTCGCGACGATCGACTACCGCCACATCCCCGTGCAGACCGTGCTGCGAACGGCGCAGTCCCGCTTCGTGCGCGTCGAAATCGAGCGCGTGGGCGAGAACGTCGGCTACATCGAAGGTGCTGGCGACGCCGTACCGCAGGCGCTGCGTCAGATCGGCTATCAGGTGACGATGCTCTCCGACGAGGACCTCGCGAGCGGCGACCTCTCCGGCTACGACGCGATCGTCGTCGGCATTCGCGCCTACAACGCGCGGCCCGCCACGCTCGAATACAACCATCGCCTGCTGGAGTACGTGAAGAACGGCGGGACGCTGGTCGCTCAGTACAACACCATCTCCAGGCGCCGCCGGGGCGCGGCACCGAGCTATGGACCGTACCCGTTTCGCGTCTCGCGCGACCGCGTCTCCGTCGAAGAGGCCCCGGTCGAGTTCCTGCTTCCCGAACATCCCCTGCTGACGACTCCGAACCGCCTGACGCTGGGTGACTTCGATGGCTGGGTGCAGGAGCGTGGCCTCTACTTTCCCAACGAATGGGACGATCGCTACGAGGCGCCGCTGGCGTCGAACGATCCCGGTGAGCCGCTGCGCAAGGGCGGCGTTCTCTACGCCCGCTACGGCAAGGGCGTCTACGTCTACACGGGATACTCGTTCTTCCGTGAGCTGCCAGGAGGCGTGCCGGGGGCCTACCGTCTGTTCGTCAACATGCTGTCGGCGCGCGGCGACTAGACGCGCTCGGCGACTCAGCGATGACTAGGGTACTGCGGCCTGAAGCCGTGCTTCTCGTTGGCATTCAGGCCACGGGAAAGTCGACGTTCGTCAGGGAGCGGCTCTACGACACGCACGTGCGGATCAACCTCGACATGGTGCGAACCAGGAACAGAGAGCGTCTGCTTCTCGAGGCCTGTCTCGAGGGCGCACAGTCGTTCGTCGTGGACAACACCAACGTCTCCCGCGAGCAGCGCGCCCGATACATCGAGGCGGCCCGTGCGTCGGACTTTCGAATCGTTGGCTTCTACTTTCAGTCGGCGATCGATGCGGCGCTGGAGCGAAACGCCCGGCGCCCCGAAGGTGACAGAGTTCCGGAAGCCGGAGTCCGCGGGACACATGCTCGGCTCGAGTTGCCGAGCATGGACGAGGGGTTCGATGAGCTCCACTATGTAGCTCAGCAGCGTGGAGGATTTCGGGTGGAGGCATGGGGAGATGAAGTTTGACGACCTGGACGCGGCGATGCGTGTCTTCGAGACGGCGCACGATCATCTGGTGCTCCCAGGCATCCACATCGTCGCGCGGCTCGACGGTCGCAGCTTCACTCGTCTGACCAAGGAGCGGGAGCAGTTCGAAGCTCCCTTCGACGAGCGATTTCGCGATCTGATGCTCGCGACGACCCGACACCTGATGCAGGTTGGTTTCAAGGTGCTCTACGGCTACACCGAGAGCGACGAAATCTCGTTGCTCTTCGATCTGAGCGACGACGGGTTCGGTCGCAAGCTTCGAAAAATCAACTCGATTCTCGCGGGCGAAGCCAGCGCGGTTTTCTCCCTAGGTCTGGGGTCCCCTGGGGTCTTTGACTGCCGCGTCTGCCAGTTGCCTACGCGGCAGAACGTGGTCGAGTACTTTAGGTGGCGCCAAGAGGACGCTCACCGCAATGCGTTGAATGCGCACTGCTACTGGAGGCTTCGGACCGAAGGCCTGGACGCCAACGTGGCAACCGATCGAATCTCAGGGCTCTCCGTCGCCGAGAAGAACGAGCTCTTGTTCCAACGAGGTACGAACTTCAACGAGCTACCCGGCTGGCAGAAGCGGGGCATCGGTGTCTACTGGGAGACGTACGAGAAGGAAGGGTTCAACCCCAAGACCGAGCAAACGGTGCGAGTTCCACGTCGTCGCTTGCGGGACGAGCTCGATCTGCCGTTCGGGAAGGACTACGAGCGGTTCGTCGGCGAGCTGCTTTAGAGAGCCGAGACGCGAGCGAGTCGTTGGCGTTCGTTGGCGGACCCGTCGCACACAGGGATCATCAAGCTCATGACGCAGACCTTCCACTGGCTCGAGTGCGCCGAGACGCTCCGTCGCCTCGACGCCGAGACTCCGCTCGTGCTCGAGACCAAGCGGCGCTTTTTCGTCACCGAAGAGCTGCGCGTGCGGCCGCCGCTCGTCTTTCCGTTGCCCGCTGACTCGCAGTCGCTCGAGGACTATCTGCAGTCTCTTCCCGACGCTCCGGGGAAGCACTGCGTCGTGCTCATGCAGGCGGGGCACGTGTCGCTCGGCCGCTTCGACAAGGGCGAGAACCTGATTGCGAAGAGCCTCAAGAAGTACGTGGTGCGCGGCAAGGGCCGCGCTCAGCCGCTGCATCTCAAGACGAAGGGCAAGTCGCGCTACGGATCGCGCTTGCGCCTCCAGAACGCCCGTCGTCTCCTGGTCGAGACGAACGAGAAGCTCATCGAATGGCACGAGGAATTCGGTACGCCCGACCAGATCTACTACAGCTGCCCGGTGCGCCTGTGGCCGAGCCTGTTCGAGGCGACGCCGCCCCCGCCGTTTCGTCAGGACGACGACCTGATCAAGATTCCGCGCGACGTGCCGCGTCCAACGGTCGACGTGCTGAAGCGGACCTACCGCTCTCTCGAGTACGGGCGGATCGAAGAGCTGGACTAGTCCGAGTCGAGGGCCATGACTTCGCCGCGACGCTTCACGACGAAGACGAGCGTCGCCGCAAAGACCCCGATGACGACGAGTCCCACCCACTCGATCTTCAGCGGCGTCAGCCGGTAAAGAGCGACGAGCGCTCCCATCAAGAGGAGGTGACAGGCGACGTACTGCCCTTTGCCGAGTCGAGCCACTGTGAGCCCCGTGTTCTCGCTGTAGAGGCGCACGAGCGAGTCGACGGAGTTGACGACGAAGAGGAGGCCAACGCCCACGAAGACCAGCTTCCAGGCAGGACTGATCTCGGTGGCCTGGGTGTGGTAGCGGTAGAGCACGGCAAACCAGAGTGCCAGAGGAATCGAGGGAATGACGAGCAGCGCCAGGAGCAGCTGATCGAGACGTAGGCCGCCGAGGAAGCGCGCGACGAACTGGCCGATCATCAGACTCCAGGAGAACCACCAGAAGAGATAGAACGCGTGGTAGTCGCTGAGCGGCAGAACGAAGCGGTGCACCTGCGTGAAGTAGTCACCGAGCGGCGCGAGGCTCGCGAGAAGCTCTGAGGGCGGCTGGCCTAGCGCGAGCCAGACGCCGGCGATCAGGGCGAAGAAGAGCGCGGTCGACGAGACGCTGAGCCAACGTACGAAGCGCAGGTCCGTGCTCGACAGGATCGCCGTCAGCAGAATCGCGGCGACGAGAGCGACGCGCCATGTGCCGCTGAGGTCCGGCAGATACCAGGCGATGTTGGCGAGGAAGAGGTGGGCGGTGAAGGCGCACGTCGCAATGATCACGGCATTGTGCACCCAGCGGATCGCCGGCTTTTCGAAGATCTTGAGCTTGGGTTCGAGCGCGACGAAGTAGACCGTCGACACGAAGTAGAAGGTCCAGATGAGGAAGCCCCAGAAGCCGAACTCGACGGCGAGCGGACTCGCGAAGGCGTACACCTCGTCTTGCTCGTAGGTGGGGAACTCGGTCAGCGGCAGGATGATCAGCCCCATGTCGAGGCCGGAGGTGAAGAGGATCGCGATGAAGGTGAAGAGTCCCACGGGCGTCTCGCCCGAGACCCTCACGCGCCCCCAGCGCACGACGATCGCGATCGTGCAGACGAGCACGCTGACGACGGCGGCGGAGAGGATGACTTGAAGGATGCGGGCCCTCGATCGCGTCAGGTGTGGCGGAAGAAGGGAACGGTCTCTGCAGCGAGCGGTGTCTTGCCCAGAATGAGATCGCTGGCGCGCTCGGCGAGCATCATCACGGGCGCGTAGATGTTGCCGTTCGTGATGCTGGGAAGCGTCGAAGCGTCGACCACGCGCAGGCCTTCCGTGCCGTGGACGCGCAGCGTGTCGGGGTCGGTCACTGCATCGGGACCGGTGCCCATAGTGCAGGTGCACGAGGGGTGCAGAGCGGTCTCGGCGTCCTTCGCAATCCAGTCGAGCACCTGCTCATCCGTCTCCACGGAGGGGCCTGGGGAGATCTCGCCGCCGTTGAACTCGTCGAGCGCGGGCTGGTTGAGAATGCGCCGCGCGGTGGCGATCGCCTCGAGCCACTCTCTGCGGTCGGACTCGGTCGAGAGGTAGTTGAAGCGCAGCGCCGGGTGCTCGCGGGGGTCGCTCGAGCGGATCTTCACCGAGCCGGTCGAGTTGGAGTACATCGGGCCGATATGAACCTGGTATCCGTGACCCGCGGACGGAGAGCTGCCGTCGTAGCGGATGGCGAGCGGCAGGAAGTGGAACATGAGGTTGGGGTACGGCACCTCGTCGTTGCTGCGCGCGAAACCGCCCGCCTCGAAGTGGTTTGTCGCCGCGGCGCCGCTGCGCAAGAAGAGCCACTGGAAACCGAGCCACGGCTTGCGCCACCAGGCGAGCTGCGGGTTCATCGAGACGGGCCGCTTGCAGGCGTACTGCACGTACACCTCCAGGTGATCCTGCAAGTTCTCGCCGACTCCGGACAGGTCGACTCGCGGCTCGACGCCGACGGACTTCAGGTGCTCGGGGTCTCCGACACCCGAGAGTTGCAGCAGCTGCGGGGAGTTGAATGCGCCAGCGCAGAGGATCGTCTCGCCGGCGAGGATGCGTTCGCCGTTGCAGACCACGCCGATCGCCCGGTGGCCGTCGAAGAGGATCTCCTGGATGAAGGCCCGCGTCTTCACCCGGAGGTTGGGTCGGCTCAGAACCGGGTGAAGGTAGGCACGCGCGGCGCTCCAGCGTCGGCCACGGCGCACGTTGCGATCGAAGAGCCCGAAGCCTTCCTGGCAGAAACCGTTGACGTCCGGAGTCCGTGGGAATCCTGCTTGCTCGGCGGCCTCGAGGAACGCGTCGAAGAGCGGGTTCGTTCCCGGACCGCGCTCGAGGTGCAGCGGACCCTGCTCACCGCGGAAGTGTTCCTGCTGCGGGTCCGGTTCGGACGGCCCCGGTTGCAGTGACTCCATGCGCCGGAAGTAGGGCAGGCAGTGAGCGTAGTCCCACCGCTGGAGCCCCGGCTTCGTGGCCCACTTTTCGTAGTCCAGCGGATTGCCCCGCTGGAAGATCATGCCGTTGATGCTGCTCGAACCGCCGAGCACCTTGCCGCGGGCGTGGTAGATCCGGCGGTCGTTCAGGTGCGGCTCGGGCTCGGACTCGTAGCGCCAGTCGTAGAAGCGACTGCCGATCGGGATCGTCAGCGCCGCCGGCATGTGAATGAAGACGTCCCAACGCGAGTCGGGACGTCCGGCCTCGAGAACCAGGACGCGGTTCGAAGGATCCTCGCTGAGGCGATTCGCGAGCACGCAGCCCGCCGAGCCGCCTCCGACGATGAGGAAGTCGACCTGTCGTTCGCTCATGAACGAACGGACCGAAAGCTGACCGACCGAGAGCTAGGCGACCGGATGCAGCACCACCGGCAGCTCGGCGTAGCCCTGCACGAAGGTCGAGCGCACGCGCACGGGTTCGCCGACCACTTCGATCCTGTCGAAGCGCTGCAGGATCTCCTCCCAGAGGATGCGCAGCTGCATTTCGGCGACGCGGTTGCCCATGCAGCGATGGATGCCGAAGCCGAAGGCCATGTGGCGCCTCGCGTTCGGGCGGTCGATGATGAAGTCGTCGGCGTCGTCGAAGATTTCCTCGTCGCGGTTGCCGCTGGCGTACCACATGAGGACCTTGTCGTCCTTCTTGATCTTCTGACCGCCGATTTCGGTGTCGCAGACCGCGCGCCGACGCATGTAGGAGAGCGGCGTCTGCCAACGGATCATCTCCGAGACCATGTTCGGAACGAGATCGTGGTTGGCGCGAAGCTTGTCGTACTCGGCGGGGTACTGATTGAGCGCGAGTACTCCGGCGCTGATCGAGTTGCGCGTCGTGTCGTTGCCGCCGACGATGAGCAGGATGAGGTTGCCGAGGAACTCCATCGGCTTCATGTCCTTGGTCGCGTCACCGTGCGCGAGCATCGACAGCATGTCGTTGCTCGGTGGCTGTGCCGCGCGCTCCTGCCAAAGCCGTGTGAAGTACTCGAGGCACTCGCGCAGAATGACGTGCCGCTCCTCATCGGTCTCGACGAGCCCGCCCGGCTCGACGCGCGCGGTGGCGACGTCCGACCAGTACGTCAGGTTGTAGCGGTCCTCGAACGGGAAGTCGAAGAGGGTGGCGAGCATCTGCGTCGTCAGTTCGATCGACACCTTTTCGACCCAGTTGAATTCGACGCCCGTCGGCAGTGAGTCGAGGATCACCTGCACGCGCCCGCGAATCTCGGCCTCCAGCACCGCGAGGTTGCGCGGCCCGACGACCGGCTGCACCGTGCGCCGCTGCTCGTCGTGCTTCGGCGGATCCATGGAGATGAAGTTCTCCGTCTGGAAGTCCTCGTGCCGGTCCTGCAGGACGATCGTCGGCTCGGACGAGAAGATCTTGTGATGCGTGTCGACGTACTGGATGTCTTCGTAGCGCGTCACGGACCAGTACGGACCGAACTCGCTGTCCGGGCAATAGTGCACGGGCGCTTCCTTGCGCAGGCGCTCGAGAAACCTCCACTGCAGGTTCTGCTCGAAGAGCTCCGGCTTCATGATGTCGAACACGTCGAGCGGAATGCGGTAGGGGTCCGTCTCCAGGGGCGCTCCCTGCGGAGGTGGAGTCGGGGTGCTCTGACGGAACGGTTCGGTCATGATGGCCTCCGTGCTTGGGGCTTCAGCGGCTCGCTGAACGGGTCTGTCCGGTGTTGATTGACCCTCGATCCTACCGCGAACCGAGAGTGCCCTCGCGGCGCCGGCGCCGAGCGCGCGAATCGCCGGGAACCGCTTTCACGCCGTCTCCGTCCAATGAGCGTGATCCAGAGTTGGATGATCCTGATGTTCTTCGCCTTGGCGGGGCTGCCGAGCGGCGCCACGGCGTCGGAGGGGCGCGTGCTCTGGCGGAGCTCGACGATCGAAGGCGACGCTCGTCCGGTTCGCTATCTGGTGTACGTTCCTGCGAGCTACGTTCGCATCGGCCAGGACCATCCGCTGCTCGTCGGCTTCCACGGCACGGCCGGTACCCCCGAGCAGATCCTGCAAATCCCCGGTCTCGTGCAGCTCGCCGAGGAGCACGGCTTTCTCGTCGTCTGCCCTGCGACGAGCGGCTGGTACGGTCGGGACTTCTGGTCCGGGAGACCGCGACCGCTCAGCGTGCGCAGCGACCTCCACGTGGCCGACGTGCTCGATCGGACTCTGGCCGAGTTTCGCGTCGATCCGGAGCGTGTCTACGTCCTCGGGGTGTCGAAGGGCGGAGCCGGTGCCTGGCACTGGGCCTTTCGCGAACCCGGACGCTGGGCAGGAGTGGCTGCGATCTCTCCCGCAACCTACTCACCCAGGCAACCCTGGGCGCGGATCGCTTCGATTCCTGCGATCGTGATTCAGGGCGCCGAGGATCGCGCGGTTTCGGTCTCGGCCAACCGGAGACTGGCACGCACGATGAAGGAGCTCGGCGGCACGCACCGCTACGTCGAGCTGCCGGGAGTGGGTCACGACCTGTCGAAGGTCGACGTAGCAGGCGAAGTCTTCCGTTTCTTCCTGCAGGTGGAGACGGTCCCCTGAGTCCTCACAGCGAGGTCGGCTGCCTCGGTCACGGAGCCAGGCCGGGCACGCAGCCGCCGATCGGAAAGTCCGGTCCGACGTTGGGATACCCCCTCTGAGGATCGAGCAGCCCCGAGTCGCTGGTGATGAGCGGAGAGTTGTAGGCGTCGTTGAAGAGGAGGTTCGGGTCGCTGCCCTGCCCGTCCCAGTCGGTGCACCAGACGCCCGAAGCCTCTTCCAGACCCTGTGAAAACGTGCTGTCGGTGTCGGTCGTCGAGTAGAGCGCGTCGATCTCCTCGGGTGTGGCGTTCAGCAGCTCCGTCGCCGAGACGGTGAAGCCACCGACGCCACCCAGGCGGTTGATGGCGATCGTCGTGTCGGCGCCGAGGGCGTCCAGCGGCAGAACGCGGAGCGGGTCGGCCCAACCGCCGACGGAGACGACTCCGCTCGATAGAACGACACCGGGGCTGAAGCCCGGTTCGGCAGGCGAGGAGGCCAACACCTCTCTCCAGGTCGCCGGACCGAGTGGCACGAACTGTTCCGTGATGAACTCTTCCTCGTAGAAGAGGTTCAGCTTGCGCTCCATGTAGAGCAGCTCCCTCGACTGACCCCAGTAGCCGACGCCGACGTCGTCGAAATCGGGCTCGAAGGGAATCGGCTCGGCCGCGATCCAGGCGTCTCGAGCCTCCTGCCACTGGTCTACGGCCTCCCCGGTCAGGACGCCGGTGACGCCGAAGACCGGAAGGTAACGGCCGACCGGATCCTCGGCGCGGTTCGGACCTCCAACCGTTGCGAAGTTCTCGCGGTACTCGTTGAACAGCCCGCGAAAGAACGAGCCGCACGTGCTGCCGTTCGCCATCGGGACCAGCGCCAGCTCTTCCCAGGTGAGACCGATGGAGGCGTCGGTACACGCCCCCAGCCACTCGAGCATGCCGTCGTCGTCTGCGGGTCCGTAGGCCGCGTAGAAGGAGCCGAAGACGCCGAAGAAGGACGCGACCTCGTCGAAGTCGAGGACCGACGTGCGCAGGAAGACCGCCGGGTCGTCGACGATGAACTGCACGCCGTCCCGGAGGCCCTCGAGAATGTCCGTGGCGTGGAAGACCGGATCCGGAGAGGTCAGCAGGAGCTCGATGAGCTCGGGGTTGATCAGAGGGCCGAAGTCCCGCAGCAATCGCAAGAACGCCTCGACACCTGCGGGCCCGTCCGTGGCGAGGAGCTCGAGCAGGTTTCCGCCGTCGATCGCGGCGGTGAAGTCGCCGACGATGGCGGCGTCCTCGAAGACGCCGGCCTCCGTCAGACCGATCACGGACTTGAGCATGAGTGCGAGGCGTTCGGCACGCTCGTCGCGCCGGCACAGGCGAAAGTCGCAGAAGTGCAGAGACGGGTTGGCCCACATGCTCTCGAGCAGGAAGGTCGTGATGCTGCCCGAGCTGCCGCCCGCGGCGCAGGTCACGGCCCCGTACTCCTCGATGTGCCGCGCCAGAGCGCCGTAGTGCGCGAAGAGGTTCTGGCCGTTGCCTCGGATGCCCGCACAGGTCGAGAGCGAGGGGATCGTCCGCCGCCTCCGCTCCGTCTTGGTCACCGGCGGCGGACTCGTTGTCGCACTCGTCACCGATGAGCCGCTCGCTGTCCGGTTCGGCGGATTCGCCGCGGTCGCTTCAGCCGCAAGGCTCATGAGAAGGAGGCCGAGAAGGCTTGCCGCGGGCGAGGATCGACGGGGGCGGGGTACACGAGGTGCACCCTCCGAGCGGAGGTTGTGGGTGTTCATGGTGCCAATGTACAGGACGGGGTGAGTGAGGCGGTCGTGCCCCGGGAGCGCTAGGCTTGAGTTCATGACGCACCCCTCCCGGACTCCGATCCTCTACACCTTCCGACGGTGCCCCTACGCCATTCGCGCGCGCATGGCGATCGATGCGGCGGGCGTGACCGTCGAGGCGCGCGAGGTGTTGCTGAGAGACAAACCACAGGTCCTTCTCGAGGCGTCGCCGAAAGGTACCGTGCCGGTCCTTGTTCTCCTTGACGGGTCGATCCTCGAAGAGAGCCTCGACGTCATGCAGTGGGCCCTCGAGACGCGAGATCCCGAGGATTGGCTGCGCGATGGCGCCGAGGCGGTGCACTGGTTGGAGCGCGTCGAGCGCGAGTTCAAGCCGCGACTCGACGGATACAAGTACGGGCATCGGGGGCCCGCAGGCGAAGAAGAACGATGCCGGTCCGAAGGGGCGGAATGGCTCCGCTCCCTCGAGGGGCGTCTCGCGCAGGGGCACGTCCTGGGCGCGCAGCGCACGCTGGCGGACGTCGGCACCTTTCCGTTCGTTCGCCAGTTCGTGCATCACGATCGGGTCTTCTTCGCGAACCTGGAGCTGGCGCGAGTCAGTGCATGGCTGGAGGACTTTCTCGCCGGCGAGCGCTTCGCGCGAGTGATGACCAAGCACCCGGTCTGGCAGCCGGAGGCGGCGACCGAGTGACGGCGACGGAGAGGGTGACGACCGCTCGCGGAGCCGTCCTGCAGACGCCTCCGCGCCTGTCCTTGGCGCAGCTACCGACGCCGCTGCAGCGTCTCGACAACCTCTCCCGCGAGGTCGGCGGACCGAAGCTCTGGATCAAGCGTGACGACCTCACCGAGGGACCGGCAGGCGGCAACAAGCTGCGCAAGCTGGAGTTCTCTGTCGGCCAGGCGTTGGCCGAAGACGCGAACGTGCTGATCACCGCCGGCGCCAAGCAGTCGAACCACTGTCGGGCGACGGCGTCTGTTGCTGCGCGTCTAGGACTCGAGTGTCATCTGATCCTGGCCGGACGCCCGCCGGACGGTGTCCTCGACGGCAATCTCCTCCTCGACGATCTGATGGGAGCCGACGCGACCTACATCCATCCGCGGGAGATCGACCGCCTGCCGGAGATCCTGGGCGACCTGGCGGACCGACTGCGAGCTCAGGGCAAGCGTCCCTTCGTCATCCCGCTCGGCGCAACCGATGCCTTCGGACTCTGGGGCTACGTACTCGCCGCCCGCGAGCTGCAGCAGGACTTCGAGCGGCTCGGAATCGCGCCGCGCTACGTCGTCTGCGCCGTGGGCACCGGAGGCACTTGCGCCGGGCTGGCTCTCGGCGCTCAGCTCTTCGGTCTGTCGACGCGCATCGTCGGGATGAGCGTCAGTCGATCGAAGGAGGTTTGCAGTGCCGACCTCGAAGCCGTCGCGGCCGACTGGTGTCGGCATGCGGGAGTCGAGCGATCTGAGCTCGACGTCGACTTTCTCGACGACTTCGTCGGCCCGGGCTACGGCCGCGCCGACGCTCCGGTCTTCTCGACGATTCGTCGCGTCGCGCGGGCCGAAGGTCTGGTCTTCGATCCGGTGTACACGGGCAAGTCGTTCGACGGTCTGTTGCGCGAACTCGCCGCCGGCCGTCTCCGTGACTCGGAGGATCTCGTCTTCCTGCACGCGGGTGGACTCTTCGGGACCTTTCCCCACCGCGCAAGCTTCGGTTGATCGAGGTGCTCCTTCTGCGGCCCTCGTTGCGCCTCGGCGGGGTCACGCTCTGGCCACGATCCGCTGAGAGGGTTGCTTGCAGATCGACGACACGGAGGGCTGACGGATGAGACAGAGCCGGTGGAAATGGGTTTCGGTGGTTGGCGCCCTGCTCGCTCTGCTGCTCGTCGCGGGCTCTCTACGAATCGCCGACCGCGCTGACGAGGCCTCGGGGAACGGGCCGCCGACTGCGCCGTCGACCGGAGACGCTGGGCCGCTTCGTCGAGCACCCGGCTTCCTCTACGGACGGGTCGAGACGGTGCGCGCGAGCTACGAGGGACGAATTCGCTTCGGTGGTGTGCAGGAAGCTTTCTGGACCGACACATTCGACGCGTTCAAGAAGGAGAACCCCTGGCAGTCGTTCGTCGATCCGGAAGCTCTGATCGACGAGGAGCCGGTCGAGGTCTTCGGCGTTTCGCTCGGCACACGCAAACGCCCCGTCAATCTGAGGCGCCCCTTCCGGGTCGCCTTTGGCGACATCGTGGCTCTGGAGCCCGAGGTGTCGAACCTCTTCGTCGAGCTCAAGAGCGGCGCGACGCTACGTCTCGATCGGATGGGAGCCGACGACTTCGGCGACGGCCTGCGCGTTTGGGACGCGGATCGGGGCGTCGTCGACCTCGACGAGCTCTCGGTGCGCCGCATCGAGTTCCTCGCGCCGCCGCCGATGCGTGCGCCTCGTCGTCTGTACGGCACCGTGCGGTCGAGCGCCGGAGAGTTCACCGGCTTCATCCAGTGGGATCGCGAAGCGTCCGTCGATACCGACGCGATCGTAGGGCGCAGCGATGAAGGCTCGTCGGAGCTCTCTTTCGGCCAGGTGCGGCGAGTCGAGCGGACTGCCGACGGCTCTCTCTGGAGCCTTCGCGACGGACGTCGGATCGAGCTGACCGGCACCCGTTCGGTCGGTTCGGGACATCGCGGCGTCGCGGTGACCGACGAACGCTACGGCCGCGCCGTCGTGGGCTGGAGTTCGTTCGAGAGTCTCGATCTCCGCGAGGCTGGCAGCGGCCCCGGCTATGAGTCCTTCGCTGCGGGAGGACCGCTGCGCGGCCGGGTGACGCTGATCGACGACTCGACCCTCGAGGGGCGCCTGGTCTACGACCTCGATGAGAGCGAGACGACCGACACCCTCGACGTGTCCCGCGGCGACGTCGACTACGCGCTGCGCCTGAGCGACGTCGCCGTCATCGAGCCGCGGCACGACGTCCACTGTGCGACTCCACCGCGAGTGACGCTGCGTGGTGGCCAGACGCTGGAGCTCGACTGCTCCGGAGACCTGGCGCCGACGCATGCAGGCGTGCTCGTCTTTCGCGGCGAGACTCCGACCTACGCCGCCTGGTCTGCGGTCCGGCTCGTGGAGTTGTTCGACACGCCGTAAACTCGCAGCGATCCAACTCGAACACAAGGAGCGGTCGCGATGCGTTCACGAATCGCCGGTGCTGTCGCTGTCCTGGTTGCCTTCGTCGCCGGTTGCTGGACGACGGCCGGGGGGGTGAGAGCCATGTCGCAAGAGCAAGCTGTCTACGTCGTAGCGCAGATCCAGATTGATGATCGAGAGACCTACGGTCGCTACGAAGCGGGCTTCGGGGCCATCTTCGAGCGCTACGAAGGAGAGCTCCTGTCGGTCAGCGAGGATCCGGAGCTGATCGAGGGAGAGTGGTCCTACACCCGCACCGTGCTCCTGCGCTTCCCTTCGAGTGCGGCCCTGCACGCCTGGTACGACTCCGCCGACTACCAGGAGCTGGCGAGGCACCGCTGGGCGGCGTCTCGAGGCAACATCGTCGCCGTGCCCGGTCGGTGAGCGCGCTCGAGGGGCATGTCGCGCTCGTTGCTGGCGCGACGCGTGGCGCCGGCCGCGGCATCGCCTGCGCGCTGGGCGAGGCGGGTGCCACCGTCGTCTGCACCGGTCGCAGCAGTCGCTCTGTTTCAGCGTCCAGGGAGCGCCCGGAAACGATCGAGGAGACGGCGGAGCTCGTCGGCGAGCTGGGCGGCCGCGGGCTCGCGCTGCGTGCCGACCACACTCGCGAGGAGGAAGTGGCGGCGGTCGTCGAGCGCATCCGAGCGGACTTCGGTCGACTCGATCTCCTGGTGAACGACATCTGGGGCGGAGACGAGCTGACGGAGTGGGGCAGGAGCTTCTGGGAGGTCGATCTGTCCAAGGGTTTCGAGATGATGGAGCGCGCCGTCCACACGCACATCGTCACGAGCCGGCTCGCCGTTCCACTGATGCTCGAAGGTGATGGCGGCCTCGTCGTCGAGGTGACGGACGGAGCCTTCGCCGGCTACCGGGGTCAGCTCTTCTACGACCTCTGCAAAGCCTCCGTCATTCGGCTCGCTTACGCGATGTCGGTCGAGCTCGAGAGCCATCCGGTGACGGCGCTCGCGGTAACTCCCGGTTTCCTGCGCTCGGAAGCGGTCCTCGATCACTTCGGCGTGAGCGAAGACACCTGGCGCGACGCGATCGATCAGGATCCTCACTTCGCCCACTCCGAGACGCCGAGGCTCGTCGGGCGGGTGATCGCTGCGCTCGCAGCGGACCCCGACGTCGATCGCTGGTCGGGGCAGACACTCGCCAGCTGGGATCTCGCTCGCCACTACGATGTTCGCGATGTCGATGGTGCCCAGCCTCATTGGGACGAACACCTCGACGAGGCGATCGAAGCGATTCTCGACAGTCCTGGGCCGACCGCCGACGACCTGATGCTCTTGCGCATTCGTCGCCCCCAGATCGACTTCGATGCGAGTCGCGCGGAGCAGCGTCGGCGCATCGTGGCGTTTCTCGCGGCGCACGCTTCGGACTGAGGCCCGCGTTTCGCGGGGGCGGGTCCTTCCGCTAAAATAGAGAATTGCCGATTCGCAAATGCGTGCGGTCGAATCGGCGTTTGCCCATCGCCCTGTTCCCCTGCGGAATGGCGGCCCTCAGAGCGGAGAGCCACGAATGCATCCATCGGGTCCACGGCGGACCGCGGAACGAACCCGACCTCGGAGGTTCGGTGCGTTCTTCTTGGCGCTGGGATTGCTGCTGACCCCGGGGGTGTTCGCACAGCGTGCGCCGTGGATCGACGAGGGCGTCGCGGAGCACGCCTTTCTGACGCTGAGCGACGGGCTCACCGATTCGACGATCTTCTCCATCGATCAGGATGAGCTGGGTCGGCTCTGGTTCGGTACGGCTTCGGGCGGCGCCAACGTCTTCAACGGACACACGGTCAAGGCGCTGATCCACGACGAGTCTCCGGACTCTCTCTCCCATAGCGACGCGGGGCAGGTCTTCGTGCACTCCGACGGCACGGTCTACGTCGGCACTTGGGGCGCCGGGTTGAACCGCCTCGTCGCTCCCGAAGGCCGCTTCGAGCGGATCAACCCGCAGTCCGCCCCGCTGCGCATCCAGACGCTCTTCGAGGATGCGACGGGACGTCTCTGGGTCGGAGCGAGCGGCGACGGCCTGCAGCTCTTCGACGGTGCGTCGTCCTTCTCTCCGGTTCCGCTCGCCGAGGGCTCGGCACTCGATCGCGTCTGGTCGTTGGCCCAGGGACCGGAGGGCCGTCTCTGGGTTGCTGCGGACGGCGGTCTGTACGAGGTCACACGTGATCTCACCGTCGAGCCGGTCGAGCTGGCGCTCTCAGAAGAGCCTCGCGCCCTGGCGACCTCCGAAGGACGACTGTGGATCGGAGGCGAGACAGCGCTCTACTCCTTGAGCCTGGTCACGGGTGAGCTGCGGCGCGTCGCTTCCGACCTGCCGGTGATCAACGTGCTCGATACGGCCCCCGACGGACGTCTCGTGGTCGGCACGCTGGCCGGGCTGTATGCGATCGACCCGGCGACCAACGATCTCGTCTCTCCGATCGGAGACCATCGCCTACGCCTCTTCCCCGATCGGAACATCCGCGACATCGACTACGACCGCACCGGCATGATGTGGCTGGCCACTCGCGAGGCCGGTGTCATCCGGCTTCTTTCTCAGCAGACGGGCTTCGGCGGCCACTCGACCCACGAACAGCTGGAGACGGTCGACACGCTGGTCGAGCTTTCGCCCGACGAACTGCTCATCGGCTCGCGTCGAGGACTCTGGCGCCTGCACCGAACGCAGGGCGGCCCGAGCCTCGAATCGGTCGGCGAATCCAGCTCGCTCTTCGTCAATCAGATCGTGCAGGGTCCGGAGACTCCTCGGGGGAGAGAGATCTACGTCGGTACCCGTTCGGGACTGCGCCTCTACGACGCGGATTCGCAGACGTTGCGAACGGATCCGCGGCACGCGTTTCTCGATGGCGTTTCGGTCACCGTGATCTTCCCGTCGCCGGACGGCTCGCTGTGGGTCGGCACTTGGGCGCAAGGCCTCTTTCACCTGCCGAAGGACGGCGCAGAGCCGGTGCGCTACTGGACCGGCGGAGACCCTGCGCTACCGGACGACTTCCTGTCTTTCGTCGTCCCGGACGCCGAGAAAGGCCTCTGGTTGGGACACTGGTACGAGGGGCTGTCCTACCTGGATCTGCAGACCGGCGAGCTGGAGGTCTTCACGTCCCAGCCGCAGGCTCCAGGAGCTCTCCCACTCGGTCACCTGCACAGCGCCGTGCTGCAGGACGGCACTCTCTACGTCGGTACGAGCTTCGGTTTCGGTCGGCTCGACCGCGCGGGAGGCCGAGCCGAGCGCCTCGACATCGCCGAGGACGGTCTGCCCCTCTCGGTGCAGCGCCTGGAGGGCGACGAACGCGGCAACCTGTGGATTGCGACGACCCGTGGCATCAAGCGTCTGGATCCAGCGACCGGCGACCTCGTGCACTACGGCAAGGCAGACGGTCTCGTCGCCACCGAGTTCTACGCCCGCTCTGGAGCACGAGGGGCCGATGGACGGCTCTACTTCGGCGGCGTGGGTGGGCTCGTCAGCTTTCGTCCAGAACGCGTCGTCGATCGCTTCGAAGAGCCTGAGGTGTTTATCGCCGGCGCGCTGATCGACGGTCGGCCCGTACCCCTGAGCGGTGAGGCTCTGGTGGTGGCTCCGGGCACGCGCGAGCTGCGCTTTCAGTTCCTGGCAGCCGACTACAAGGATCCGGAGGAGAATCGCTACCAGGTGCGGCTGCTCGGCGAAACCGACGAGTGGAGTGAGCCGAGCGGCGAGAACCACGCCAGCTTTGCTGCGCTGCGGCCGGACGCGTACCGCTTCCAGGTGCGCGCCGCGAACAGCAACGGTGTCTGGAGCGCGGAGTCCTCGACCGTCGAGATCGAGGTGCAGCCCTTCTGGTGGCAGACGTGGTCCGGGCGGCTCTTGCTCTTCGGCGGAATCCTGCTGGCGGTCTACGCGTGGCACCGTTTCCGCACCGCTTCGATCCACGCGGCCAATCGGCGACTGGAAGCGGAGGTTGCTCGACAGACGCGCGATCTTCAGCAGGCCAACGATCAGCTCGAAGCGGCCGCCTCGACCGACTTTCTCACCGGCCTTCCCAACCGTCGCGGCTTCTACGCCGAGCTATCGGAGCGGCAGGAGGAAGCGGGAGTCTTCGCCATCGCGGACGTCGACAACTTCAAGGCCTTCAATGATCGCTTCGGTCACGAAGCGGGCGATGTCGTTCTCAAGAACATCGCCGTCGTGCTGGCCTCGATCGTTCGCCCGCAGGACTTCGTCGCTCGCTGGGGCGGCGAGGAGTTCGTCTTCTTCTTCGGTGAGATCGGTCTGGACGAGGCGGCGACGATCGCCGATCGCGTCCGCCGGGCGATCGAAGAAGCGACGATCGCC
>JBCCLJ010000148.1:0-18344 GCA_039026915.1 Acidobacteriota bacterium
CTACGCTCCATGCGGGCTCCGCCCGCGTCGCTTGCTCGGGCCCTTTGCGTGCTGGATACCACGCAGGGCTCGTCCGTCGAACTCCGGCGCTAACGCGCCTGCCAAGGCGACGGGCACCTTCGCCCCTGGCCGAGGGCCGAGAAGCTAAGGGCAAACGAAGACCGCTGAGCCCATGGGTCGACGTCGTTTGCCCTTTCGCAGCCGCAGAGCCTCCCTTGGAAGCTCCGTTCCGGCGGCCACGCTTCATGCGGGCTCCGCCCGCGTCGCTTTCGATGCGGCGACGCCTCACCTTCGAGAGTCGCAACGACGGTTCGCTATCCCAACGCCACCGACTCGCTCTCACTGAACCGCTCGCTCGAGGCCAACGTGGCTCGACCGAACGCCCAGCTGCGAATCTGCTTCATCTGCTCGTGCATCGTCTTCGAGAGCGGCACGATGCTGCCGGTGTTCCTCGTCACGTCTTGCATCTGCATGGCCCGTTCCTCGTCATAAGCGTCGATCCGGGCGGCCGCGACCGCCTGCTCGATCTCGGCTCCGTTCCAGCCCTTCGTTGCGATGGCGAGAAGCTCGAGATCGAACTCGCCAAGGTCTGCTCCCTGGCGCTCGAGGTGGATCTGGAAGATCGCCGAACGCTCAGCGAGTGTCGGCAGGTCGACGAAGAACACCTGATCGAAGCGCCCCTTGCGGATCACCTCTGCGGGCAGTGCGCTGATGCGGTTCGCGGTCGCGGCGACGAAGATGAACGGGGGCTTCTCCTGCATCCAGGTGAGAAAGCTCGAGAAGACGCGGGCGTTCCCCTGATGCTCGTCGCCGTCCATGCCGAGAGAGTTCTCGATCTCGTCGATCCAGAGAACGGCGGGAGCCAGCCCCTCGACCGTCTTGAGCGCGCGATCGAACGCTGCCTCAGGCGTTCCGTAGAGCCCCGACGACACCAGATTCATGTCCAGACGAAAGAGCGGGATCCCCCAGTGGTGCGAGACGACCTTGGCGGCGAGGCTCTTGCCGCAGCCGCTCATGCCCATGACGAGCATGCCCTTCGGCACCGGCAGGCCTTCAGCCAGCGCCTCCTGCGAGAAGAGTCGCTTGCGCCGCTCGAGCCATCCGTTGAGATTCTCCAAGCCACCGATATCGCCGATCGAAGAGCTGGCCGGCACGTACTCGAGGAAGCCCGCCTTGCGCACGGCGCGCTGCTTGTCGGCGAAGATTTCGTCGAGCACGGCGCCGCCCTCGAGACTTCTCCGGCGGAAGACACGGTTCAGCGCCTGCTCTGCCTGCAGCATGTCGAGGCCACGGAGACCGAGAGCCATGTCTCGAGCCAACGCGTCGTCGATGCCGCGATCGGGGTAGCTCCGGCGAAAGCGCTCGACGAGTCGCTCGAGCTCAGCGACCTCTGGAAGGCCGAGGTCGACGAAGAAGAGCTCGCGGTCGAGCACCGTCGGCGCCGGCGCACTGGAGGTCACTACGAGATGCCGATCGGTCCTCTGCAGGGTCTGCGTCGCCTCGCGCACGGCGCGAACCACCGCTGGATCGTCGAAGTGGCGGTCCAGATCGTGAAGGAAGAAGACTCCGGCTCCGCGGCCCTGGGTCGCCGTCGCCAGAGCGGCCAGAGCTGATCGATCCTCGCCCGCGGTCAGTTCGAGGTCCTCTTCACCGTCGAGGTTGCTCACGGTGCCCGACTCGTACCAACCGCGAACGACGGACCATCGATGGACCGGGCAGTCGCTCGAATTGATCTTCCTGGCCACTCGCGTCACCTGCGTGACGGCCCGCTCCTCCTCGACCGAAGAGACGAACAGAACCGGCGCTCGTCCGATGAAGGCTCGGCGCAGAGACTCGGTTGCCTGACTCATCGGCGAGGCTCCATCTTCTCTTCCGGCAACCTGCTCGGCGGTACGTTCCAGACTTCAGGCAGGACCTTCTCCCCGGAGAACGACTCGATCAGCATGAAGAGGAAGTCGTCCTGGTTGCCGCCCAACTGACCGGTGAGCTGCTCGACGAGCACGTTCAAGCTCTGAACCAGGGAGCCGAAACCGAAGCGCCAGGTACCGTCCGACGCCCGCACGAATTCGTAGCGCAGGCCGTCGATCGGGCTGGAGAGCTCCGGGTTTGCCGCCGTGGCCCGGGTCATCGCCTCGCCGTAGGCGCGGTCGCCTTCGATCTGCACGGCGCCCATCTCCAGCTGGGCAACGGTCTGCGGAGCGATCCACCCTTCGCTCGTGGCACGGGTCATCAGCTGCTCCAACGTCAGCGACTGCAGCGTGCCGGGCTCGAAGGAGTGCCGCATGCTGAGGATCAGGAGCTGATCGACGAACGAACGTTCTCGAATCGCTTCTTCTCCAGCAGAGATCGCCAGATCGCGCAGAGCGCCGAAGTACTCGAGCGTGCCGTCGTCGACCTGGGCAACCGCTTGCGCAGCATTGCCGCTGACCAAAGCGTCTTTGTACGCCTGGAACGTTCGGCGGACCGCGGTCGCGTCGGTCACTGATTCGACCTTCTGCGCTGGCAGAGCCGCCGCCAACAGCACGACTCCGAGGATGCAAACAGTGATGAGGGTCCACCGCCCTTCCACCGACGCACCGGAGAGGCTCACGGCAGCTCGACGCCCTTGAACAACCCGCTGACGCTCTTGAAGGCCTCGTGATTCTTGCTGCGTGTCCATTCGAAGGCGATTGATTCGAGACTCAACACCTGCGCGCCGGCCTGGCGCATTCGTTCGAGAGCCCAGTGTCGGGCTTCCGGACCGCGACCGGTGACCGCCTCGGAGCAAACGAGCACGGAGTCTCCACGATCCAGGAGCTCCAGCACCGTTTGGACGACGCAGATCTGCGCCTCGATACCGACCACGATCACCTGCCGCTCGGGAGAGCCCCGAAGCTCGTCGAGCGCCGCAAGGAACGTCGGTTCGCCGCAGCACGAGAATGTGGTCTTCTCGATCGTTCGCACAGGAGTCTCCAGAGCGTCGAGCACTTCCTGGAGAGCCGGCACGGTCGGTCCCAACCCTTTGGGATACTGCTCGGTCACGACAATTGGCACTGCGAAGAGATCAGCCAGCCGGAAGGCCCGGGCCACGTCGTCGACGAGCGTCTCGTGACGATAGACGAGGTCCATCAGTCGCCCTTGAAAGTCGACGGCGACCAGGATCGATCTCGAAGGATCGGCGAGGCCCACTAGCGCAGTCCCGAGGCGTAGCTCACCATGGCCTGCGGCGAGCCGCTCTGGCTGGTGATCGCCACGCTGACCTGTCTTCCCTGCGCGGCGTCCTTGCCGACGATCATGCGCATCGGCTGCGAGCCGCCCTGATTCAGTTCCGTCTCGATCGTGTAGCCCGAGGAAACCAGAAGATCCTTCCACTGGGTCGCCAGGGCGTCGATCGACTCGCCCTTCATCGTGTAGGCGCCGGTCTCCGCGTCCGCGCTGGAGGCTGAGAACGCGACCTCGAAGTCGACGCCGTCCGGGCGCGGCACCCAACCCGGGACGTCGGAATCGGAACCGCCGAACTGCGCGCTGCCTGCGGAGGAATCGATGCTGACGCCGCCGGCGCTCTCGCCGATTCGGATCTGTTCGTCGCCCGCGTCGATCGTCACGCCCTCTTCGGACGTTCCAATACTGACCTTGGAGCCGTCGTTCCCGGTGAACTGGATCCGACCTTCTTTGAGCTCGGAGAAGTCGAAGGTTGCCTCTTCACCGGTCTCGATGTTGCGCAGCGTCACCGTCTGACCTTCTTCGTCGGCGGTGACGAACTCGATCTCGGGGTTGGCGAGTGCATAGGCCTTGGCAAACGTCTGTACCGGGTTGTCTGCAATCTCGGTGGCGACGTCGGAGACCTTCTTGGCCGCAAAGACACCGAGACCAACGAAAGAAACGACCGCCAGGATCATCAGCAGAGCGCAGCCGCCGCCGACCCAGACCAACCAGTGGATTCCCTTTTTTTCAGCCATCGTGGCTCTCCTCTTGGGGTTTTCGACCGCCTTGGCGCGGCTTCGCTACTCGAGAAGCGCGAGCGCCCGCCGCAAAGACTCGCTCGCCTGAGCTCCCGAGAGCGACGAGCCGGCGAGGCACGGTTCGCCCTCCAGGAGGAGGCCACAAGCCGTCGCGGCCGAGCACACGGCCTCCGAGGAGGGACGCGGATTGTTCTTGAACGATGCCAGACACCGCGGATTGACCCCGAGACGCTCCGGCAGGCGCAGGAGGCTTTCCAGCGCCTGGCCCTGAGGGAGGCCGGCGTCGGGTGCGAAGCGATGCCTCGCAGGGTCATCGACCTGCATCAGGCCGAGGTTCACGACGCGAACGATCGCTTCGCGATAGGGATGGTCGAGCACGTCGCTGACGATTTCTCCGGCGGCGGTTCGGTCCGATCGCACTCCGGGTACGACCCAGTACAGCAGACTGGCGAACTCGCCTCGGCTCAGCTCCCGATCGCGAACCAGTGAACTGACCTCGTTGGGAAGCATGTCGAGGCGAAAACGGAACTTCGCGGCCGCCAGGCCGTCGCGGTAGAACGGATTCTCGGGGTCTTGTTCGACGAGGTCGGTGAAGAGGTCGACACCCGACTGAGGATCGCCGAAGTCCAGTTCGAGCCGCGCCAGCCGCGCCAGTTCCTCGCCCTCCAGATCGGTTCGGGCTCGCAGTGAGCGAAGGGCCTGAAGCTCGCGCAAGGTGTCCTCGTTGGCACGCGCGAGCCGAAGGTCCGCAGCCAGCGTCTCCGGCGCGTCAGCCGCCCATTCCGAGAGTCTCGAGTAGAGACCTTCGGCGAGGTCGACACGCCCCCGTTCGAGCTCGACGAGGAATCGGTCGGAAGCCTCCGCGATCGCATCGGAACGCAGCGCTTCAGCGCGGCGCGAGGCGAGGTCGGAAGACTGTGCCCGATAGGCCTCGAAGGCCGCTAGAGACTGACCCGCAAGGTCGGCGGCGCGCGCGAAGACGAGCAGCTCGGCCTCCGACCCCTCGAGCGAGGATTCCAACCCGGCGAAGGCCTCGAGAACCCTCGAATAGCTCCCCTTGGCGAACGCGATCTGAGCGGTCAACAGAACCTTCTGAGCGAGTCCGCTCGGCAGGCGCGTCGCTTGCTCGCCAGCGGCTTCAAGGTCTCCCGAGAGCAGCAGGCGATGCGCCTGTCGAACGAGAGCGCCCTGTTCTGGCAGCAGGTCGGAAACCGAGGGCTCGAGCAGGTACTGACTCGTACGAGATGGCAGAGCGCGCGGCACGTCGACGACGTCGGGAGCGCTCGAACAGGCGACCATGACACCGAGCCCCAGCAGGAGGGCGAGGGTTCCGGGACATCGACGCATGGCAGAGAGTGGCTGGGGCGGCTCGGCCCGAGCCGCGAAGTCAGCGCGCTTCGCGGATCGTCGCGATGGCGTGCTTGTAGATCAGCACCTCTTCACCATCGGCGACTTCAATGACGATCGCGAAGCGATCGAAACGACGCATGCGACCCGTCAGCGACGAGCCGGTGACGAGCTCGACCACGAGCATCGTCGCTTCCTTGAGATTCTGAAAGAGGAAGCCGTCCTGGATGTTGATGTTGTGCTTGCTCATGGTCCCCCCGGATGGATCACATGCGATGAAAAGTGCGCTGCAGAGACTGGACGATCCCTTCGAAGGCGGGCTCCAGTTCGAGCGAATTCCACCAGTTCACTTGAGTCTCCTTCCGAAACCAAGTCTCCTGGCGTTTCGCATACCGACGCGTGGCGGTCGATATCTCGGCAGCGACGAAGTCAAATTCCTCAGCGGTTAGTCGAACGGACGAGAGTCCGTCAGTACTCGATTCGGACCTACGAGCGAGAGCCCGCGCGAGCTCGCGATAGCCAATGGCCTGAAAGGCAGGAGCGTCGAGCGGGTGCAGCGTCAGAAGTGCCGCAACCTCCTCCACCCATCCTGCCTTCAGCATTGCACGAGCGCGGTCTGAAATTTTATCGTACAAAAGCGGTCGCGGAAGGGTCAATCCGATCTTCTCGACCTTCAAGGGCGGCTCCTCCGGCTCGGCACTCTGAAGCCAGTCGGTCATTGTGCGCCCGGTCTCGAGCCAGATTTCGAGGGCCCGCAGGATTCTCTGGCTGTCTCCGGCGGTCAAGCGTTCCACCGACTGAGGGTCGACCTCCTGAAGCTCCCTTCGAAGAACGGGAAGGCCTTCTTGAGTCAGGCGCTCGCGAAGTCTCGAACGCAGGTCGGGAGAGATCTCAGGCATCTCGGCCAAGCCTTCGAAAAGCGCCTTGAGATAGAGCCCGGATCCCCCGACGATGAAGGGGATCCCGCCGCGTTCGCGAACCTCTCTGACCGTCTCTCGAGCCCTGCGTGCGAAGTCGCCGGCTGAGTAGCGCTCCTGCGGATCGAGAATGTCGATGAGATGATGGGGGACCCGTCGCTGCTCCTCCAACGTCGGCTTGGCGGTGCCGATATCGAAGCCTCGATAGATCTGCAGGGCGTCGGCGTTGACGATCTCCCCGCCGAGCCGTTCCGCCAGCCGCAGGGCCAGACCTGTTTTGCCCGTCGCCGTGGCGCCGAGAACTGCTATCGCTTCTTTCATGCCACCGCTCAGACCGAGTGGATCATAGCGGCTCTCGCCCGAGCTCGGGGTGCGTGGCGACTTCGATGAGCATCGGACGGCCCTCGCGGAGAGACAGACGGATCCTTCCGTGCAGGTCGGTTCGCCAGACCCTCGTCCCCGCCGTCGTCAAGCGTCGCCGAACCACGGCCGCGGGGTGTCCGTAGGCGTTGCTGCGTCCGACGCCGATCAAGGCGTGGCGCGGTCGTGTCGACTCGAGTAGCAAGCCTCCCGTCGACGTCTTGCTGCCGTGGTGCGCCACCTTGAGCACATCCAGAGCAACCGCACCCGTCGAGGCGACGAGCTCAGCTTCCACTGCGACGCCGGCATCACCGAGAAACCAGGCTCGCCGACCCTGTCCTTCGAGCTCGACCAGCAACGACCGATCGTTGCTGGTGCGCGCGCCCGAGGATCGCGGCAGGACTCGCACCACACCGGTCGCGAGATCGAACTCCGTTCCCGGCGCCGGCGAGACGACAAGTCCCCCCTGCCCGGCAACCTGAACGACGAGCTCCCGCCCGCAGTCCTTCCCCACTTCGGACGCCGGTAACCAGAGCCGCTCGACGCGAAGCCGCGCGGCAATCTCGACGAGACCGCCACAGTGGTCTCGGTCGGCGTGCGACAGGATCATCAGGTCCACCTTTCGAACCCCTGAGTCGAGCAGAGCCGGCAGGAGAATGCGGGCTCCCAGACCGTCGCGGCGCCACCCTCCTCCGTCGATGAGGATGGTCCCTCCGCGTCCCTGCACCAGCGTCGCATCTCCCTGTCCGACATCCAAGAAGTCGATTTGCAGACCCCGTTCATCGACGGCGCCACACTGCAGCACGAAGAGCGTTCCGAGTGCGATGCCTCGGAGCGCCAGAGACATGCGCCGGACGAGCGCAACTCCTCCAAGAAACAGCACGATCACGCCAGCCTCCGCCGTGACGGCCGCGTTCAAGGAGGGGCGCGTGGGCCAGTCTCCTGCTCGTTCGAACGGCAAGGCCACTTCCCGAAGAAAGCTCGGCAGCGGGAAGCCCAGGCCGCACAGCAGCGCAAGCAGGAGGACGAGTGAGGTCCAGGGAACGTAGAAGAGATTCAGTGCGGGGGCACCCCAGGAGATCATGTGAAAGCGCGGCGCCGTGAGCGGGAGCGTCGCGACCTGAGCCGCCGCGGACAACCGAAGCGCGTTCAGAAGCCGACGACACCACCCGCCGATCCACGTCGGCGCTTCGGAAGGACTGTGCGGCAAGGTGACGAGAATCCCGGCGGTCGCGAGGAACGAAAGCTGGAGGCCCAGTGTCAGCCCGTCTGCCGGTCGAAGAAAGAGGCACGCAAGCAGGGCGACCGACCAGCTGTGAAAAGCCCAGGGCCGCCGATTCAGCGCGATCGCGGCCCCGGCAACCACCGCGCTCGCAGCCGCTCGAGTCAACGAGGGGCGCGGTCCCACAAGACCGATGAACAGACCCGCCGTCGCCGCGGTTGCAAACAGCCAAGCGATTCGAAGCGTCGCACCGCTCCTCAGACCGCGGCCGAAGTGACGCGACGCCGCGGCGGGAAGAGCCAGGAGCGCACCAAGGAGAATCCCGAGATGAAGCCCCGACAGTGCAAACAGGTGCGCCAGCCCATAGATCTCGAGGTTTCGGCGAGCCCCATCCGGAAGTTGGCGCTGTTGTCCCAGCAGCAAAGCTCTGGGGAATCGGCTCTGATCGACGAAGAATGCCTCCAGGCGTTCGCCCCAGAGACTCCGCATGCCATCCATCCCACTGCGTGTCTTGCCGGCGGCCTGGACCAGCCGCGGAGACTTGACCTGCAGAGTCCAGCTCGGGACGAGGCGCGAGGCGCCCCCGTTGCTGAAGCGGGACGGGGCCCGTAGGCTGCCGCGCAGCCAGAGGACGTCTCCGGAAGGCGGCTCGACGGACCTCAGACGCAGACGAACGCTCCAGCCTCCCTCGAAGGCTCGCGAGCCCTGCTGCAGATGGAGTACCTCGGCTCGCGCGCTCCACTCAGGCTTCCCAAAAGTGGTTTCAGACGACCAGGGCGCCCGAACTCTGACTCGCGCCCGGGCCGGGCCCGCCTCGAGCCCCTCAGGCGGGCCTGCTGCCGCCACTGCGATGAGCAGTGCTCCGCCAGCGAAGCTCGCGATGGAGCGCCCCGCGGAACGGCCCGTGCAGATCCCGAGAACGCAGACTGCGAACAGCAGAGCCAGTCCAGAACGCGAAACGAGCAGGCCGCTGCCACAGATCAAGCCGAGGATGAGGGCCACGGCCGGCCGAAAGCAGGGCGAAGCGCCTGGTGATCTCGAGACGACCATCGTCTCTCAAGACGCGCGCCCCCTGCCTCACCTTGCACGGTGACTTCGACGGGAGCACCCGCTGCTCGGAGCGCAGGTCAGGAATCGATGAGGCTCAGCCGCGGTAGGCCAAGGCGCTCGCGCAGCATTCGTCGGCCAAGGCGACGACGAACGACGCCCTCCTGCTCCTTCGAGAGGCGCTCTCGAACGACCTCCAGCGAACGCGACACCGCGGTCTCGATCTCTTTTCGAGCCTCCACGGGGAGTCCGTCCCGGTAGCTTCGAAGCACTCGCGTCTCGATCTCCTGTAGACGCTGCTCGATCGTCTCTGCTTCCGCGTCCGCGCGGCGAAGTGCCAGGATCTCGCCCTGCCACCGGCGGCGATCACCGAGCGTCTGCGGCAGACGATCCGCGAGGGCCGTCAGGGCCGCATCGAGATCGGGCCCCTCTTCGGTGGGCGTTCCTCGTGCCCCGGTGGCCAGGAGCTCTTCACGCTCGCGCCAAGCCTCCTCCACTGCCGGTGCCAGATACTTGAGGCGGTGAACTCTGCTCCGCTCGCCCATCTCCCGGCGGCGCTCGAAGACCTTACGGAGCTCGGCGACGACGAAGTCGCTCGGCAGGCCGCGCTCGTACCACCCGCGCGCAATCTGCCAGTCTTCGGGCGACAGCAGCAGAGGCGCTCCGCGCAGCTCGACGAACGTCTCTTCGATCGTGCGGAAGTAGTCCGGGTCCACGGCGCCTGCGTCCGCAGCGGCGCCGTCAGAGCGGCGGATGCTCGAGGATGACCTCGCCGGCCGCGACGGTGACCTGCTCGCCGTCGGCCTCGAGGCAGAGACAGCCGCGCTCGTCGAAGCCACGGAAGATCCCGTGGATCTCGCGATCGCCGAGGCGACAGGACAACATGTCTCCCTCGCTGTGGATCGAAAGGGAACGGTAGCGATCGACCGCGCCGCCCAAGTCGCCCAGCTGTGCGAGCCCCTCGCTGACGTGCTCACACAGATGGACCACCAGGCCCGGTAGATCAGGCACATCACCCTGAGCCGCCTCCCGAAGGCAGGTCGCCGTCTGCTCGAGCTCGGGCTGTACCGGCTGGTTCAGGTTGATCCCGAAGCCGGCGACGACGGCCACTTCGGCGTCCTCACTGGTGCAGGTCTCGATCAGAATGCCACCGAGTTTGCGGCCTCCCGCGAAGAGGTCGTTCGGCCACTTGAGTCCCGCGTCGGGAGCGAACGAGCGCAGCGCCTCGCAGAGCGATGTACCCAGGAGAATCGGAACGGATTGAAGTACCTCACCGTCAGGGCTCTCGCCGAGACAGTGCACGAGCGTGATGTACGCGCCATTCCCGGCGCGGGACTCCCACTGCCTGCCCGTCTCACGGCCGCGACCGGCGGTCTGCTCGTGCGCCACCACGAAGGTCGTCGGGGGGACGTCAGCGTCTTCGAAGAACCGTTCGGCGTAGGCTCGGGCCAGCTCGTTCGTCGACCCGATCTTCTCGACGACGACGAGGTTGTTCGCTGGTCCGTTGCGCCAGCGCCGACGGACGGCATCACCGAATTCGTGAAAGGACATCTGGCCGCAGAGTCTAACTCTTGAGAGAGGCTGTGCAACCCACCGCGTGAAGCGAGACGCTTCGGCGGGACGGTTCGCTCATCCGACGTTCCCGAGGGTCCGCTCGAGAGCCTCCCGGCGCTCACGAAGCTCGGCGAGGCGCGCGCGGCTGCCCTCGACGACCTGGGCAGGTGCCTTGTCGAGAAAGCCTGGATTGGAAAGCCTCGCCTCGGCGCCCGAGATCTCTTTTGCGACCGCCTCCAGTTCCTTCTCCAGCCGAGCCTTCGCGTCTTCGCTCAGAGCCTCCTCCGCCACGGCAAAGGCGAGATCGAGGCCGGCGATGCGGTCCCGAGCCGCCTCTTCGGGGCCCTTGCCTTCGCGCACGCTACTGACGCCGCCCAGGGTCTGCAGGAGCGTCGCCTCCTGGATCAGAACCGAGCGACCGTCGCCTCCTTCGAGAAAGAGCTGCACTTCGGTCTGCCGCTTCAGATTGCGCTCCTTGCGCAGAGCTCGGGAGCGAGTGACGACCGCTTGGAGGAGCTCGATCCCCGCCACCGCCGAAGGATCAATCAGTCCGTCGTCGCCCTGCGGATAGCGTGCGACCGCGAGAGCTTCGTAGCCGAGCTCCTCAACTCCGGGCAATCGCGACCAGAGTTCCTCGGTCAGGTGCGGCATCACGGGATGTAGGAGCCGCAGACTGCGATCGAGGACCGTCGCCAGGACGTCGCCGACCTGCGGTCGCGGTGCCTCACCCGAGAAGGCGGGCTTGCAGAACTCGATGTACCAGTCGCAGAGCTCGCCCCAGAAGAAGTGGTAGAGGGCATCACAGGCCTCGTCGAAGCGGAACTCGACGAGCTTGGCATTCACCTTCTCCGCGGTCTGGCTCAGGCGCGTGACGATGTATCGCTCCGGAAGCTCGAGGCCTTCGAGGCTCAGCGAGCCTCGAACGCGAGCGTCGTCCGGAATCCTCGAAAGAACGAAGCGCGTCGCGTTCCAGATCTTGTTGCCGAAGGCTCGGTAGCCCGCCATCCGTTCGAGATCGAGTGGGATGTCGCGCCCGGGGCTGTCCAGAGCCGCGAGGGTAAAGCGCAGTGCGTCGGCGCCGAACTCCTCTACGAGATCCATCGGATCGAGGGTGTTCCCCTTCGTCTTCGACATCTTCTCACCCTTCGCATCGCGGACGAGGCCCGTCAGATGGACCTCTCGGAAGGGCACTTCCCCAGAGAACTTCTGCGACATCATCACCATTCGGGCGACCCAGAAGAACAGGATGTCGTGCCCCGTGACGAGCACGTCGGTCGGATAGAAGGTCTGGAGATCGTCGGCGCTCTCAGGCCAGCCCAACGTCGACAGGGGCCAAAGACCGGACGAGAACCACGTGTCCAGAACGTCGGTGTCCTGGGTCAGCTCGCTGGTGCCCGCCATCGCCTCGGCCTCTTCACGGCTCATGGCCACGTAGATCTCACCGTCGCTGTCGTACCAGGCGGGGATCTGGTGGCCCCACCAGAGCTGTCTCGAAATGACCCAGGGGCGGATGTTCTCGAGCCAGTGACGCCAGGTCTTGTCATAGCTCGACGGATAAAGCTTGAGATCACCGTCCTCGACGGCCGCCAGCGCTTTCGCCGCCATCTCCTCGACGTCGCAGAACCACTGCGTCGAGATCATCGGCTCGACCGGCTCGCCGCCGCGTTGCGAGTGACCGACAGCGTGCTCGTGAGGCTCGATCTTGACCAACCGGCCCTCGGCTTCGAGTGCCTCGAGCACCCTTTTGCGAGCGTCGAAGCGGTCCAGACCGGCGAACGCTCCAGCCTCTTCGGTCATGTGACCGTCGAAGCCGATGACGCGGATCCCCGGGAGATCATGACGCTGCCCGATCTCGAAATCGTTCGGATCGTGAAAAGGAGTCACCTTGACGGCGCCCGTTCCGAACTCAGGGTCGACGTGCTCGTCGGCCACGACGGGAATCTCGCGATTCATCAGCGGCAGCAGCAGCGTGGCACCGACCAGATCGCCGTAGCGCTCGTCGTCAGGATGCACGGCTACCGCGGTATCGCCGAGCATCGTCTCCGGACGTGTGGTGGCGACGACAACCTGACGGTCCTGGCCGATCACCGGGTAGGAGAAGTGATGCAGCTTGCCCTGGATCGTACGGCTCTCGACCTCGAGGTCCGAGATCGCCGTCTGCAGAACGGGCGACCAGTTGACCATGTACTCACCACGGCTGATCAGCCCCTCGCGGTAGAGCTCGACGAAGGCCGTGCGCACCGCAACGGACAGGCCCTCGTCCATGGTGAAGCGCTCGCGACTCCAGTCACAGCTTGCTCCGAGCGTCTCGAGCTGCTTGCGGATGTTGCCGTGGTACTCGTCCTTCCACTGCCAAACCCGCTCGAGGAAGGCTTCGCGACCGAGCTCGACGCGCGTCGTGCCCTCGGCCTCGACCTGACGCTCGACCATGAGCTGCGTGGCGATGCCAGCGTGATCGGTGCCGGGAAGCCAGAGGGCATTGTTGCCGAGCATGCGCTGCCAACGCACGAGGAGATCCTGAAGCGTCGACTGCAGGGCATGTCCGATGTGCAGTTTGCCGGTGACGTTCGGCGGCGGAATCAGAATGCAGTAGGAGTCATCCGCTGGCTGCGGCCCTTCAGGACAACGGAAAATCCCGAGCTCGTCCCATCGCTTTTGCCAGGCGTCCTCGAAGGAAGCGGGGTCGAAGGTCTTGTTCATTTCGGTCGGCATGTTGAGTCTCTCGGTGCCTCCGAAGACGTGAGTCTCCGGCGGTCTTGAAGCTTGTCCGTGATGACGTGAAGAGCCTGCGCAGCGAGCGAAGCTCGTGCAGCGGACGGTTCACGATCGAGTCAGCGAGGCGGAGGCCCGGAGTCGGGGCCTCGGTGAGTCCGGCCGTCTTTCCGCCAGGAAAGGTCAGCGCGAAGGCGATCAGAGCTCTTCGACTTGGCTCTCGAGCTCGCGAATGCGCTCTTTGACGACGACCTCGGCCATGTCCGGTACGACTTCCCACGCGATTTTGCGCACCTCGTCGTCGGTCAGGAGCTCGACCACCCGGCGCGCGATCTGGTCGACCTGCTCCTCGCTCAGCTTCAGTTCATCGGTCATATCGTTCTCCCTGGCACCGAGGTCCGGGCCGTTGGTCTCCGCCGCCACGACCGGGATCGGCGCAGTGCGAGCAAATCGTTGTCGAGCTTTCGTCTCCGCCTCCTCGAGACAGCGCAGCAGTTCGCTGGCCTCGAAGGGCTTGCGCAAGCTGCCGTCAGCCCCGCAGTCTTCGGCCGACACCTCGTCGAAACTCTCGAGATTGCCCACCAGCAGCACGACGGGCGTCGAAGGCTCGAGTTCCTTCACCCGCTTGCAGACTTCGTAGCCGCTGGCCCCGGGCATATGCACGTCGGCGAGCACCAGGTCTGGAAGCCGGTCGTCGATGATCTCCAGAGCTTCGTCGCCGCTGCTGACGCACTGAGCTTCGATCTCGGGATGGTCGAGAAACGTGAGCCGTACGATCTTCTGGATCGCCGGACCGTCATCCGCCAAGAGCAGTCTTCGCATGTCCGTTCAGCTGCCCGCGAGCCGATCCTCGAGATACCCGACGATCTCGTCCGTCGTCGTCCCCGGCAGGAAGATGGCGTCGATTCCGGCCTCCTTGAGGCCTGGGATATCCCGGTCTGGGATGATGCCGCCCGCGAAGACCAGGATGTCGCTCGCGTCCTGCTCGGCCAGCAGGCGCGTAATCTCGGGAAGCAGGCTGTTGTGAGCGCCGGAGAGGATCGACAGCCCCACGGCTTGCACGTCCTCCTGCACCGCCGCATTGGCGATCTGGGCGGGCGTCTGACGCAGACCGCTGTAGATCACCTCGTAGCCGGCGTCGCGCAGCGCACGGGCCACGACCTTGGCTCCACGATCGTGACCGTCGAGCCCTGGTTTTGCGACCAGTATGCGTGCTGCTTCCGCCATAGCCCGCGCAGCATAGCAGAGGCTAAACCTTGAAGATAAGGGCTTTCAGCACCTCTTCGAGGGGCAGCGAATCAGAAGACGGCGGGCTCTTCGTACGTTCCGTAGACGTCGCGCAGAGCGTCGCTGATCTCGCCGACGCTGGCATACGCCTTGACGCAGTCGAGGATCAATTCCATGGTGTTGGCGTCGCCCTCGGCACCGCTCTTGAGCGCGTCCAGAGTGCGCGCCGCGGCACTCGCGTCGCGGGAAGAACGTTCGCGGTCGAGGCTCTCGATCTGCGCCTTGGCCACGTCGTCGGAGATGTAGAGGGTCTCGATCTCGTCCTCGTTCTCGACGACGAAATCGTTGACACCCACCATCAGCTTCTCCTTGGCGTCGAAGGACTTCTGGAACTGGTACGCCGCCTCGACGATTTCGCGCTGCGGGTAGCCCGCCTCGATCGCCTCGACCATGCCGCCGAAATCGTCGATGCGATCGAAGTAGTCGTAGCAGCCGTCGACCATGGCCTGGGTTCGATCTTCGACGAAGTAGCTGCCGCCCAGCGGGTCGACCGTGTTGGTGACACCGCTCTCGTGCGCGATGATCTGTTGGGTTCGCAGAGCGATCATTGCGCTCTCTTCGGTCGGCAGAGCGAGCGTTTCGTCCAGCGCGTTCGTGTGCAGCGACTGGGTGCCCCCCAGGACCGCGGCGAGCGCCTGCACCGCAGTTCGCGCGACGTTGTTGACAGGCTGCTGCGAGGTCAGCGAGACGCCGGCCGTCTGGGTGTGGAAGCGCATCATGTGAGAACGCGGGTCTCTGGCACCGTAGCGATCGCGCATGACCTCGGCCCAGATGCGACGGGCGGCACGGAACTTGGCAATTTCTTCGAAAAAGTCGTTGTGGCTATTGAAGAAGAAGGAGAGGCGCGGAGCGAAAGCATCGACGTCGAGTCCAGCATCCATGCCGTACTGGACGTACTCCATTCCGTCGCGCAGCGTGAAGGCGAGCTCCTGCAGGGACGTCGAACCCGCTTCTCGGATGTGGTACCCGGAGATCGAAATGGTGTTCCACTGCGGCACGTGTTTCGTCGCGAAGGCGAATTGGTCGGTGACCAGTCGCATCGACGGACGCGGCGGATAAATGTACTCCTTCTGAGCGATGTACTCCTTGAGGATGTCGTTCTGTAGCGTGCCGCGAACGCCGCTTGCCAGATCGACTCCCTGCTTCTCAGCGACTGCCAGGTACATGGCGAAGAGGATCGGTGCCGTCGAGTTGATGGTCATCGACGTCGTGATCTGGTCGATCGGAATCCCGTCGAAGAGCGCCTCCATGTCGGCCAGGGTGTCGACGGCAACGCCGCACTTGCCGACCTCGCCGAGGGACATTTCGTGATCCGAGTCGTAGCCGTAGAGAGTCGGCAGATCGAAGGCGACGGAAAGACCTGTCTGCCCCTGCGACAGGAGGTACTTGAAGCGCTCGTTGGTGTCCTTGGCCTGCCCGAAACCGGCAAACTGGCGCATCGTCCACAGCTTGCCGCGATATCCGGAAGCGTGAATTCCCCGGGTGTACGGGAATTCGCCAGGCACGCCGATCTTCTCGACAGGGTCGGTGCTCACCTGCTCCGCCGTCACCAGGTGCGGTACCTCGGCCCCGGAGATCGTCGTGAAATCGTCCTTCCAGAACGGGCGTTTGGCCTCCGAAGCATCGCGATCGGCGCGCCAACGTTTCGTCGCTTCGACGAGTTGGTTGGCGACCTCCGGGCGAAGGAGCGCGCTCGCTGGCTGTTCGGCAGCTTCCTCGATCTTCGAAGGTCTCGATGCGGTCTCGGTCATGGCGTTGCGCTCCCTTGTTCGCCTTCGATTCTACCAGCAGCCTGCCAGGACGACGGCCGCCGTCTCAAAGCTCTACGGCAAAGACGGCACGCTGGACGCGGCCGTAGCTACTGATCCTCATCGCGTCGAATGCCGTACTGCTCCATCTTCTTGTAGAGGTTGCTGCGCGGAGTGCCGACGTTCTGCGCCGTCTGCGTCACGTTCCACTCGTTCTCGCGCAACTTGTGCAGCAGAAAAGCCCTTTCCGAGACCTCCCGGAACTCCTTGAGTGTTCCGACCGCCAGCATCGCCTCCGACAGCTCGGGCTGGCCGCGTACCCCGACGGTGAGAATGTCGTCGCGCCCCACTTCGTCGCCACTCGACAAGATCAGCAGGCGCTCGACCAGGTTCTTGAGCTCGCGCACATTGCCTTTCCAAGGCAGCGCCCGCAGGTGATCCAGAGCGTCTTCGCTGAAGCCTCTCCGCGGATAGTTACTCTCTTCGGCGAACTTCTGAACGAAGTGCTCGACCAGGAGTGGAATGTCCTCCAAGCGCTCGCGCAGCGGCGGCACTTTGATCGGAACGACATTCAATCGGTAGAAGAGATCTTCGCGAAAGCGCCCCTCGGCGATCTCCTCCTGCAGGTCGCGATGAGTCGCTGCCACGACGCGCACGTCGACGATCACGTTCCGTTCCGCACCGACAGGCTCTACCTCGCCGCTCTGCAGAACGCGCAGCACCTTCGCCTGGGTGCGAGCCGACATGTCGCCGATCTCGTCGAGAAAGATGGTGCCGTCGTCGGCTGCAACGAACTTGCCGATCTGTTTGCGCACGGCACCGGTGAAGCTTCCCTTCTCGTGACCGAACAGCTCCGACTCGATCAGCTCTTCCGGGATCGCCGCGCAGTTCACCTGCACCATCGGACGTTCGGCGCGCGGGCTGAAAGAGTGGATGGCCCGAGCAGCCAGCTCTTTGCCGGTGCCACTTTCGCCGGTGATGAGGACGGTCGCCGGGGTCGGTCCAGCCTTGGCGATCGTGTCGCGCAAAGCCAGCATCGCAGCCGATTCGCCGACCAGCTCGTCGCTGCCCTTGGCGAGCTCCTTGTTGACCGCCTCGAGCCGCTGCTGCTGAATCGCGTTGCGCAGCGTCAGCAGCACGCGGTCACGCTGCAGGGGCTTCTCGATGAAGTCGAACGCCCCGAGGCGGGTCGCCTCGACCGCCGTTTCGACATCGGCATGGCCGCTGACGACGATGACCGGCATCTCGAAGCCGCGCTCCGACAGGGTCTTGAGCACCGTCAAGCCGTCCATCTGCGGCATTTTGATATCGAGCAGAACGGCGTCCGGGATGCGCTCCGCGACCCGGGCGAGCGCCTCGGCACCGTCGGCCGCTTCGTCCACCTGATACTGCTCGAACTCGAGGATCATCCTCAGGCTCTCGCGGATGGAGGACTCGTCGTCGACGACGAGGACGCGCCCGCCGGGCGCTGCAGGGGCCGTCGTCACGAGGTTAGGGCACCCTGACGATGGCGAAGTAGCCCGTGTTGGCACGGACGGACTGGACGTAGAGGCGCAAGAGCTTGCCGCTCGGCGCCCCTTCGACAACGGCCTCGAAGTCGGCGGCGGAGCGCACAGCCTCGCCATCGACCTCGGTGATCACGTCGTAGGGTTGGACCCGCTCTTCGTACAGCGGGCTGGACGGCGCCACCTGAGTCACCAGGACGCCCTCGATGCTGTCGTCCAGCTCGAGCTCGTTGCGAGTCTCACGATCGAGATCCTGCAGCTGCAGGCCGAGCCATTCCATGGCGTCAGGCTCGGTCACCTCGGTCAGCTCGGCGACCTCGCTGATCGGTTCGCGCTCTTCGAGCAGAACCGTCTTCTCGACCTTCACTCGATCGCGCCAGACCTCGACGCGCACCTTGTCTCCGGGGGCCTTGCCCGAGACGTAGTCGATGAGATCGCGGTTGCGTTCGACCTTGTGCTCGTCGACCCGCACGATGATGTCGCCGGGCTCGAGCCCCGCTTTCTCCGCCGGGGTGCCGTTGCGCACGTTCGTTACCAGAGCGCCATCCGTGGACTCGACGCCAAAAGCCTCCATGTCGCGGTACTGGAGATCGCGAATGTTCACACCGAGATAGCCGCGACGGACCCGGCCGTCGTCCCTCAGCTGGGGAAGAATCTGCTTGAGGGTGTCGACGGGGACGGCAAAGCCGATGTTCTCGGCGCCA
>JBCCLJ010000149.1:0-18021 GCA_039026915.1 Acidobacteriota bacterium
CTTCCGCCGCGAACAGCTCGCAGGTCGCCGGACCCATGAACTGGTCGGCGCAGGTGACGATTGCGGTCTTTCCGTCGAGCATTCCGGGCATCAGCAGTTCCTCCGTGGTTGGGCCGAGGTTAGCTGAGGCGTGCCGTCAGGCGAGACCTCCGTACTCGCCCTGCAGGGCGCGATGGACTCGGGCGGCGGCTCGCCACAGCTCGCCCGCCAGGTCGATGTCGATACGTCCTGCCGCTTCCAGCTCGTCGAGGCACAGCAGGAGACGCAGGAGGTGCGGCGTCGCCAGCCGCTGCCGCGGGGTCAGCGCCGCGTTGGCCAGTCGGGCCGCGATGGGCAGAAGTCGGGCACTCGCTGCAGCGTGCCTCTCTTCGAGCTTCGACGCCAGCAGGATCACGACGAGCCGCCGAGCTTCCCGATAGGCCCTGGCGGGCTCCCTGAGGCCCCGCTCCTCGCGGGCAGCGGCAGCTCGTTCGGAAGGCTCGAATCCTCGGCAGGTCAACATCGTCGTCTCTCCAGAAGCCGCCGTCCCCCTCTGGCCGGCCGACGCTCGGAAGCGTAAACGGGGCGTCCTGACACCCGCATGTCAGCAGTGTGAAGATGCCGCGAACTTGCCCCCCTTCAGACCGTGATCGAATGGGCGCAAACCGAGACAGGGGGACATGGCATGGACAGCCGACAGAGTTCTAGCGATCGGGCAAGGCGGAAGAGGCAGCGTCTTGTTGCTGCGTTTCTGGGATGCACCTTGCTCGCGACCGCCTGCGCAACACCCGAGGGCGTGCCCTCCGAACCGGAGGCGGCGACCGCGGCGACGGCCTGGCCGACGAAGGGCTGGCCCGTCGCGGAACCGACGGATCAGGGGCTCGATGGCGTTGCCCTGGAGCAGCTGTCGAGCGAACTGGCGGCGGGCGACCACGGCAACGTCGACGCGTTTCTCGTGATCCGCGGCGGACAGCTGGTCCACGAGGGCCGTTACGAGGTCGACTACGTCGAGGCGAGCCGCGATTTCGATCAGACGCCGCACCAGTACAACTACTACCACCCGGACTGGCATCCCTTCTACCAGGGTCGCGACGTGCACACGATGCAGTCGGTCACCAAGAGCTGGACCTCGGCTCTCATCGGCGTCGCCATCGAGCGCGGTGAGATCGAGGGCGTCGACGTTCCCGGACTCTCCTTCTTCAGTGACCGCACCTTCGACGACCCGGACGGCCGCAAGGCGACGATGTCGCTTCAAGACCTTCTGACCATGCGCGCGGGCTTCGCTTGGGACGAGTCGACGGTGCCCTACACCGACCCACGCAACGACTGCGCTGCACTCGAAGCGAGCGAAGACTGGATTCAGTTCGTGCTCGACAAACCGCTGTCTCACGACCCCGGCACGCACTGGGTGTACAACAGCGGCGTCAGCACGCTGCTCTCGGGGATCCTGCGTCAGGCGACAGGCCTGCACGCTCACGACTACGCCGCTCAGTACCTCTTCGCCCCGCTCGGCATCGACGATTTCCACTGGAAAACCACGCCTCTCGGGCTCGCCGACACCGAAGGCGGTCTCTACCTGAAGGCTGAGGATCTGGCCAAGCTCGGTCTGCTCTACCTCAACGACGGCGTCTGGGACGGCCAACGACTCCTGCCGGAAGGCTGGGTTGCCGAGTCGATCAAGCCCTGGGTCGAAGACATCCTGCCGGACAACGAGCGGCGCGACACGGGCTACTCCTACCAGTGGTGGATCCCGCGCGACGGGCGCGAGGACGAGGTCTCTGTCTTCGCCGGCCGCGGCTACGGCGGCCAGTTCCTGATCGTGGCTCCCGAGCTCGACCTGATCGTCGTCTTCACCGGCTGGAACATCTTCGATGAGCCGCCCAAGACGTTCGAGCTCTTCTTCGAGCGCATCCTGCCGGCGATCTCCTGAGTCGGGCTTGAATCGACCGAAAGTCGGCCGGTTTGCTCGTCGCGGTCTCGGGCTCGCAAGCGCCATAGTCCGAGGACCGGGCGCCGTTGCTCGAGTCGAACCTGGAGAAGAAAGATGAAGAGAAAGACCGTGACCGCCGTCGCGCCGGCAACCTCAGAAGAGGCGGCGAAGCACTTCTCGCGCAAGCTGGCCTTCGAGACCGACTGCTGGGACGTGCACTACAGCCTGACGTCGAGGCTCGACGAGATGGTCGTGCTCGACGTGCGGTCGCCGGAGCTCTTCGAGGCGGGCCACGTTGCTGGCGCCGTCAACCTGCCGCACGTTCGGATTTCGAAGGATGCGTTGGCTGCGTATCCCGAGGACCAGCTCTTCGTCGTCTACTGCGCGGGTCCTCACTGCAACGGTGCCGACAAGGCGGCGCTGCGACTCGCCCGACTCGGGCGCCCGGTAAAGCTGATGATCGGAGGCGTCACGGGCTGGCTCGACGAGGGCTTCGATCTCACACAGAGCGAGGCTGCCGTCGGTTGAAACGCGTCGCCTTCATCACCTGCGCGAAGAAGCCGGATCTGACGGACGACGATCAGGCGGCCGCCGAGGCTCTCGCCCGGGACGTTGCCGTCGAACCGCTCGTCTGGGGCGGCGCGGCCGAGCGTTGGCAGGCGTTCGATCTGCTGGTTCTCCGGTCTTGCTGGGACTACCACCTGCGGCGGGCCGAGTTTCTCGACTGGCTCGAAGCCGTCGAACGTTCGGGCACGCGGCTCGAGAACACTCCGCAGAGGGTCGCTTGGAACAGCGAGAAGACGTACCTGCGCGAGCTGGAGGCGGCGGGTCTCGACACGGTACCGACCGAATGGCTGTCGGCTGCGCAGTTGCTCGAAGGGGGGGGCGACGCGGTACGTCGTCGTCTGGCAGAGCGCTCCTGGGATCGCGCCGTGCTCAAGCCGACGGTCAGTGCGTCGGGCTTGCACACCTTCACGACGAGCCCAGAGCTTCTGAGGACGCAGGAGGCCGAGATCCGAGCCGCCGCGTCGCACGGCGACCTGATGCTGCAGCCCTTCCTGCCGGAGATCGAGGCACGGGGCGAGTGGTCGCTGCTCTTCTTCGGCGGAGAGTTCAGCCACGCCGTGCTGAAGAAAGCTCGCGACGGCGAGTTCCGCGTGCAGTCGGATTTCGGCGGTTCCGCGACTCTCGCCGAGGCGCCGCCGGCTCTGATTGCCGACGCCAAAAGGGTCCTGAGAGTGCTCGGACGTCCGCCCCTCTACGCCCGCATCGACGGCGTCGAACGCGACGGCCGTCTGTTGCTGGTCGAGGCTGAGCTCATCGAACCACAGCTCTTCCTGCGCCTCGATGAGCAGGCGCCGCGGCGCTTCGCCGAGGCTCTGAAGCGTCGACTGTGATGGTTCGCGCGGGCCTGATCGAGGCGCCCGCCGCCTACAATCGCCTCATGCCCGCGTGTGCGCCAGCGGCCGCAAGGCACGACGTCGTCGTCATGGTCTATCGGCGCCTCTCGCTGTTCGAATTCAGCATCCTCGGAGAGGTGTTCGGTCGAGACCGCCCCGAGCTCGATCTGCCCTGGTACACCTTTCAGCCGGTCGCCATCGAGGAGGGACCGCTGCAGACGGACGTCGGCCTCCGGATCGAGGCGTCCGAGGACTGGGAACGGATCGCCGCCGCGGACACCCTGGTCGTGCCCGGCTGGCGTAGTCCGGAGGAGCCGCCCCCCGCGCGCGCCCTCGAAGCTCTCCGAGCGGCACACGAGCGGGGCGCGCGCATCGTTTCCATCTGCTCCGGCGTCTTCGTTCTTGCCGCTGCCGGGCTGCTCGACGGTCGGCGCGCCACGACCCACTGGCGCTATGCCGAAGAGCTGCGACGCCGCTACCCCGCAGTGCGACTCAACGAGGATGTGCTCTACGTGACCGACGGCCAGCTCTTTACCTCGGCGGGGAGCGCGGCCGGGATCGACCTCTGCCTGCACCTCGTGCGCGAGGATCACGGTGCGGCGATCGCCAACCACGTGGCGCAGCGACTCGTCATGCCCGCGCACCGCGACGGGGGACAGCGTCAGTTCATTCCGGCGCCCGTCGAGCCGGAAGACGCCGATCGTCTGGCACCGCTGCTCGGTTGGATCGACGAGAACCTGCACGAACCACAGTCGATCGAAGCTCTGGCCGAGCGCGCGCACCTCAGCGTGCGCCACCTCAATCGTCGTTTCAAGGAACGCACCGGACTCTCACCGCTACGCTACCTGCACCTGCGCAGGATCGATCGCGCGCGGCAGCTGCTCGAGCAGAGCGACTGGGCGATGGACCGCGTGGCGCACGCCGTCGGCTTCAGCTCCGCCCAGCATCTGCGGCTTCACTTTCGCCGCGTTGTCGGCACGACGCCCCTGGCGTACCGCCGCTCCTTCGCCAATGCACCTCAGGAGTCCGAACCATGAGTCGAGCGCTCGGCGTCACTGCGCACATTCGCTACGTCATCGATCCAGCCAAGCTGGAAGAGTTCGAGGAGTACGCGGAGGAGTGGATCCGCCTCGTGCCGCGCTTCGGAGGAGTGCACCACGGCTACTTCCTGCCGTCTGAGGGGGCCAGCAACGTCGCCTACGCGCTCTTCTCCTTCCCTTCGCTCGCTGCCTATGAGCGCTACCGTCGTGCCGCCGACGACGACCCGGAGTGCATCGCGGCCTACGAACTGGCGAAGAGCAGCCGTTGCATCCTCAGCTATGAGCGCACGTTCCTCCGCCCCGTTCTGTCGGCCTCGTCCTGAGCGTTTCGTCAGGTGGCGCCGGCACCGGGTTCGACGGTCAAAGCTCGGAGCCGCGCCAGCGACTCGGGATCGTGGCTCGGCAGGTACACGGTCGGTTTGTCGGCGCAGAGCTGGCGCAGGCGCTCGAGCGTGCGGCGCGCCCTGCGCGGCGCTTCGCAGATTCCGGCCGTGTGCCCCTTCTGCATTTGCTGCGCCGTGAACGAGGCGTCGCCGGCGAGAACGATCTGAAGAACCTCGGTCTCGACGACGACCGAGTGATGGCCAAGGCTGTGACCTGGCGTCGGCACGATGCGCACCGATTCGGAGAGTTTGTGGTGAGCGTCGAAGGGGCCCCAGGCCCCGGCGACGCTTTCGATCCTTTCGGGATCGAGCCACTCCGGATAGCGACAGGGCAGGGTGCCCCGTGCGCTCGGGTAGTCGCCGCCGACGAAGAACTTCGCTTCCGGGAACCAACTCATGCCGCCGGCGTGATCGCTGTGCAGATGCGTCATGACGACCGTGTCGACGCCGGACGGCTCGAGGTCGAGCTGTCGTAGCAGCGGGCCTGCTTCGTCGCTCTCCCCGGGCACGTCGAGACGCAGATTGCGGTTGTAGAACCATCCGGTGCCCGGATCGCAGTCGAACCAGTCGGGCTCGGCAGTCCGGTGGGTTTCGCCCGTGTCGACGAGGATCCGGCGTTCACCTTCTTCGATCAGCCAGCAGAGGATCGGAAGGTCTTCCGTCCAACGCCGGCTCGCGACGATGGCCGGCAACCGAAGAGCCGACGGTCCCTTCCACTCACGATGCGCTCGCTTGACTCGCACCGTTCCGGTCTGAAGCCCGTGGATCTTCAGTCCCGGAGCGACGTCGACCGTCACCACGCAGGAGACGCCGTGCGAGGAGCGCGTCGGTCCGAGCGCCGCCGCCAACACGCTTCCAGCGAAGGTCTGCAAAGCGGCGCGGCGCGTAGGCTTAGCTTCCATGGTGCCCATGGTTTCGCGACCGCCGGCTCGTTGGATCTCGGCTCGCCGTGACGTGAGCGGTTGGCTACGCGGTTGCCACCACCGCGACCGCCTCGACCTCGATCAACAGGCTGGGCTGAAAGAGAGCCTGCACACCGAGCACGGTATTGGCGGGCGGGTTGTCGCGATCGGTGAAGACGCGCGGTTGGCCGGCGAAGGCGTCGCGGACCTTCTCGGGCGTGTAGTCGACGATGAAGGTCGTCAGTTTGACGACATCGGCCGGTGTCGCGCCGGCCTTGGCCAGGCAGTCCGCCAGGTTCTGGAAGGCTTCGATCGACTGACTTTTGAGATCGGGTGATGAGCCCACCTGTCCCGAGACGTAGATCGTGCGCACGCCGCCCGATTCGACGACGGCGGCCTGGCTGAAGCCGAGCTGGGGATTGGGGTCGATGAGCGTCTTCTCCATGGGGATCCTCCTCGCTGTGGGGTGCGGTCGGTTTGCTCCCCACACTAGCGCCCTTGGCGGCGTTCGCTAGGCTGAGGCAATGACTCCCTGGCTTGTCGCTCTGCTCGCTCTCGCGAACGCGCCTACCGAAGAAGACGTTCGCCGGCTGCTCGTCGGCGACTGGTGCTTGAATACCGAGGAGTACGAGGGCGAAGTGAGCGCCGACGGCTCGCGCTGGACGTTCCGGGAGGGGGGGCGCTACGTCTACCGAACCCACTACGTCTCCGAGGACGACTACCGCATCGAGGGCAACGTCGTCGTGCTCGCCAACTTCGGCAGGCTCGAGGTCCTGTCGATCGACGAGCAGCGCATGACGGCCAAGGTGTATTCGACCTATCTCTTCAGTCGCAACGACTGCTTGCCGGTCGTCACCGAAGCCGTGCTCAAGACGCGCCTGAACAATGCGTTGGTCGTCGGTGATCTGGAGACGGTCCGGACGCTGCTCGAGCAGGGCGTGGACGCGAGTGGCCCGGATACGCGCTCCGGCTTGCGCAGCACGCCCTTGATGATCGCGGTTCGCTTCGGCGGGGTCGAAGCCGTGCGGCTGATCCTGTCGAGGAAGCCCGATCTGACCGTCGAAAACTCTCTCGGCGAGACGGCGCTCGAGCTGGCGCGCAGGCAGGCGACCGCCGAGGTCGCAGCGTTGATCGAGACGGCGGCTCACCCCTGACGCGAGCCCGACGGCAGGATTTCAAAGGAGAGAGCAGGTGGCGCAACTGAAGATCGGTATCCACACGGGGCCACAGAACGTCTCCATGGAGGAGCTGCTGGCGCTCTGGCGGCGGGCCGACGAAGCAGGCTTTCACTGGATCTCTGTCTGGGATCACTTCTACGCCAATCCTCTACAGTCGCGGCAGGACCCGTGCTTCGAGGGCGTCGCTTCCATGGCGACGCTCGCCGCGGTCACCGAGCGCGTCCGCGTCGGTTGCCTGGTCTTCTGCGCTCTCTTTCGCAACCCGGCTCTCCTGGCCAAGGCCGCGACGACGATCGACCATGTTTCCGGCGGCCGCGCAGAGCTCGGCCTCGGTGCTGGATGGTTCGAGGAGGAGTTCCACGACTTCGGCTACGACTTTCCACCGCTCGGAGAGCGTCTCGACCAGCTTGAAGAGGCGCTCGAGGTGACGCGCTCTCTCCTGCGCGACGAAGAGACGAACTTCGAGGGTCGGTACTACGAGCTCTCTGGTGCTGTCTGTTCGCCGAAGCCGGTCGGTGATGTGCGACTCTGGGTGGGTGGCCGAGGAAGGAAGCGCACGCCCGCTCTCGCGGCGCGCTTCGCCGACGGCTTCAACATGCCGTACCTCTCGCCCGAGGACGCCGCCGAGCGGCTCGACACGCTGCACGCCGAGTGCGAGCAAAGCGACCGCGACGTGGCCGAGATCGAGACCAGCGTCAACGTTGGCTACTACCTCGGTCGCGCCGGCGCGTCAGGACCGCCGGAGCACCTCGCCGGCGGCGCACTCGTCGGCAGTTCGCAGCAGGCGATCGACCATCTCGGCGCCTACGTCGACGCGGGGCTCGACGGCGTCAACCTTGCCTTTCGTCCGCCGATCGACCGAGACGACTTCGAGCGCTTCATCGACGACGTTCTACCGGTCTTTCACGACGACGAGGAGCCAGGGGTGAAGTGACCCTGCGCCTTCTCTTCGGCCGTCGCCTCACGCACGTCGACGACCTGCACCTTGAAGTGCAGTGCGACGCCCGCCAGTGGGTGGTTGCCGTCGATCTTGATCGTGTCGCCGTCGACCGACTGCACCGTGATGAGCTGCGCGCCTTGAGGCGTCTGCGCCTGGAACTGCATCCCGGGCTCGATCGTCTCGACGCCCTGAAACGCAGCGCGCGGCACGTCCTGGACGAGCTCTTCGCTGCGCAGACCGTAGGCCTGCTCCGGCGGAATCGCCACCTCGAACTCGTCGCCGACGTCGCGTCCTGTGAGTGCCTCTTCGAGGCCCGGAACGATGTTCTTGTGTCCGTGGAGGTAGTGCAGCGGTTCGCCGCTGGAGGCGTCCAGCTGCTCGCCCTCGGCGTTGGTGAGGACGTAGAGAATGCTGACGACGCAGTGGTCGGCGATCTTCATCGGTGTCTTTCCTTCTCGCCGACGAGGCCGACGTGTTGTGGTCGCGCGACCCTAGCAGGCCTCGCGGTGGGTTCGGCGCTCCGGCGGCCTCGGTACCGCCGCGAAGAAGGCCCGACGACCTTCGCTCTCGCGCTTCGCCCCGGGCGGTCTCCTGTCGATCTGCCTGTGCCGCTGCGTGACTAGTCGCTGCTCGCCTTCTTCTTGGCGTCCATCGCGTCCTGCTCGAGCACGCGTGCGCCGCGCATGATGCCTTGGAAGGAGTAGTTGCCTTCGTGGCAGGCGTACTCGTAGATCTTGTCGTCGGGCGTCTGGCGCCAGGTGTACTCGCCGGTCCACGAAGCGGTCCAAGTCGCTGGGTCTTCGACCGTGAAGTTGTAGAGCAGGTCGCCGTTCTCCTGACGCGAGAATCGCTCTGTGACCTTCGTCTCTTCCGAGCCGCCGCGCAGGTTCGACAGAGGATGGAAATTGGTCGTCTCGACGACGAGCGTGTCGTCTTCCCACCAGCCGATCGAGTCACCCAACCAGAAGCGCTGATCCTCCGGAGCGTGCTCCGAATTCATGCGCACGATGCGGGCGTCGTGCACCATCTCGATCTCGATCATCAAGTGCGTCTCGGTCTGCACGATGCGCTTGAAGTTGTTGTAGAGGCTCGGGTACGACGGCGCGGCTCCCGAGAAGCCGAGCAGGCAGCGCTCGGCGACGTTGCGCTGCTCCATGTTGTCGTAGGGGCCGGGCTCGTCGCCTTCATCGATCCAGTAGGCGGTACCGTCGTTGCCTCGACGCCGCCCGGCGAAGCGACGGCGTCGCTCTTCCATCGCCTCCGCGGTCATCGGCGGGAAGCGGCCGTTGGGCGGATCGATGAGGATCGAAGTGCGGAACTTGCCGTCGACGAGCATGGCTTCGCTGCCGCGATCGATCCAGAAAGTGTTGTAGCCGCCGACGTTGCCTGCGGCGCCGTCCGAGCCGTCGCCGCCGTCGGGCGGGGCCTCGCGATCCGGGTCGCTGGCGGCGTTGCGAATCTCGATGAGCAGCGCCTCTTCGGCGGCGATCTTGTCCGCCTCTTCGGGCGTCAGGTAGAGGTTGTCGCCGAACTGCGCCGGCCGCACCAGCGGCGTCAGCGTGGCTGCGTCGTAGGTCCCCGAGAAGTCCGGCTTCCCCGATTGCGCACTCAGCGGAATCGCGACGAGCAGGCAGAGTCCGAGCGTCGTTGCAGACTTCTTGACGGAAGCGAGCGGAGAGACGGTGCGAGAGGCAGACATGGCGACCCCTTTTCTGTTTGGGTGGTGAGACTCCCGAGAATAGCAGCGCTACTCAGGCCTGCGCCGGGCGCCAGAGGCGAACCCAGCCGGTCTCGACTTCCAGGTCAGCCGTCTCGTAGTCGGGCTCCCCTGGAAGCACGACGCGGTACTCGCCCTGTGGGTCATGCACGCGCACGCGCTGGTAGTCGAGCCGCTGGCGCGCCACCTCCATTACTTCTTCGGCGCGTTCGAAGCGCGCCAGGCAGGCGACCATGCGCACGGTCGGCGACATCATCTGCATCTCTCCCGCAGCCCAACGTTCGAGCGCTTCCGCCGGACGGATCCAGCTCCAGTTCACGATCTCACCCTCGTCGTGCACCGGCTCCTGGCCCTCGGGCGCGTGGGCGACGAGAAAGCGGGCGTCGAAGCGGCGAGGTGGACCGAGCGGAGTGATGAAGCGCGCGATCTCTTCGATCGCGGTGACGTCGAGGCGGATCTTCTGTTCGAGCAGCACATCCGGAAAGGCCGACTCGTCCTCCAGGACGCGCTTGCGCACCTCGCTGACGGTTTGCGGAGCCACCGGGCCGCCGGCTGCGAGGAGGAGGCCTGCCTCCTCGAGGGTCTCGCGGCATGCGGCAATCCACCAGGCGAGGCCGCCCCGCTCGACGTCGAGAATCTCCGAAGCCTTCTCGTCGCTGAGACCTGCGCACAGCACCTCGAAGTCGTCGAGGTGGTCTTCCGGGTCGACGCGGCCTCCCGGGAAGACCCAGCTGTCCGGTGCGAAGACGACTTTGGCCGTGCGGTGCACCATGAGCACGTGCAGGTCGGGGCGATCCGTGACGAGCAGCACGGTGGCCGCAGGGCGGATCTCCACCGCGTGAGGGTCGTAGTCCTTGGGTTTCGGCGGCTTGGGTGCGTTCGTCACGATCTCTCCCGAGAGGTTGGCTCTCGGGAGAGTCTCACGAACGGCTCGTCAGAGGACCGGCAGCCTTGCCTCAATCTCCTGCCGCCGGCTCTCCAACCCTGCGGGCAGCTTCAGCGACTCGCCGAGCGAGGCGAGCTCTTCGTCGGCGGTGAAGCCCGGAGGATCGGTGGCGATCTCGAAGAGCACGCCGCCCGGCTCGCGAAAGTAGATCGAGTGAAAGTACTGGCGATCCATCACCGGAGAGACGGAAGCGCCGTGCGCCCGGAGGTAGGCCTGCCAGCCGAGCTCGGTGTCGTCGTCCGGAACCCGGAAAGCGATGTGATGCACCGTTCCCGCGCCGCCGCTGCCGAAGTCGATGCCCGGCTCGAGGTCGAGAACCTGTCCCGACGGGAAGGCGAAGCGCTCGACTTCGCCGTCGCTGCCGAGAGCTTCGAGGGCGAGGACCTGCGTCAGGAAGTCCCGCGTGGCTTCGGGACGCGGCGACGTCAGCGTGACGCCCTGGAAGCCGCGCAGCGCCTGCTCGGCGCTCAGTGGCTCGAGCTCGCTGTGGGTTGCGGTGCCGGCCGTTTCCACGAGGCGCAGGCGTAGCCCGTCCGGGTCGGCGAGTTCGAGGGCCGCCTCGCCGAAGCGCTCGGCGACGTCGCTCTGGTGCACCCGGTGCTCCTCGAAGCGCCGACGCCAGAAGTCGAGCGAGCCCTCGGGCACGGCGTAGGCGGTCTTCGTCGCTTGGCCGCTTCCCGTTTGGCCGCGTCTTGCGCCCGGCCAGGGAAAGAAGGTCATGATCGATCCGGGCCGAGCGTCGCCGTCGCCGTAGTAGAGGTGGTAGGTCGTCGGATCGTCGAAGTTGACCGTCTTCTTGACGAGCCGTTGACCGAGGATGTCGGTGTAGAAGGCGACGTTGTCCGCCGGATCGGAGGCGATGGCGGTGACGTGATGCAAGCCGGTGAGGTTCCCGGGGAAGTTCGTATCGGTCATGGTGAGTCTCCTTGCACTGTTACGTCCTCATTGTCGCTGTTGCGCAGCAGGAGAAAAAGGCCGCTTCGAACAAAGGACTGTTGCGCCAAGAGGCACGGTTCCTCGGAGCTTCTCGGCCCCTCCCAGCTTCCGTGCGGCGGGCGAGCTTCTGAGTAAGATGTGACCGCTGGGCGCCTTCTCGTTCTCTTCACACCGATCGGCCACACTGACCGAACCTGGCTCCGCCCAAGCTTCTTTCCTTTGAAGATCGACTCAACTTCCGCCCCTTCGACGACGCCCTCGGGCGAAGACTCCGCGAGCCGAGCACTCGGAGCCGCCCAAGAGACGAACGTCGCTCAGCGCAAGATCTTCGTCCTCGACACGTCGGTCATCCTCTTCGACAGCAGCGCGCTGGACAACTTCCAGGAGCACGACCTCGCGGTGCCGGTCACCGTGCTCGAGGAGCTCGACAGCTTCAAGAAGGGCAGCCAGGTCCTTCACCGCAACGCGCGAGAGTTCATCCGTCGGATCGATCGTCTCTCGGGAGATCACGATCTGCGCGAGTGGCTGCCTCTCGAAGGAGAAAACCGCGGGCGGCTGAGGGTGATCCACGGAGCCGAAGGGCTGGGTCGTGCCGCCGGAGAGTTTCTCGCAGGGTCGAAGAAGAACGATCACCGCATCTTGGCGTCGGCCCTCTCTCTCTCCCGGGAGGAGACCGACCGCCGCGTCATCCTCGTTACCAAGGACATCAATCTGCGCGTCAAGGCGAGGTCACTGGGCCTTCCGGCGGAGGACTACGAGACGGTCCAGGTGTCCGATGTCCAGGAGCTCTACCGCGGCAGCAGCACGCTCGACGTCGAGGACCCGGACGCGCTGGAGGCTCTCTACCGCGATGGCGAGATCGCGCTCGAGCGCGTCGCCGGAGCCGAGCTGCCACGCAACCACTACGTCATTCTCCGGCACGCATCGAGCTCGGCCCTCGCGGTGGTGCGCGCCGACCTCGGCGTGGCCCAGCTCGTTCACAAGCGGTCGGCGTTCGGTATCCAACCGCGCAATGCCGAGCAGACGTTTGCTTTGCACGCCGTCGTCGATTCGCAGAGTCCGCTGGTGAGCCTCAGCGGAGCCGCCGGGACCGGCAAGACGCTCCTGGCCCTGGCCGGCGCTCTCGAAAGCCGTCGCGAGTACCGTCAGATCTATCTTGCGCGTCCGGTCGTGCCGCTCTCCAACAAGGACCTCGGCTACTTGCCGGGCGACGTCGACGCCAAGGTCTCGCCGTATATGCAGCCGCTGTGGGACAACCTCAGCGTCATTCGCTCGCAGTTTGGTCGAGACAGCGCCGAGGCTCGTCAGATCGAGCAGATGATCGAAGGGGACAAGCTGCACATCGTGCCGCTGGCCTACATTCGCGGGCGCAGCTTGAGCCGCGTCATCTTCATCGTCGACGAGGCGCAGAACCTGACTCCGCACGAAGTGAAGACGATCATCACGCGTGCCGGCGAGGGCAGCAAAGTCGTCTTCACCGGCGACGTCTTCCAGATCGACACACCGTATCTCGACGCTCAGAGCAACGGTCTCGCCTACCTCATCGATCGCATGAAGGGCCACCCGCTCTACAGTCACGTCAATCTGGAGAAGGGCGAGCGCTCCGAGTTGGCGAACGCCGCTAGCGAACGGCTCTAGAACGCCTTCCTTGCGCAGGCCGGGCCCGCCAGTTCACGCGCGGTCGACCGCACGCCTTCCGTGTCTCGGTAGGATGCTGGAAACATCGAAAGTCCAGCCGCGCACGAAGTCCTGACCGTCGATCACGAGTCCAGGAGAGGGTCCGTCATGAACCGAGCAGACTCCCAAGCGCTTCTCGCGCTTCCCATCATCCTCGCCGTCGGTGCGGCCGTCGCCTTCGCCGGAGCGGACGGCAGTCGACTGTTCGCGGGGCAGCCGGCGTTCCTCTGGTGCGCGGTGCTCGCCTTCGGCATTAACTGGCTCGTCTTCGTCCCTTCTTTCCTGACGCGGACCGAGCGCTTCTTCGATCTGACGGGGAGCCTGACCTACCTCTCGACGGTGGCGTTCGCCCTCTTCGTCGTCGGCGATCCGACTCCGCGCTCGCTGTTGCTGGGAGGTCTCATCGCGTTGTGGGCCGGACGCCTCGGCATCTTTCTCTTTCGCCGCGTCAGTCGCGACGGCGAGGACCGTCGCTTCCGAGAGATCAAGCAGTCGTTCCCGCGCTTCCTGATGGCTTGGACGCTGCAGGGGCTCTGGGTTCTTCTCGGAGCCGGCTGTGCGCTGACGGCGATGACGTCTTCCCACGAGGCCCCGCTCGGGGTCTTCGCCGCCGTCGGTACCGCACTGTGGGTCGGCGGCTTCGTCGTCGAGGCGGTCGCGGACCGTCAGAAGACGGCGTTCAACGCCGATCCGGAGAAACGCGGCACCTTCATTCACAGCGGCCTCTGGGCCTGGTCCCGGCACCCGAACTACTTCGGCGAGATCGTGCTCTGGTTCGGCATCGCAGTCATCGCCTTCCCGGTGCTGCAGGGTTGGCAGTACGCGCTGCTCATCTCGCCGCTCTTCGTCTACGTGCTCCTCACGCGCATCAGCGGCGTCCCTCTCCTCGAGGCCCGCGGTCGCAAGAAGTTCGGCCATCTCGAGGAGTATCAACAGTACGTGGAGCGCACGCCGGCGCTCTGGCCGCGGCCGCCCCGGCGCGCCTGATCCGGGCCTAGAGAGGCTGAGCTATTCTGGACGCCAGCTCGATTACGCTCACTCCCCGCATCCAAGGGAGAACTGCATCTTGTCCGGAAACACCTTCGGCTCCTCCGTTCGGCGACTGACCCTCACACTCGCGATCGTCGGAGGGAGCCCGCTCGCTGCTCAGGTGGACCTCAGCGGCACTTACGACGTCGGCACCCTGACGCCACTCGAACGCGCGGAGGTCCACGGCGAGAACCTCTACCTCACCGCCGACGAGGCGGCCGAGATCGAAGCGCAAGCCGCGGCCTTCGTGGCGCGACGCAGCGAAGCGAGCGACCCGTCCCGGGACGCACCCGAGGCGGGGGGGCGCATCGGTGGCTACAACATGTTCTGGATCGACCGCGGTGAGACCGCGACGAGCGTCGACGGTCGCTTCCGCACCTCGATCCTCAGCCGGCCGGCCAACGGCCGTCGCCCGCCGATGACTCCCGAGGGCGCCGCGCGCCTCGAAGGCCTGCTCGACGCCTGGCGCATCGTCTGGCGCAATCCCGACCCGACGACGACTCGCAACGACGGCACCGCCTGGTGGCTGGAACTCGAAGGCCCGGGACCTTACGACAACCTCGAGCAGCGCCCGATGGCCGAACGCTGCCTCTTCGGCTCGCGCTCGACGGCGGGGCCGCCGATGCTCCCCAACATCTACAACAATCACAAGACGATCGTGCAGACCGAGACGCATGTGATGATCCTCACCGAGATGAACCACGATGCCCGCGTCGTGCATCTCGCCCCGGAGGAGCCCAAGGGCACCGTGCCGGCGCTCCTCGGAACCTCTTTCGGCCGCTGGGAAGGCGACACTCTCGTTGTCACGACCCGTGGCTTCAAGGACATCCCGCCTCTGTCGGGTGCAAGCGAGAACCTCGAGGTCGTGGAGTGGCTCTCCCGGCGCGAGGACGGCGGCCTCGACTATCGCTTCGAAGTCTCCGACCCCACCGTATGGACGGAGAGCTGGGGCGGCGAGTACGGCTGGCGCCCGAGCGACGGCAAGGTCTACGAGTACGCCTGCCATGAAGGCAACTACGCGCTGGGCAACGTCATGCGCGGCGCCCGTGCCCTCGAGCGCGAGGCAGCAGGAAATCGGACGGGAGAGTAGCGCATGGAAGTCGAGTACCTCTCTGCGATCGAGCTCGCGACGGCGATTCGTGAGAAGAAGGTGTCGAGCGTCGAGGCTTTGCAAACGCTGCTCCGGCGCATCGAAGCGCGTGACGGCGATCTCAACATCGTCGTCACACTCGACGAGGAACGGGCTCTTGCCGACGCGCTGCGCGCGGACGAGGAGACGGCGCGCGGTGAGTCTCGCGGTGCATTGCACGGCGTGCCGATGACCATCAAAGACTCGTTCTGCACCGAAGGCGTTCGCACGACATCGGGCGCTCCCGAGCTCTCCGACCACGTTGCGGAGAAGGACGCCGTGCCGGTGAGTCGGCTGCGGGCGGCCGGAGCGGTGATCTTCGGTAAGACGAACCTGCCGATCTACGCGGGCGACGTGCAGAGCTACAACGAGGTCTTTGGAACCTCGAACAACCCCTGGAACGTCGAGCGCGCGGTGGGCGGCTCGTCGGGCGGCTCGGCCGCGGCGCTGGCCGCCGGCTTCACGCCGCTCGAGCTCGGTAGCGACATCGGCGGATCGATCCGCAACCCGTCGCACTGCTGCGGCACGATGGGACACAAGCCCTCGTACGGCATCGTGCCGGCTCTCGGTCAGATTCCCGGACCGCCCGGAACGCTGACCCAAGCCGACATCGCCGTTGCCGGACCGATGGCGCGGACCGTCGAGGACCTCGAGCTGGGCCTGGATCTCCTGGCCGGTCCCGACGAGTGGCATGAGGTCGGATGGCAGCTCGATCTGGCCGCACCGCGAGGCGACGTGCTGCGCGACTTCAAGCTGGCCGCCTGGACGGACGACGAGTACTGCCCGGTGGCGGGTGAGATGGCTTCGCTGCTCGCCGAAGTCGTCGACGCCGTCGAGGCCGAGGGTGCGACGGTCGATCGCGCAGCCCGCCCGGAGTTCACCTTCGAATACGCCGATCGCGTCTTCGGCCAGCTTCTCGGGGCGGCGATGTGTGGCGGCTACAGCCACGCCGAGATCGAGGACATGGCCGCAGAGGTCGCGGCGGGCAGCTCGGTGGGCTCGGGGCTCGTACGCGCTCAGAACTCGGTCCTGCGACACCGCGCCTGGCTGTCGGCGAACGAACGGCGGCTCCAGATGCGCCAGAAGTGGTTCGAGTTCTTCAAGAGCTACGACGCCATTCTGTTGCCGGTCTCACCGCAGACGGCGATTCCGCACGATCACAGCGAGCCGCAGTGGCAGCGCACGATCGAGGTCGACGGTGCGGCGAGGCCGTACGGCGACCAGATCCGCTGGATGGGCCTGACGGGCGTCTCGTACCTGCCCGCGACCGTCGTGCCGGTCGGCGTGATCGACGGCATGCCGGTGGGGATCCAGATCGCCGGGCCGTACCTCGAAGATCGTACGACGCTCGTCATCGCGCGTCGCGTCGCCGAGCTGTGCGGCGGCTTCACGAAGCCTCCCGGCTACTGATCGCCCGGGAGCGAGTCGCTCAGTCCTGCCAGATGTCGGCCGCGTCGAAGACGCTCTCGATCGAGCTCTCGAAGACTTGGGCAATGCGAAAGGCCAGCGGCAGCGACGGGTCGAACTTGCCGTTCTCGACCGCGTTGATCGAGTTGCGGGAGACCCGCACACGCTGAGCGAGCTCGGCCTGGCTCCAGCCGCGCTCGGTGCGCAGTTCCCGAATGTTGTTCTTCAAACGAGGTCAGCGCTTGGAGAGCCACCACGCGGCCCAGGCGCAGGAGGTCGCGGTGACGATCAGCGAGGCGGTGAAGAGAACGCCGAGTCCGAAGGCCGCCGCCACGGGTCCGATCGAGCCCGCGTGACCTGCTGCCTGTTCGACGAGCCCGCGCGCGCCGGGAAGGAAGCGCACGGCGAAAATCGTGCCGATCGCGAGGCCGAGGCCGAACGGCGCTCCCAGCGCAACCGCCGCTGTGTTCGCCGCGCGGACCACCTCATCCCCCTGCTTGCGGCAGCGCAGATAGCCCCAGAGAGTGAACCCGACAAGGAGGACGGCGCCAGCGAGTCGAGCCGGGGGCGCCACGCCCTCGCCGAGAAGGGGTATGCCGACAAGGAAAGCCGCGGTCGGTGGAAGCCAGCGCAGGTCAAAGGTCATGGTCTGCTCCTCGGAAGTCGTGACAAGTGTACTTTGCACTACGGGGGAGCGGATGACAAGTTTCCTTGTCATGTGGCTTCGATCTTCGCTGGTACGAGGATCAGGGCATCTGTCCTGCGAATGCGGCCTTCAGTTGCTCCGCGACACCCTCCATCTGCCCCGAGAGCTGCAGCAGCCACCCGGCCTCCGTGAGCTGCACGCTGACGACCTCCATGCTCTTGATCTCGATTTCACCGAGCGACACGCGGTTGCGTGTCACGTAGTGGAGCACGTCGTCTTCCTCGGCAACGGCCCCGAGGATCTCCATGCCGTCGAAGTTGAGTGAGCCTGCGGCTCCTGCCTGTTTCATGACCGCCGTCAGAAAGGCGGCGAAGAACTCTGCGTCGTTCTTCTCCTCGACCGTCTCCGGGGTCGCACTCGCACCGAAGAAGGCGTCGAGAAAGCCGTCCTGGGCCTCTTCGGGAATCTCCTTCCAGAAGGAGAGAGACTCGCGAAACGCGGACAGCGCCTCCGGATGAAAGAAGCCGGCACTCCTCTCGAAGTCTCCCGCCTGCATCGACGCAAAGTACTCGCGCAGAACCGGCGTTGCGTCTTCGCTCTGGGCCCTCACAGCCGCTGCGAGCAGGCTCATGCAGAGCGCGATCGCCATCAGGTTCGTCATCCTCATCGCGAGTCTCCTGCGCGGAACCAGATCGGCGACGTCCACGCCATCTCTTGAATCGTGTCGGGGTAGGAGCCGTCGCTGCAGACGGCGGGCCGGTCGGTTTCTTCGAGTCGCAGGC
>JBCCLJ010000150.1:0-18015 GCA_039026915.1 Acidobacteriota bacterium
ACCCAACGGGCGCAGGGGTTTGCGCCCTCTGCCCTCGCCGAGCCTCGTCGACGATGGCACCGCATCGACCTCCTCGGCATCGACAAGAACAGAGAGCGCAGATCCCTGCGCTGAGCGCCACGCGAGTTTTTCAGCAAGCCCTTAGGAGCCGGCGTCAGATCGTGCCTTCGACGATCGCCGCAAGGTAGCTCCGCAGGCCTTCGACGTCGAGCTTTCCCTGGCTCTTCAGCAGTGAGCGGGCACAAAGCAGCGCCACCGCCGCGTCGGCGACCAGCCAGGGTTTGGCGCGATGACCTTCCCAGATTTCCTGCACGAGAGTCGTGAGCTCGGCCTGCTCCGCCGCAGAGAAGTCCTTGGCCGTTGGTTCCGGAAGCAGAGAAACGAGCCGCTGCATCAAGAGCGTTCGCTCGGGCTGGCTCTCCTCCCGAGCAGGCTCAGGGGCCTCGTCGGGGGCGCGGCCGACGTGGTGGGAGAGCTTTCCCAGCAGCCAAGCCTCGGTCTCGTCCTGCAGCGTGCGAATCGCCTCGGCCGCCGCCACGCAGTCCTCGGGGCAGGCTTCGCCGCGACGCTTGAGTAGCAAGCGCCCCTTGTGGAACACCTCGCTCTCGAGCACGCCGGAGCCGTCGCGCGCGAGTCGCGTCTGCACGTAGAACTCCTGGTTGCCGAAGCAGACTGCGTGGTTGGCGCCGATGTCCCTGGGCGCTCCGGAGAGAACGGCGACCGACGACATCAGGAGACGGCCTCCAGGTTCCACAGCGTCTGCTGCCAGGGACCGAGTTCCGAATCGAAGACGGGTCGCTCGTGCCGACTTCGCAGCTCGTGATGAACAGCGACGAGCTCGTCGGCTGCGCCCTCACGCCAATCGCAGACGCCACGGTCCCGTTCGAACGCGCCGACGAGCGGCGCCTCCTGCGGATCGCATCCAAGCCGTCCCAGGTCGACGAGCAGGCCGTCGGCCGGGCCGTCGAGCTCGCGGGCGCACTCGGCGACGCGCTGGGCGCACTCTCTGAGCGTTCTCGCGGCGTCCTGCGCCGAGACACCCGACCAGATGGCTCGGTCCAAGACCTCACGGATCGAAGTCCTGCGGCGAAAGATCTGCCAGAGCTGCCACTCCTCGGCCTCCTGCTGGAGCACGACCAGGCAGCGGTCCGAGGACAGGACTTTGCCGAGACGAAAGTGAGCACGGGCCTGACTCAGCAGCAGGCGCTGAACTTCCTCGAGCGAGCGACAGGCAGGTTCGGTAGCGACGAAAAACCAGTCGCGGCCAACACCGAAGCGCCGCCCGGCCTGGTTGTCGTCCCAGCGCACTTCATCGGCTTGTGCCGCTTGCACCAGGAGACGACCTTCGACCGGCGGCCAGATCAGCCCCTTGCCGACGAGTTCGTCCGGGTCGACCGCCAGCGCCGAGCCCGTCAACTCACAGAGCTGCGTCAGCGGCGACGGCTCGTGATCGGTCGTCTCGCATTGCACGGTGCTCGAGCGATCGTCTTCGATGAAGGGGTCGCCCTCGTTCTCCACGGTCATGTCGTCGTAGAGAGCCTGCGCTCCGGTCTCGTCCAGAAGATCGGTCGTGTCGAGCTCTCCGGCGGCATCGAGCTGCCGAACGCGGTCGAGAGCTGCGCGCACCGCGCGAAGAAAGACGACCCGCACGCCGTCGCGGTCCGTCGCGCTCGTCGGGACGACCCGAGCAGCCTCGACGCCGAGCGCTCGGGCGACTCCCTCCGCGTCGAGAGCACCGGCGAGATCCTGCTTGTTCGCCTGAACGACGAGCTGCCCGATCTGGTGTTGCGCGGCGAACTCGCGACACTCTTCCAGCGCTTCTTCGGAGCGGCCGACGTGCTCGGCTCTCGAGTCGACGACGAAGACGATGGCGTCAGCGGAGCGAAGAATTCTCTGGCGTCGGTGCGCCAGGCAGTTCTGCCCGGGGACGGAGAGCACCTGGCAGTGAATGGGGCGCCCAGCGAAGAGCCCCGCCGTGTGCTCCATCCAGTCGAAGTACAGGGTGCGACGGTCTCTCTCCTCCGGAGTGACCAACTGCTCTCCCACGGATTCGGCGAGCGCTCGTACCGTCTCGGTCTTCCCCGCCAGCGGAAGGCCGTCGAAGACGATGCGAATCGTCAGGCGCTCGTGCTTCGTGTCGATGAATGCCATATCAATCCCGGATGCGGCATCGATGCCGCGGAAGGCTGCGCCCGGGCTCGGAGCGAAAGGAGATTCGTCTCACCGAGCCCGAACGCTCGCCTGCTTCAAAGGTGTTCTCAGCTGACGTTCTGCACGGCCCGGCGCACGATGCCCAGGTTGCTCTGTGCCGAATCGACGGCGAGATACATGAAGGTGTTCTCGTCGAGCAGCTTGATCAGGTGAATCTGATCGTCGAGCGTGAGGAGCATGTCCTCGAGCTTGCTGTTGAGACCGAGAGCCTCGATGGTCTTCACCTTCATCTTCACCATCTCGCTGTTGAAGGCGCTGGCGGCGGCGAGGTCGAAGTCCGGACGGTTCGAGCGCAGGACCAACGTCATGCCGGAGTCGATGTCAGCGATCGATGCGGCAATGAAGCCGTTGAGGTTTCCTTCGAGCGTCTCGAGTTTCTGGGAGAATTCCTGTTCGGTGGTCATTTCGATTTCCTTGGTTTGAATCTGAGTTGTGTTCGATGCTGTTGCGAAGAGTCGATCGGCCCTTCCCGGGGGCGAGCGCGATCGAGCGCCAATCAGATGACGAGATCCTTCTCGGCGCCGGCGAGTGCATGCCGAGCCATGGCCAGGTTGGCCTTCTTGTCGATGACGACATAGATGAAGAGAGCGTCGTTGTTCGTGACCGGACGAATCAGGTGGTACTGCTTGTCGAGCGTGATGAGGATGTCGTCGATGCGGTCGTCCAGATCGAGCGACCTCATCGTGGCTCTCTTGGCGCGAACGACCTCGGTGTTGCCGGCCGCGGCCAGCTCGAGGTTGACCGGGCCGCCACCGTCAGCGGCCAGCATCATTCCGGACTCGGAGTCGACGATGCAGGAGCCGACGTAGCCGCCGACGTCAGAGATCTGACCGAGAGTTTCTTGTGCAGTTGCCATGGGATTACTCCTAAAGAGTGAAAGCGCCGCCTTGGGAGCGGCACAAGTGAAAAAAGTGCCTGGACGGCAGCAACAAACTCCGCCCAGGCAAGAGAACTCGAGGAGAAATCCTCGAGAAACTGATCGTTGAAAGCACCCTCGACACCCCTTATCGCCGGGCCGCCGCCAGAAGGGCGTCGTAGAGGTTGGGGCTGAGGTCCGAGCGCGCGGCGAGGTCGCCATCGGCCGCGTGGACGAGCCCGTAGAGCACGGCGACCTCGGCCTTGAAGGCGCAAGACTGCTCTTTCGGAAGCTCCGCCGGCAGAGACTCGGCAACGCCGTTGTCGTGAAGGCAAAGCTCCTCGCGGTAGTTGATCTCCATCAGGATCGCACCGGCTGAAGCGACGTCGACGAGCAGGCGCTTGACGTCTTCGGAGTCGCTGTCGAGCGAAGTCTCCTTGAGCGTTTGGCGGATGCGCTCCTGCAGCGAGCGCAAGACGTAAGCGTCGGCATCCCGGAGAGAGAGTTCGGTTCCGCGACCGAGCAGCGTGGCGAGTGCCGAAGCCGTATAGCGCAGACGCTGCGCGACGCTCGGCAGTTCGGCGGCACGAGCGAGTGAGCGTCGAAAGTCGGCAAACTCGCGGCGCAGACGCAGCGACAGCCGGAGGCGTCGGCTCTTTCGCCGCAGTGCTTCATTCCTGAGTCGATCGTGGTCGACGACGTCGAGCGCCAGAGCCTCGCTCAGACGCTGGGCACAGCCCAGATAAGCGAAGGCCGCGTCCAGCGCTCGATGCGAGACGAAGCTGCCGTCGCAGTCCAGGTTGCTGAAGCGTTGAACGAGTTGACTGGAGCGCAGACTCAGAGAGATGTCGAGGTGCCCGGCATCCTCGATCAGGTCGAGCGCCTCCGTCAGCGCGTCGTGCAGTCCCTGAAACACAGCTCGGTGCCCACCGACGACGACGCTACGAACGAGCGGGTCGCTGAGCTCGCTCAGCGTGGCGTTCACTTCGTGGAGCACCTCGGTGAGGCGTTCCGGCAGGTCTTCTGTAGCGACGGCTTCCAGGCCGTCGAGAGGCACCGCGATGGTCATACTCAGGAGTCTCGTCTTGGGTGAATCGTCGGCCTGGAAAAAGGCCGTCGCTGACGGATCTCCTTAGAGCAAGCCCGGTGCCAACGTCGAGGTCCGTTTCGAAGTCGCCGATACCTCGCAAGCCAAGGATCGGTTCGAAAGATGCGGTGCCCCCACAGGGCCGAATTCTCCCGCTCTAAAAATCGTGGTGCAGCGGTTCGTAACAACCGGTTCATCGGCGCCGTCGGAAACGAACCGCAGCGCTCTGGGACGCGGTTGACTCGATCGCTTCGCTCACGACCGTTCCCTTCTTTTCCTCAGTCGTTGGACTTCGTCCAACTCGCTTCCGGGCCCCCTCGTACGAGGCGCAATCCCATTCCTTCCGGACCGCTGACCAGGGCGGCGCCGTCGCCGCCGTCGCAGGTTCGACCGCACTGGTCACGCCGCTGCCCGATCAGCCCAGCCACCCCGTCCTCGAGGTGCTCCGGCCGCTCGAAGACCTTCACGCCGAAGGCGGGCTACATGAGGACATGGCCAAAGCGACCTCGAAGCTTTCGGTAAGGCGGACTTTCGGATTGAGAGCGCATGGCGCGGCGCCGGAGATCGACGACCGACACGGTCGTCGCGGGAGGAATCCACCCGCCATCCAGCCGCGCCAGGCGCCCTCCACGGGCGGAACGACGAAGTCTTCCACAAGCTAAACCACACAATATGTTGGGGTTGCGCGATCGCAACACGCTAGCGCTTGTGGTTCAAGCAGGTGCGTTGCTATTCTCGAATGACGCCATCACAAGCGGCTCGGCGGTGTTTCGAGCCTGATTTTTCTGCGCGTAACCCCATGAAAACGCGCCGTTTCTGGATTTGAACGCATGAAGTTGAAGCGCCTCGAGATCTCCGGTTTCAAATCGTTCGTCGACCCTGTGAAGACGGACTTCTCCAAGGGGATCACGGCCATCGTCGGGCCCAACGGCTGCGGCAAGTCGAACTTCTCCGATGCCATCAACTGGGTGCTCGGTGAGCAGAGCCCCAAGTCGATGCGCGGCGGTTCCATGGCCGACGTCATCTTCAACGGCTCCGAGAAGCGCGGTCCGCTCGGCATGTGCGAAGTCAGCCTCGCGCTCGACCCGGAAGGCCTCGACGTCGAGGGTACGGAGAACGGCGAGATCATCATCGGCCGCCGCCTCTTTCGCAGCGGCGAGAGCCAGTATCGCCTCAACGACAAGACCGTGCGCCTCAAGGAGATCCGCGACATCCTCATGGACACGGGTCTCGGACTGCGCGCCTACTCCGTCATCGAGCAGGGCCGCATCGGCCAGATCCTCTCGGGCAAACCACAGGAGCGCCGCAAGCTCATCGAAGAGGCGGCCGGCGTCACGCGCTACAAGCAACGCAAGCGACTCGCCGAGATCAAGCTCGAGGACGCCACCGCCAACCGCATGCGCCTCGACGACATCGTCGCCGAGGTCGAACGCGCCCTGCGCTCGCTCAAGCGTCAAGCGAACGCCGCCGTACGCTTCAAGGAGCGTGAGGGCGAATACCGCGCACTGCTCGAGCGCGTGCTCATCGAGCGCTGGCGCTCGCTGCAGGAGAAGCTCGACGAGCTCACCCATCGCATCGACCAGGGCATCGACGTCGAGGCCGAGCAAACCGCTGAGCTGAGCCAGAAAGAAGCCGCTCTCGCCGAGGCGCGCGAGCGCCTCGAGGAGCTGTCACGCGAGCTCGCCGAGAAGCACCAGCACCAAGCCGACCTCGGCGCCAAGATCGAAGGTCGCCAGCAGTTCGTCCGCGGCGCGCGCCAGACGACTCAGGAGATCGAGGAGCGCCTCGAGAACGGCAAGACGATCGCCGAGCAGCGTCACCAGGAGATCGAGACGCACCGCTCCTCCCTGGAAGCCCTCGAGCAGCGCGCCGAGCAGCTCTTTGGCGAGCGCGACGCAGCGGCTTCGACGGTCGAGCGCGATCAGCAGCTGATCGCCGCCGCCGAAGGCGCTCTCAAAACGGTCGCCTCCAGGCTCGAGGAGGTCCGCGGTCGCATGATGACGTCGCTCGGCAACAGCAACGCGCTGCAGAGCAAGCTCCACCAGGAGCAGATCGAGCGTGAGAAGGCTGCCTACCGGCGGGAGCGCGCCGAACAGGAGCTCATCGAGTCACGCGACGACCTCAGCAAGATCAACGAAGAGCTTGCCGAAGCCGACAAAGGCCTCGGGCAGCTGCGCGAGCAGTTCACCGAGCGTCGTGACGTGCGGGCCGCTCTGGAGCAGACGATCGAGGGCCTCGAGGGGCGCGAGGCCTCTCTCAGACATCAGTCCGAGCGCACCAGCGAGGAGAAGCGCACCTACGAACAGCGCAAGGCCGTCTTGCAGGAGCTCGCCGAAGCCGACGTGCGGCGCCGCAACAAGATCCGCGAGGCCCTCGCCCGCCTCGGTGTCGAGGACCCGCGCTTCCTCGACGACGTCATCGAGGTGCCGGCCGGTTGGGAAGACAGCCTCGACCTCTACCTCGATCAGCTGCGCGACGCCGTCCTCGTGCCGGACGACGAGGATCCACTCGCTCTGGCACGTGCGCTCTCCGCCGACCGATCTCAGGGAACGCTCCTGCGCCCGGGCGATCCGGACCGCAAGCCCCAGGAGAACGGTCGCTCCGGACCGCGCTTCCTCGGCGGCGGCAACGGAGCACCGCGTCCTTTCGATCCGTTCAACTCCGAGGCCCCTTCGAGGTCCGGGCTCAGCATTCGCGACGCCGGCGACGATCCTGCCGTCGTCACCTCACTCGGCGAGGCGCTGGGGCTCTCCCGCGAGTTCGCCTGCTCACTGCCCCCGGCCTACCTCGTCGAAAGCGCTGAAGACGCCGAGCGCCTGGCCCTCGACCGGCCCGGCACCGCCTTCATCAGTCGCGATCGCCTCTGGGCGCACAACGGCGTGCTCCACGTGCAGGGCGACGAAGCGATTCCGGGCGTGCTCGCCCGCAACCGTGAGATGCAGGACATCGAGGACCGCCTGCCCGGCCTCGTGCGACGCCTGGAAGAGCTCAGCGAAGAGATCGCGGCCGTGAGTCAGGAGAAAGCCGAACGCACCGAAAAGCGCGACGGCATCGACCGTGAGATCTCCGAGATCAACAAGACGCAGGCCGTCGCCTCGGCACGGCAGCAAGACGCCTCGGCACGGCGTGACAAGGCCCAGCAGCGATACGAGAAGCTCGCCCTGCGACAGAAGCAGCTGTCGTCAGAGCTCGAGCAGCACTCCGAGCGTCGCGAGGCGCTGCAGAGACAACTCGAAGCCGCGGTCGTCGCGCACCAGGAGATGGAAGGGCTCTTCGACACGGTGCAGACCGAGGTCGATGAGCGCCGCCAGGAGCGCGAGGCGCTGCGCACGACCGGCGCCGGCCACGAAGGCCGACTTCAGCTCCTGCGCGAGCGCGTCGACTCCCACGACAGCGAGACCCGTCGCCTGCGTCAGCAGATCGGCGACGTCGAGGGCTACCTCTCGCAGTGGCAGTCCGAGGAGCATCGTTTGGGCGAACGGCGCACCGACCTGCTCGGTCAGATCGAAGAAGCCGAGACGGATCTGCAGTCGTCCCTCGAGCAGCGGTCGGCCGCCGAAGAAGAGACGCTCGCCGCGCAGCAGCGTCTCGACGGCCATCGCCAGCAGGTCAAGAACCTCGAGGAGGCCGTCGTCGAACAGCGAGAGAACCGCGACGGCGGACGCGGGGCGCTCGAGCAACTGCGCGTCGAGCAGGCCACGGTCGCTCAGGACGTCGGCCACGTGCGCGAGCTCTTCCGCGAAGAGTTCGAGCGCAGTCTCCCGGAGACGGTCGAGGCAGCTGCGAAGCCCACCGAGGCCGCGGAGACCGTCGAAGACGAAGAAGCGGAGACCCCTCCCGAGCCGGTCGTGATCGACCTCGCCGAGATGGAGGCCGAACTGCGTCAGCGCAAGGAGGTCCTCGACCGCATGGGCCCGGTCAACGTGCTCGCCGCGGAGGAGTACCAGGAACAGCTCGAACGCCACGGCTTCCTCACCGAGCAGCGCGCCGACGTGCAGGAGTCGATCCTGAGCCTCCGCAGCACGATCCAGGAGATCAACGAGACCTCGAGCACGCGTTTCAAGGAGACGTTCGAGGAGGTCAACAAGACCTTCGGCGAGTCGTTCGTGAAGCTCTTCCGTGGCGGTGAGGGCTACATGCGCTTACTCGACGAGGACGACCCGCTCGAAACGGGCATCGAGATCGTCGCGCGCCCGCCGGGCAAAAAGCTGCAGAACATCATGCTGATGAGCGGCGGTGAGAAAGCCCTCACCGCCATTGCACTGCTCTTCGCTCTCTTCCAGACGAAGCCGTCGCCCTTCTGCATCCTCGACGAGGTCGACGCTCCGCTCGACGACGCCAACGTGCTGCGCTTCGTCGACACGCTGAAGTCGATGTCGGAAGACACACAGTTCCTCGTCGTCACGCACAACAAGCTTACGATGGAGGCGGCCAGCTCGCTCTACGGAGTGACCATGGAAGAGAAGGGTGTCTCCAAGCTGGTGGGCGTCGACGTCGACGAGCTGCACCCCGAGGACGCGCTACAAACGGCTTGACCTGCTCTGCGGGATGAAACGAGCCGTCGTCCGCCTCGATCGCTCGTCACCTGAGCTTTGACAGACGAAGCCGTAGCGACGGCCACAAAGGAAAAAGGGCGTTCGCACCGCGAACGCCCTTTCGTGTTTCTGGCCCGCGAACGGGGCTCTATCGACCGCCGCTCGAGTTGAGGAAGCCGAGCGTCTTGGGCACGTAGCCCGGCTCGGCGTCGGCGTAGGTGACGAAGCCGAACATCATCTCGTCCGTCGTTGGCTCGCCGAAGTGCACGTCGACCGTCGGGTCGGGATTGAACGGGTTGTCTTCCGAGTTGTCCCACCACATCGTCAGCTCGACGCGCGTCCCGGCAGGAATCCGCTTCCCCTTGCCGGGGTACTCGTAGTTCGTCTGCCAGTTGAAGTCATAGCTCGGCACGTGGAGCAGAACCTCTTCGGTGCCGTCCGGGTAGAAGGCCACGTACTTGGCCGCCTTGCCCCGAAGGTGCATGTGCGGCGTGTAGCCGAGCAGGAGCGAGTCTCTCTCGAAAACGGTCGCGGTCGTCGCGCTGTAGTCCCCGGCGCCGGCAGGAATCAGGAAGTCGAAGCGCGCCAGCGGATCGTTGGCGACGATGTGCTCCGGCACGTACCCCTCGGGGTAGAACTTGAGCGCCGCGCTCGAGCGATCCCAGACGCCGCTGCCCGGTCCGGCTTCCTTGTGGTAGTGCATCTGCCAAGCGACCTCGATGCCGGGCTTGATCAGTGTGCCAAAGCCGTCGTTGTAGATCGTCGGGTCGTTCCCCGGAGCGATGCCGCCGAAGGGTGCAGCGATGATGTGATGCACCACCGAGCTGCCGGGCCGGAACTCGACCGCTCTCAGGTAGCGAGGCTCGGGCAGCATTTCCTTGGTGATCTTCATCCGAAAGGTGACGTACTCGTCCTCGACACCGTCCTCGACGAAGTAGTCCTGCCCCATGTCGATGACGAGATCCGGCTCGCCGATCGACCATCCCTCGTGCTCCGGGAAGTCAGACGCAGGCGGAGCGTCCGCGACGCTCCCCGGCTTGGCGCCGCTCTTGGCCCACGCGACGAGCGTGTCGATGTCTTCCTGCGCCATCGTGCGCTCGTTGGCGAAGACGCCGGCGTGCTCCGACGCGGCGTGCCAGGGAGGCATCGTCCTTGCCACAGCCTGCTTGGCGATCGATCGCGCCCAGGGACGGGTCGACTCGTAGTCGGTGAAGGACATCGGCGCGACCATGCCTCCGAGGTTGGCCCCGTTCGGTCGATGGCAGGTCTGGCAGTTCGCCTGCAGGACGGGTAGCACGTCCTTGTAAAAGGTCGGGGCGCTGCCGGGCGCATCCTTGGCGTTGGATGCCAGGCCCACAGAAGCGCAGAAGAGACTCAGAATCACGAGTGCCGGCTTTTTCACGAGGGACTCCCTTACGGTCAGATCAGTGCGAGCCTGACCGTAGCGAGCCGCAGCTCGTGCCGGCAGTCGTGGAATTCCCGTACCGATCGCAGCGCGTCGCTCGAAGCCCGTTCCTGCGGGGGAAGTCGCGCTCCCTGCCCGGGAAATCAGGGCGTCTTGCCGAAGAGCTGCGTTGCGAAGGCACACTCTCCGTCGCTCGCGACACTGATGCCCGAGACGTCGAAGTCGCCTTCGAGGTTGCGGCGATGACCGTCGCTCTCGCGCCATCCTTCGAAGAGCGTTTGCGCTGTGCGCGGGCCGTGGCCACAGGCCATCGCCACGTTCTCGGCGGCGGCGAGTGAAGACAGGCTCTGTCGAATGCGCTCGAACCGCTCGGCCGAGCCGTCGTGGCTGAGCTGCTGCGATCGCAGCATCGCCGCGCTGTGTCCAGCGGCCAGCGCGTCGAGAGAGCCTACGCGCTCGAGCGGCGGCCGGTCGCGAGACGCCCGGTGGGACTCCACCAGCGTCCAGAGCTCTGAGTCGAGGTCGGTCGAGCGGTCGGCCGCCTCAGAGTCCGCCGGCGGAGTCAGGCCGGGCGCGGCGGCCTCTGCAGGATCTGGAGGGCTCGCGGTGCAGCCAACGAGCGCGAGAGCGAGGACCACGATGCCCCGCCCTCGCCTGCCGCGAGAATCAGTGACGGTGGTAGACCTTGTCGGTGATCTTCCAGCCGTCCTCGAACTCGAGCAGCGACAGGTAGTCCGTGAAGACGTGCACGGAATCGCCGCCTTCGACCTTCAGCAACTCGACCTTGACCACCGCAGCGCCCCCGGTGATGTCGATCATCGGAAAGCGATGCTCCCAGGTCTCCTGCTCGTAGCCGTCCTTGGCCTTGCGCTGGTCGATGTTGCTCGTCCACTCGTCGATCGGGTACGTGCTCAGCTCGCCGTCGCGCACGCCGTGGATCTTGAAGACGGGATGGAAGCCCTTGCGCATGGCATCGGTGTTCTGTTCGTTGAAAGCACCGTGGATGTACGAAGCCTCGACGACGCGAACGATCTCGTCGCGCGCGGAAGAGGTGTCGACGTTACTGGCAGCGCCGCCCGTCGTCGCGACGGCAAAGGTGATTCCGACGCCGAGCACGAGGGCGAGTCCGAAGGCTACGAGATGTCGCGGTTTCATGGCGAAGTTCTCCATGGGCAGCGCCTCCGCGAAGGCGTCGCCTTCTGGAGCCGCGGTTGTTGGGTCCTTGAACCGATCCTAGCGCCCCGAGCTCCGGCGCTCGAGACGTCGGGACGAAAAGCCTGAACGGAGCGGGTGCGGTGGGCCGCTCGCAGGTCGTGCTCAGCGCTGACCCGGTGCGTAGGTCTCGACCGCGCGCGCTTCGACGTCTTCGCGGTAGTAGGCGACGTCCTTGAAGTCGACGTCGGCGTAGCGCTGCCCCTGGTCGAAGAAGTGCGGCGACTCTGGATCGCCGCTCTGACCACCGGCCAGAAGCGTCTTGGCGAGCACCTCGTCGCCGAACTCGACGACGGCCACGAAGCTGTTGCCGCGGCGGCCGTAGATGCGGTTTGTCAGCCGGCTGCCGTCCTCGCCCCGCGTCGGTGACGCGCCGAACGAAGCGAGAGCGCCCCAGCGCCCCGAGGCCAGACCGACCGGAAGGCTCGGCTGATCGTCGTCGAAGCGCTGATCGATGGCCCCGTCGAGACGCTGCAGACGATTGACCTCTCCCCAGGGAGTGCTCCACGAGCCAAAGCGACGCTCGAGCTGCTCCACCGTCTCTGCGAACAGCCGCAGGCGCTCTGCGGGAGGCAGCTGGGTACCGAACGAATCGAAGCGCTCGATGCCGCGCAGACCTTCGGGGCTCTCCGCTTCGCGGTTGAGGTGAAGGCCATAGAAGTGAGCGAGAGTCATCGGCACCGAGTCGACCGAGACGTCGAAGTTCCAACGGCGCAGCGCCTCGATCGGCTCGCGAAGCGCCTGCCACGAACCGGCCTCCGCATCGTAGGCGGCGACGAGTCCGGGGATCACCGCCTCGAAGGCCGGCACGTAGGGGCTGTAGGCGAGGTCGATCAGGCTCTCGAGCGTCAGGTCCGCAGCGTCCGTCAAGACGCGGACCGCATGCACGCCGCGGTAGTTCTCGAGGTCCGGCGCCATGTAGGTCGGGTAGTCCTCGCGACGCGGGCTGTGCTCGAGCGCTGCGGTGAACGGCGTCGAGTTGGCGTTCTGGATCCAGCCGTTGGGCGGATTCAGAACGGTGATCGTCTCATCGACCGTGTGCAGCCCCTGCCAGTCGGTCGACGGGTCGCTGCCGTCGACCGGCTGCGAGTAGTCGAACCGCGGGTCGCGGCGCGGCACGAAGTTGCCGTGGTAGTAGCCGATCGTGCCGTCGGCGTCGGCGTAGACCGTGTTGTTCGACGAGTTCGTGCGCATGTCCATCATGGCGCGGAACTCCGCGTGATTCGTCGTCTTGGTCCGCCGATACGACTGGCGCAGCGCCGTCACCGGATCCCAGTTGATTCGCGTCGTCGTCCAGCGACCGTCGGTGAGATGAGTGATCGGGCCGTGATGCGTGCGATAGGTCGGGTAGACGCGCTCCTCGATGCCGCCGTCGGTCTTCACCCGGAGCGTCGCCTCGCCCACCTCGACCGGGCGCTGCTCGTCGCCATACGCATAGACGAGCTCGCCGCCGTCCCCCGTACGGACGTCTTCGACGAACTCGTCGATGAAGTCGACGAAGGTCGAGGTGTGCATCCAGCCGTTGTGCTCGTTGAAGCCCTGGTAAACGAAGAACTGACCCCAGGTCACGGCGCCGTAGGCGTTGAGGCCCTCCTCGCTGACGACGTGAACCTCACCGCGAAAATAGAAGGACGTGTGCGGGTTGATGAGCAGCATGGCGTCGCCCGTCGCCGTCTTCGAGCCGGCAATCGCGAAGCCGTTGGACCCTGCGGGCTCCCGTGCGAACGCGAGGCGCTCGCGCTCCGTGGCATCCGGCCGAGGGGAAAAAGTGCGCGCCACCTCCAGAGCCGGTTCCGTTCCGCCTTCGAGCGGCGCGTAGAAGGCCTCGATACCGTCGAGCGGAATCTGCTCGATGTCGCCGCCGATGGATCCCTCGAAGAAGAAGAGGGGCATCCAGGGCTCGAAGCGGTCGAGCAGCTGAGGCTCGACTTCAGGATGCGTGCGCAGGTAGTAGTTGAGACCGTCGGCAAAGGCGACGCAGAGCTCCTTCAGCTCCTCCGGTGCTTCCGCATACAGCGCCTTGGCTTCCTCTTCCGTCATGTAGAGGCGCGCCCGAAGGTCGCTCCAGACGGCCTCTTCGCCGAGCACCTCCGCAAGGCGGCCCGTCGCCCAGACGTAGTTGCGCTCGATGCGCGGGAAGTCGTCTTCTGCCTGCGCATAAAGAAGACCGAAGACCGCGTCCGCGTCGGTCTTTCCGTAGATGTGCGGCACGCCGAAGTCGTCACGGTAGATCGTCACCGCGGCGGCACGCTCCTCTTGTCGTCGGTCGTCCGCCGTCGGTGCGCCGTTTCCGTCGCTCGCCGGACCGCACGCGACGAGCAGGGCCAGGACCGGAAACGCAACGCCTGCCGCCCAGGCGATCGAGGGCTGAAAGCGAGTCGTAAGGCGCGATCGTAGGACGAGATACATGCGGAACTCCTTGTTGGGGAGAGGCGAGAGTAGCCCACGTCCACCACAAGACGCACAACGAAACTGCAGTTGATCCGACATGGCTTCCCGTTCGGGATGTTGTAGTTTCGCTGAACCACGAAACCTCGGTTTCGTGGCTTTTCAGCTGGAGTCTCTCCCTTGATACCCCCTTCTTCAGAACCTCCAGAAGGTCGCGAGACCGCGCAGACGCGCCGCCTGACGCTCACCTACAGCGTCACGCTCGCAACGATTGCCGCCGTCGCGATCGGCGGCTTCCTTTACCTGCTGTCCGGGCTGCGCGGCATGGAAGACGACGCTGCCCTGGTCAACGCCATGGGTCGCCAGCGCATGCTGAGTCAGCGCGTCACGAAGAGCGCTGCGCTGCTCGTCGAGCGCCCGGAGATCTCGACGACGAGGCGCACCGAGCTCGAGACGGCGCTCACCGAGTGGACCGAGGCTGCGCAAGAGATCACTCTCGCACTCGGCGATTCCCCCCGAGCGAGCGAGACCTTCGCCGCCACCCTGGCTCCACGACTTGCCGTCCACGGAGCGGCGGAGGACGTCCTGCAGGAGCTTTCGCGCGATGCGCCCGACGCACGCCAGCTCAGCGCGTCACTCGACCGCATCCTCGAGTCCGAGCCGCTCTTTCTCGAAGCCATGGAAGCCGCCGTCGCGGCAATGAGCAACGAGTCGAGGAGTCGCGTGACTCGGGTGGCGACCTCGAGCTCCATCATTCTGGTTCTGCTTCTGGCGACCACGGCTCTGCTCGGCTTCGCCGTCCTCCGTCCGGCCGTGCGCCGCGTCATCGATTCGCAGGAGGAGCTCGGTGAGGCGCTGGTCGCCGCCGAAGCCGCCTCGCGCACCAAGGCGGAGTTCCTGGCCAACATGAGCCACGAGCTTCGCACCCCGATGAACGGCGTGCTGGGCATGACACAGCTTCTCGAGGACACCCGGCTGGACGACGAGCAGCGGGACTACCTGCACGTTGTCCGCGCCTCGGCCTCGTCGCTCCTCACTGTGATCAACGACATTCTCGACATCTCCAAGCTGGAAGCCGGCAAGGTCCACATGGAGGAGATCGCCTTCGATCTCCACACCACCGTCACCGAGGTCGCCGATCTGCTCGTGACGCAAGCGGACGAAAAGGGCATCGAGCTGGCCCTGCGATTCGAGCCGGACGCTCCTCGGTTCGTCCTTGGCGATCCCTCGCGCGTTCGGCAGGTGCTGACCAACCTCGTCGGCAACGCGATCAAGTTCACCGAGGAGGGCCACGTGCTGATCGAGGTGCTGGGGCGCCTGAAAGACGGTCGCGCGGCGGTCGAGCTGCTCGTGCACGACACTGGAATCGGCATCGATGCGGACAAGATTGGATCGATTTTCGAATCGTTCACTCAGGCCGACGGCTCGACGCAGCGCCGTTTTGGCGGCACCGGCCTCGGGCTCTCGATCAGCAAGTCGCTCGCCGAGCAGATGAACGGCTCGCTCGCCGTCTCCAGCGCAGTCGGTGAAGGCAGCGTGTTCACCTTCGGTCTGGACCTTCCGGCCGATCCGAACGCCCTCGCACACGGCGAAGAAAGGCCGGAGCGTCTCCCCGGAAAACACGTCCTCGTCGTCGACGACATCCAAGTCAATCGCGTCATCTTTCGAGAGACCCTGAGGCGCTGGGGCATGGAGGTCGAGGAGGCAGCCGACGCCGCCGCGGGTCTGCAGATGCTGCGCGATCGAGCGCTCGCCGGTCGCCCCTTCGACGTCGCGCTGATCGACTACATGATGCCCGCGATGGACGGCATCGCTCTCGGGCAGCTGATCGCCCGAGATCCGGATCTGCGCACGACGCGACGCCTGCTGGCTACGTCGGCGGCGGGACGCGGGGAAGCGGCGAAAGCTCAAGACGCCGGCTTCGACGCGTACCTCGTGAAGCCCGTGAGCCCGGACGCGCTCCGCTCCGCGCTCGAGGACGTTCTCGGGAAGACGCTCGAGCCAGACTCGCCCCTGCCGACGATCGATCCGGACGCGTCTTCGGACAAGGTGCTCCTCGTCGAGGACAACCCGGAGAGTCGCCTGGTCGCCCGTGCGATGCTGCGCCGCCTCGGCATCGACTGCGACTTCGCGGAAGACGGCGTCAGGGCGGTGGAGCTGGCTCTTCGGACGAACTACCAGCTCATCTTCATGGACTGCATGATGCCCGTGATGGACGGCCTCGAGGCGACGGCGAGGATTCGCGAACGAGAGGGCGACCGACGGGTTCCGATCGTCGCCCTGACGGCGCACGTGCTCGACGCCGATCGCGAGCTGTGTCTGCAGGCTGGCATGGACGAGCACCTCAGCAAGCCCTATTCGCTCGACGACCTCAAGACCGTGCTCGAAACCTGGGGCGTGCGCCGCTCCGAGCAGCCGTCGCCGAAGACCTGATCCGACTCGGATCGCGTGACGGGATTGCGCTAGGGTGCGGGCGCGTCCATGGGCACCCTTCGCAACCTTCTCCTGATCTCCGTCATCCTCTCCGGCCTTCTCGTGGGCTGCGACCGAGCGGCACAGAAGTCCTCCGAAACCGAGGCGACCGAGAGCCCGCAGATCAGCGCCCGGGAGAGTCACGAGCGCATGCTGGGCGTGCTGGAGGGCATCCGCCAGAGCACTGCGACACAGAACCACTGGCTCGGCGACGCCGCCGCGCGCGAGCTCGAACGGGAGCTCGCGCTCCTCGACGCCGGCTCCGATCCCGCGAGGCGATACCCGCTCCTGACGCGCGTCGCCGAAAACCATCTGCGCCTCGGCGAGGAGAGGCAGGCGATCGATCGCTTCGAGGAGGCCATCGCACTCGCGAGCCGCTTCGGGCCGAGCTTTCCGGCCGACCGCTTGGCCGAGCTGCACTTTCGCACCGGCGTCGCTTACTTCCGCTTCGGCGAGACGGCGAACTGCGCTACCCGGCACGTCGCCGAGAGCTGCATCCTGCCGATCCGCGGCGACGCGATCCACACCGATCCCGTCGGCTCGCGCGGAGCGATCCGCTACCTGGGCCTCGTCCTCGACGCGGTGCCGCGCACCGAGCCGTTGCATATCAAGGCGGTCTGGCTCTACAACCTGGCCCATATGACGCTCGGCGAGTACCCGAGCGGAGTTCCCGCGGACTTTCGCCTTCCCGAAGAGATCTTCTCTTCGGAGTCCGACTTCCAGCCCTTGCGCAACGTCGCTCCCGAGCGCGGCATCGCCAGCTTCAACCTCTCCGGCGGTGCCGCGATCGACGACTTCGACGGCGACGGTCACTTCGACCTCTTCACCACCACCTTCGACGCCGGAGGCGAGCCACGTTTCTTTCACGGCGACGGCGACGGCACCTTCGAAGACCGCACGGCGGAAGCGAACCTCGAGGGGCTCTACGGCGGCCTCAACCTGATCCACGCCGACGTCGACAACGACGGCGACAACGACGTCTTCGTCCTGCGCGGTGCCTGGCTCGCCGCCGAGGGGCGCCAGCCGAACTCGCTACTGCTGAACGACGGCAACGGCCGCTTCACTGACGTCACCTTCGCCGCCGGCCTCGCCGAGCCTGCCTACCCCACCCAGACCGCCGCCTGGGCCGACTTCGACGGCGACGGCTGGCTCGACCTCTTCGTCGGCAACGAGCACGGCGAGTCACCGCCCGGCTACGAAGCCGAGGGGCAGAACTTCGAGGCGCCGTCACAGCTCTTCCGCAATCGCGGCGACGGCACCTTCGAAGAGGTCGCGAGCCGCGCCGGGATTGCGCTCAAGGCCTTCGTCAAGGGCAGCGTCTGGGGCGACATCGACGCCGACGGCGACCCGGATCTCTACGTCTCCGTCCTCGGCGGAGCGAACCGCCTCTACGTCAATCGGGGCGACGGCACCTTCATCGAAAAGGCTGATGAGCTCGGCGTTGCCGGGCCGCGCAACAGCTTTCCCGTCTGGTTCTGGGACTTCGACAACGACGGCCGTCTCGACCTCTACGTGCCGAGCTACCGCGGCTCGGTGGACGGCGTCGCACTCGTCGCGGCGACGTACTTCGGCATGAGCGTGCCCTACGACATGCCGGCGCTCTATCGCGGCACCCAGAAGGGAGCCGAGAGCGGTTTCGAGGACGTCGCCCGCAGCATGGGCCTCGATACGCTGCACCTGCCGATGGGCTCCAACTTCGGCGACCTCGACGGTGACGGCCGCCTCGATTTCTACCTGGGCACCGGATACCCCGACTACGAGGGGCTCATGCCGAATGTGATGTACCACAACCTCGGCGACCGCTTCAGCGACGTCACCATCGCGGCCGGACTCGGCCACCTGCAGAAGG
>JBCCLJ010000151.1:0-17939 GCA_039026915.1 Acidobacteriota bacterium
CTATCAGACACTCGCCCATGCGGCCGACCAACTCTGATGCGGCGCGGAACAGGCAGCGCGGCGGTTCCTCGAGCGCCGATACCCGACCCAGAGGAGAGTCCGGAAAGTCGCCTGGGTCTTTGGCCCTCCTCGTCAGACCGGGTTCTCCTGGTGGCGAGGGCCCGTTCGCAAGAGAATCCCCCAAACCTGATCCACCGACAAAGGAGTCACTCATGATCGGACGAGCGAGCGTCGTTGTCTCCCTAGCCCTTGTCATCGGGAGTCCACCCGCGCGAGCAGAGGAGCCCATCTCTCTGGACAACCTCCTCTCGATCGGCTCTGTCGTCGCGGGTCGGGACTCGCCCCAGTGGTCGCCCGACGGCTCCAAGATCTTGTTCATGTCGGGGCTTCGGGGCGGGCTGAATCTCATGACGATCTCGCCAGACGGTGGCTTCCCGGTTCTGGTTGCGGAGGACCTGAGCCTCGTGGGCACAGGCTCCCCGAGCTCTCAGAAGCCGTCGTGGTCTCCCGACGGAAAGTGGGTCGGCTACGTGTCCTCGAAGGGCGGCGCCCCCGAAATCTGGCTCTGGTCGACCGAGAGCGGGCAAGACGTACAGCTGACGAACCTCGGGGGGCGCGTCAATGCTCTGCAGTGGTCGCCCGACGGGAAACGCATCGTTCTCTCGAACGACCGCTACGGAAGCCAGGACATCTACACGGTCACGGTTCCTGAGGGAACGCTCCAGCGACTGACCGAGGACCGGCGCTACGAGGTCTACCCGACTTGGGCTCCGGACGGGCAGAGCATTCTCTACGTCCAGATGGACGAGCGCTGGGTCGACCACGACATCCTCGAGATCCCGGCGGACGGCGGGAAGCCTCGCCGGATCCTCCAGGACCGAGGCTTCTTCGACTATCGCGCCGGACTGTCCTTCGGAACGCCGCTGCCATCACCCGACGGTCAGTTGGTTCTCTTTCGCTCCGTTCGCAGCGGGTGGCACAACTACTTCGTGGTTTCACGCAAGGGAGGTGAACCACGAGCGATTGCCCCGGACGACGCGGAGCAGAGCCACGCCCGTTGGGCCCCCGACGGCCGACACATCGCCTTCGTTTCCAACAGTGAGGGCACACTCGAGCTCCGCGTTGTCTCCGTCGAGGGAGGGGACTCCCGCACACTGGCCTCCCCTGCCGGCATGGGCGCGGTGGCAAAGCCGGAGTGGTCTCCCGATGGAACGAAGATCAGCTACACCCTGAGCACGCCCACACGACCCGAAGATCTCTTCCTCGTCGCGGTGGACAGTGGAGACGTAGAGCGTTTGACGCAGTCCATGCCCGCAGCGCTCGAAGAGCGCATGCTCGTACCCGAGAAGATCTCCTATCCGTCGGCCGACGGCCTGAACATACCCGCCTACCTCTACCGCCCACCCCAGGCCAGAGCCGGCGCGCGCCACCCCGCGTTGGTCTGGGTACACGGCGGGCCAACGTCTCAATTCGACGACGGTTTCGGCCGTCATCACCAGGTGCAGTTCTTCGCTCAAAGGGGCTACGTCGTGCTCATGCCGAACGTCCGCGGGAGCTCGGGCTACGGCATGGCCTTCGAGGACGCGAACAACGGCTGTTGGGGGCACTGCGACCTGGAGGACGTGCGCGCCGGCGTCGAGTACCTGAAGCAACTCGACGCCGTCGACCCGAAGAGGATGGGCATCACGGGAACCAGCTACGGCGGCATGCTGAGCATGGCGGCCATCGCCTTCGCACCGGGCCTCTTTCAAGCAGCCATACCGATCTCTGGCTACGGAAACTACGCCGACTTTCATCAGACGGTTCCCGAGCTTCAGCACCTTCAGCTGGCCAACTACGAGCTCGGTCCCTACCCCGAGAACGAAGAGCTCTACCGCAAGCTCTCACCGATTCACCATCTCGAGAACGCGACCACTCCGACCTTTCTCCTGCACGGCGAGGGGCAGGAGGTCCCGTGGCGACCGGGCCAGCAGAATCCCGAGATGGCGAGCCTCGATTTCGCCCGCGAGCTCGACAAGCACTACAAGGTCTTCCGCTACAAGTCGTACCCGGGAGAGTCCTACTACGTCTACGGGAGAGCGAACACCGAGCAGAAGCTCACCGACATGCTCGCCTTCTTCGATCAGTACCTGAGGGACAGCCGCCCCTGAGTCGCGGGAGCGGATCGAACGGCTTGCAGGCCGGGATCCAGCCCGGTCGATGTTGGGCAGTTCTCCAGCTTCGAGCCGGCGCCTCTGGGACTCCTCTCCGCGACCTCGATTCGTCCAACGAAGCTGAAGCCCATCGGTTTCCAGAGAGACTCTGGCTATCCCGAGTCTCAGTGCTCCGACTCTCGAGAAGTGAGCCACAACGCCAGGAGCCACAGCGTTGCGCCGGCCGTGGAGCCGGCCAGTGCGAGCGTCAGGCCAAAGGGACCCGGGACCGCCCTCGCCGGCATGGCAAGGACGCTCATGGAGACGAGAGGCGATGCGAAGGGAAGCCAACGCGGAACCTCTCTGCTTCTCCATGCAGCGAGTGCGAGCGCCGCAGCGAGGGCAACGAAGGTCACTCCCAATCCACCCTGCAGCAGCTGCCAGAAGGGCGCGAGCACAGCGGGAGCCGGTGAGGGGGCAAGCCGGCCCACCCAGCCAAGACAACCGGTGGCCACATGAAAGCTGACGCACTGGCCCACGGCGAGCACGTTCAGCAGCGCGACGGCTGCGGCAACGTCGCGACCCGCAGGCAGCACGAGTCGAACGAGCGCTGGGGTTGCGAGAACCCAGGTGCTGATTGCCATGGCACCCAGCAGCGTTGCCAGCGCCAGCCGATCGACTGGAGTACCAGCGAGGACGGTGGCTACCGAGGACGGAGTTGCGAGTGCCGAGCCCGGGCCCGGCCCAGGTGTGAGCAAGACATCGCAGAGAAGGTTGACGAGGCCACCCACAAAAGCGGTCGCCGCAGCCCGAGATGTCCAATTGCCGTTCATGATCTCGACTCCTTGTTTCGATAGCTCGGCGCTTTCAGACCTCGAAGCTCGAACGCCTGCTGCCTGCCGCGAGCGCGTCGTGCCGCGGCCGTCTACCGGCTCCGCAGGCTCGGCGCCTTGGGTGAAGCAACCATAGACCGTGGCCACGGACCAAGCCCCTTGGACCGGCTCGGCGAGGGCACTCAGGCTCGTTCCGTGTGCGCCTCCGGTTGGCTTTCACAGTCGCCAGAACTGCGTCGATGCCGCCGATCTGCGCGCGCAATGTGGACTCATCCCGAGCGCGGAGAGGGATCGAATCAGGGTCCGCAGCCGCTCTTCGCGGAAGGCAGGATCCCGCAGTTCGGCGGGAGACTCGTCGAACGTCCGTCGACGACACGCCGGCGCACGAGTCAACCGCCTGTGGATGGATCGGCACGCAGCCAGAGCAGACGCCAAGCGGTGCGTGACGTTCGCGACAGAGCGAGCGCCTCGTCAGGGACCCTCGAAGGCGGTGAGCGCCGGCGAGTCGCGCACCAGCAGCGCGTATTCGACGAAGACCGTGTCCGTCGGCGAGACCTCGAAGCGGAAGACCTTGCTGAGAATGCCCGACTGCTCGGAGAGTCGCGTCGATCCGAGGAACGGAGATCCGGGCGCATCGAGTCGGAACACAGCCGCCTTGGCTTCGCCGGCGACCTTCTTGAGATCGCGGATGCCGGCGATGTACATCAGGTAGGGATTGTCCTGGCTCATCGTGGCCGAGAAGAACGGCGTCTCGGGGCGCATGCTCTGAGGCAGCATGCTCGACGGCATGTTCTGGCGGCTGTTGGAGTAGACCATGGCCACGGACACGATCTCGTCGGCAAACGGCAGGTCCGAGTCGGCGAGGCGCATCGCCAGCGGCTCGGCTGTCTCGTTGACGAGGCTCTTGAGTACGTGGAAGAGACCCCAGAAGCCGTAGAGCTTCTCGTCGTCGCCGATGCCGAAGTCTTCGACCATCTGACGAATGTTCGACTGAATCATCTCGTAGCGACCGGCGCCCTCGGCCGAGCGCACCAGGTTGCGAGCGAGGTGCGTCACGGCCTTGAGGTTCATCGCCTCCGTCAGGTTCACCCCAGCTGCATCGCCCGCGGGGCTCAGGTCTGCGATCCGAGTGAGCGCCGCCTCTACCTCGACGCCAAGAGCCTCCTGGTCCCCGGCGTACGCGAGCACGGCGCTCCTCAATTCAGCGAGCCCGGGTGTCGCCTCGTCCGAAAGATCGTCGAGCCGTCGCTCGAGCCAATCGACAGCCAGGTCGAAGTCCTGAATCTGATCGACGCCGAAAAAGCGCACGCGCTCCGACGCGGGCAACGACAGATTGAGCTCCCGGAGCTGGCGGAGCTTCTCGAAGTGCTGCTGATTGCCCCACTGCATGGATCGCTCCAGCCAGGCCTCGAACACGGGCACGACAAGACTCTCGGCGCCGCTGTCCATGTACGCGTTGAAGCGCTCCGCCTGACTGAAGTCGAGCTCGGCCATCAGGTGGCGCACGCCGGCTTCCTGGCGCAGGTGCCGAATCATGGCCAGGTCGAGCATCAGGGCCGTCTGCGCGCCGTGGGCCTCACCGAGGAAAAAGAGCCGGTGCTCGTAGAAGGATTGAGGAAAGTCGAAGCTCGCGTCGGGCACCGACAGATCGAGTCGCTGCACGTGCTCTTCGAGGTAGCTCTGATAGGGCGCACCCGTCGCGACGTCGCGCACCCAAGCCCACCAGGGAGCCACCACTGCGATGAGAAGGAGAACGACCGCGAGCGATCCTGCTCGCTTCAGCCATCGGCCGAGGCAGCCGCTCCGGGTCGTGCGTTTTCGGGGGGATTCTGGAGATGGACCGCGTCCAAGCATTTCGAGCCTTTCGAGTCGAGCGTCGTCTGTGCGAGGCCGCGATGATTCCATGCTCTCCGAGAAACCGACGCAGGAGAAGGCGAGGCACCACGCCGTTGGCGCTGGCGAGCCACCGATTCCGATATGCAAGGATCCGGAAACGGGTCACGGCAGCGCAGTGACTCGCGCGGTGCCGATCTGGAGCGCCCAATGAACCGCAACCCCTCGAGGTACTGCCGTCTCGAGACCGCACAGGGCCAAAGGCCTCGCGGCGGAAGGCGGCCGCCGGCCATGCAGGCCCACTCGCAGCACCCCCACCACGACACGAGGCCCTCCAGCGTCCTCGACGGACTGCTCCTGCTACTGGCGGTCGGGCTGCTCACCTTTTGGGGCCTTCAGTGGTCGGACACCGCGCCGCCCGAACGCTTCGCATCGTGGACCGTCCTGCGGCCGCCCGTGCTCACCCTCGCGATGGGCTTGCATGCGCTACTGCTCGTCCTGATCTCGGTCCGGGTCGTGCGCCGAGCTCGGCGACGGGGCGAGGCCACCGAGACGATCCGACGCGCGGGGCTCGTAGCGCTCACGCTCGTCTTCGCCGCGGCACTGCTGGCAGCCGCCCACCAGGCACTCCTTCTCACAGGCGACGGCCTGCTCAGTGCCAAGCTCCGCCAGTACGACGAGATCGCGGAGCAGGTCGATACGGTGTTCCTCGGGTCGAGTCGCATCTACCGGCATCTCGACCCGGTTACCTACGACCGCGTGCGAGCGGGCCGCGGCGAGTCGGGGCTCTCGTTCAATCTGGGAGTGCCCGACATGCGGATGCTCGAGGTGCTCTACTTGGCGGAGTGGGTCTTCGACCGCTCGGAAACCGTCGACCTTCTGATCGTCGAAGCCACAGCGGGTCCTCTCGAGCTCCCGGAGTGGAACCGCGAGGCCGAGCGCACCGTAGCCTGGCACGACCTCCGGGCGATGTCGCGCATCCGGCGCGGGATTGCGCAGCTCGAGAGGAGCGATCGAAAGCGCGCCTCCCTGCTCGCAGCCCATCTCGAAGTGTTCGAGCGCCGTGCAGCAGCGGTGGGTCGCGGTCTGACGCTCACCCGCTCGGAACCCTGGCCAGGCCTGCCTGCTTCGCAGCGCGGTTATCAGTCGCTCGAACAGAACCAGAGCTACCCGATCTCGAGCGACGAGGCGGCTGAGCTCGCCCAGCGATGGAATCGCCTGCACGATCGACCCGCCGACTGGAGCCGCAGCCTCGCGCGCCTCCGACGCGAGCCTGCGAGCGGCCGGACCACGGATCCCTTCGAGCAGGAGCTCTTCGCGGAGCTCGAAGCCCTCGCCGCCGAGCACGGTGCCCGGGTCGCGTGGCTCGTCTCTCCCGGTCCAAGACGTCGTCCCAACCTCATCGCCGCGGCCGAGAGAAACATCACACCGACCGTGCTGCGGTTCGACGACCCGGTCGCGTATCCCGAGTTCTACGAGGCGGCCGGTCGCTTCGACCGTCACCACCTGAGCCACGAGATGGCTGCGCACATGACGAGACTCGTGGCGGAGGCGCTTCCAGCGGCGCTTGCTGAGGCAACGGCGACCCCTTGATCTTCACCGAGCTACGCTTCTTCGCGTTCTTCGCCCTCGTCTTCGTCGTGACCTGGGGACTGGAGTCGAACCGCTCCCGCAAGCTCTGGCTGTTGGCAGCCAGCTTCGCCTTCTACTCTGCCTGGGACTGGCGCTTCCTGTCGCTGATCCTGGTCTCGACGCTGGTCGACTACGGCGTGGGACTGGCCCTGGGAGCCGAGCCGCGGGAGAGTCGGCGGCGGTGGCTCCTGGGCACCAGTCTGGCCGTCAACCTGGGGCTGCTGGCAACCTTCAAGTACGCGGGCTTCTTCGTCGAGAGCGCCGAGGAGCTCTTGGCCTGGCTGGGTCTCCAGACGAGTCGATCGAGCCTCGAGATCGTGCTGCCCGTCGGAATCAGCTTCTACACCTTCCAGACGCTCAGCTACACCATCGACATCTATCGGCGACGGCTCGAGCCGAGCCGCAGCCTGCTCGACGTCGCTCTGTTCGTCGCATTCTTTCCTCAGCTGGTCGCCGGCCCGATCGTGCGTGCGTCGCACTTCCTGCCGCAGCTCGCGAATCAGGCCCAGTGGACCGCCGTGCGCGTTCGACCGCTCCTGGTGCTCTTCCTCACTGGCTTCATCAAGAAAGCCTGCATCGCCGACAACGTCGCCGTGCCGGTCGACGCCTATTTCGCCTCGCCCGCTTCCTACGGATCCGCAGCCGCCTGGGTGGCTGTGCTGCTCTTCGCCGTTCAGATCTACTGCGACTTCTCGGGCTACTCCGACATGGCCATCGCATCAGCGGGCCTCCTCGGTTTCCATCTCGGCGAGAACTTTCGCCATCCTTACGTCGCGACGAGCCCGCGTGAGTTCTGGCAGCGTTGGCACATCAGTCTCTCGACTTGGCTGCGCGACTACCTCTACATTCCACTGGGCGGAAACCGCGGCGGAGCCGCCAGGACGATCCGCAACCTGATGCTGACCCTGGTGCTCGGCGGTCTCTGGCACGGTGCGGCATGGCGATTCCTCTTCTGGGGCTTCCTGCACGGGCTCGCCCTGGCCGTGCATCGTGCACTGGCACTGCACGAACGCCCCGCCGCAGAGCAAGAACCCGACGCCCCCCGGAGGCCCTTGCAGAACTCGCTGGGCGCCCTCCTGGGCCTCGTGCTCACACAGGGTGTCGTGGCACTCGGGTGGATCTTCTTTCGCGCGCCGGACTGGGCGAGTGCCCTCGCCACACTGCACGCAGTCGCGGGCCATGCGGACGGCAGCGGGGCGTTCGATCCGCGATGGTGGCTCCTGATCCTCGGTTTCGGCGCTCTTCACGCCCTCTTTGCACGAACCGAAGGAAGGGACCTCACCTCAGACGTGCCGCGGCCGGTCTTTGCGGTCGCCTATGGCCTCGCCGTCGGCGGAGCGATCCTCTTCGTGCAGGTCGATGTGCAGCCTTTCCTCTACTTCCAGTTCTGAGGTCCGGCCTCGACGCCGGGTCTTTGAAGACGTCAGAGCCCCGTCGTCTTGAGTGAGGGACACTCGAGCCGGAGAACCCGATGGCGCCCCGCCGCTCCGGCGAGACAAAGGGGCCAGCCCACGTCCGTCGCGCGCGGCAGGTTACTCTAAGGACAACAGCTTCCCATCCTCCATGGCCCGCAGAACGTCTCTTGAGGAGAGTCCCATGCGCAACCTCGCTCGCTCGGCGACGTCGATCGCCTGCCTGTTCCTCTCCGTGTCGGTCCTCGCACAGGCGCCCACCGCGGGCGGCGACCGCTCCGAGGCCTGGTCCGCCCTCTACACCGACTACTGCGGTGTCTGCCACGGCGACGACCTGCGCGGCGAAGCCCAGGGCACGCCCCTGGTCGGGGCCGACCTGAAACACGGCGACACCGTCGAAGAGCTCGCCAGCACGATCAGCGAGGGAGTCCCGGGCACCGGCATGGAGGCCTTCGGCGAGGAGCTGACGGCGACGCAGATTCAGACGCTCGCGATCTTCATCGCCGAGGAGCGCGCTCAGATGACCTTCGTCGACTTCAAGGTCGCAGCGCCGCTCGAGGTGCCGACCGAGCCGCTCTCCACAAAGCTCCACGACTTCCGGATCGAAACCGTCATCGAGGACATCGACCCGCTCCCCTACTCGATCGCCCCGCTTCCCGACGGTCGCATCCTGTTGACGGAGAAGATGCGCGGGCTGAGCGTCATCTCGCCAGACGGCAAGCAGTCCGGCCTGCTCCCTGGCGCACCCGAGGGGTACGACGATGCGCCTGAGGGCGGCGTCTTGCGCTTCGGCAACGGCTGGATCCTCGACGTCGCTCCCCACCCGGACTTTGCGGACAACGGTTGGATCTACCTTTCCTACGGCGACCGCTGCGACGAATGCAACGAGATCAGTCGCCAGGCTCCCAACCCGCCGGTCTCGGCGCTCAAGCTGATTCGCGGACGCATTCGTGGCGGCGAGTGGGTCGACGAAGAGACCATCTGGGAGACCGGCCTCGAGCACTACGCTCCCGGCACGGACATGGCGGCCGGCGGCCGGATCGCCTTCGACCACAAGGGCTACCTCTACCTCAGCTTCGGCATGATGCCGGGCTTCGGCTACAAGGGAATCCAGGACCTGGACAGGCCCTTCGGCAAGGTACACCGCATGCACGACGATGGACGGATTCCCGAGGACAACCCCTTCGTCTCGGACCCGGACGCCATCGGCACGATCTGGACCTACGGACATCGCAGCCCGCACGGCCTCGAGTTCGATCGCACGACGGGCGAACTCTGGGAGACCGAGATGGGACCGCGCGGCGGCGACGAGGTCAACCTTCTTCAGCCCGGGAAGAACTACGGCTGGCCGATCGCCTCCAAGGGCGTGCACTACAACGGCAAGAAGGTCGACGGTACGGAGCTCGGCATCGAGGTCGACCTCAGCAAGATCGAGCAGCCGGTGGTCGATCTCACACCGGGCGTCGCCGTGTCGAGCTTCATCATCTACGACGGCGAGGCCTTTCCAGAGTGGCGCGGGCAACTCCTCGTCGGCTCACTCAAGGGCAGGGATCTTTACCGCTTCGAGATGGAAGACGGCATTCTCAAGCAGCGCGAGACGTTGATCGAGGACATGGCTCGCGTGCGCGACCTCGAGGTTGGGCCGGAGGGCGAGATTCTGCTCCTCCTCGAGCACGCCGAAGGTGGGAAGATCGTGAAGGTGTCGCCGAAGGGCTGATCGCTCTTCGCGGCGCTCGTTCTTCGAACCTGTCTTCGAACGGGCGTTCGCTTCAGCCCGCTTCGCTTTCCTGCTCGATCCGCCACTCCATCATCTCGAGCCGGTCCTGGCCGTAGAACATCTCGTCGTCGAGGAAGTAGGTCGGCGACCCGAAGACGCTCTTCGCCTTCGCTTCTTCGGTGTAGGCCTCGTAGGCCCGCGCTACCGCCTCGCTCTCCACCTCGGCAATCAGCGGCTCGGCCTCGAGACCGACGGACGCGAGAGCCGACTCGAAGACCGCGTCGTCGGCCAGGTCGGCGCCTTCCTGCCAGTGCCTCTTCAGAAGCTCCCAGGCCAGAGCCCCGTTTTCGCCCCCCCTCAGCTCCGCCGCAATCAGTAGACGATTCGCCCGATGGTACGGCTTCGAATGAGCCTTCGGGATTCTGCCGAGCCATTCGACGCGGCGCATCGACGCCCAGCGTCGCGCTTCCAGTCCGAAGAAGTAGCGAACGTGCTCGCGAGTGCGCGTGGCGAAGGGGCTCGAGCCCGCGGCTTCCATGACTTCGTGAAGGTCGATGGGTCTGTGGACGACCGGTAGGCCGTGCTCCTCGGCGATCGACAGGAGCTTCTCGAAGCCGAAGAAAGCGAAGAGTGAGTGTGCAGAAAAGTAGTGCGTGATCCCGCTTAGCATGCCTCGATAGTACCTTCGGGCCTTCGCACTCTGCCGACGGCGGGCTTGCCAATCGCGCCGCTCCTCGGGATCATGGAGAGAGTCCCACAACTCTCGCGCGCAGATCCGCGCCGACCAGACTCCCCAAAGAGGACCGAGCATGCGAGCCTTCATCGTCTCCCTCTCTCTCCTGACCGCTCTTCTGACCGGCTCTCCGGCGCAGGCTGCCTGCGATCCCGAGGGCGAAGTCCGTTTCATCTGCGGCCTCGGCGATCCGGAAGACCTCGTCGCGGTGCCCGACACTGACTGGGTCGTCGCCTCCGGCATGAAGGACGAGGGACGCATCGACCTGGTGCGGGGAGATGGCACGGTGCACCGCGTGTTTCCCGAGGGAGCGAGCGCCAGCCCGGACACGGCCACTTTCGGTGCCTGCCCTGGCGAAGTACGCGACAGGTTCCAGCCCCACGGAGTCAGCCTGCGGCCGGGACCTGACGGCCGGCACACGCTCTACGTCGTACGCCACGGGGCTCGCGAGGCAGTCGAGGTCTTCGAGCTCGACGCTTCTTCGAACGAACCCTCGCTGACTTGGACCGGCTGCGCGATCGCCCCGGAAGGCGTCAGTTTGAACTCCGTGACGGCACTCCCTGAGGGTCGTTTCGCCGCAACGAACTTCAACTTCGCGCAGGGATCGGTGCTCGAGTGGTCCGCGGACGACGGCTGGTCCGAGGTTGCTGGCAGCCCCAAGCGCGGCCCCAACGGTCTCGTCTCCTCGACCGACGGACGCTGGCTCTACGTCGGCGGCTGGGCCACGAAGTCACTCATCCGGCTGGCGCGCGGCGAGAACGGGGCGGAACCCAAGGAAGTGCCCGTCGGATTTCACGTCGACAACGTCCGGCTCGGGACCGACGGCGCTGTCTATGCTGCGGGCCACAACGCCGAAACGGTGGCGGGAATCGTCGGCTGCCTCAACGGCGCCGGCTGCGACGGAGTCACCAACCACCTCGCGCGAGTGAACGTCGAGACCGGTGACGTCGAGGAGATCATGAACCGGCCCTCCAGCGACAGCCTGAAGCTCAGCACGGTCGGACTTCGCATCGGCGACGAGGTCTGGGTCGGCGGCATCGCGGGAACCGAGCGCATCGCCCGAATCCCCGCCAGCGAGCCGTAGGAAAGCGTCTCGGCGATCGAAACGCTCGCCGGTCAGCGAGACGGGGAGTCCGCCCCGTACCCCGGCTCAAAAGCCCCCGGCGGCCGCTGCCTCGAGCGGCTCGCCGGGAAACGGGTTCTACCAGGCAGCGCGATAGAGCTTCTCGAAGGCCGCCGCGTCGACGGGCACCGGGTTGCTCATGTTCACGAGGTCGGCTGTTGCATCCTCTACCAGCACGTCGAGGAGATCGTCCTCACCGCCCAGGTCGCTGATCGAACGTTCGAGACCGATGTCGTTGCGCAGTTCGAGGACCGCGTCGATGGCACCGCTACCGCTCGCCGACTGCGCCGGCGCCAGGATCCGGGCCACTTCTGCGTACTTTTCCTCGCGCTGCGGCATGTTGTGCTCCATGACGTGCGGCAGCATCGTCGCCAGGGTCTGGCCGTGTGCGGTGTTCAGGCGTGCAGAGATCGCGTGACCGGTGCCGTGCACGGAACCGAGGCCGGCAACGTTGAAGGCCATCGCAGCCATCGCCGAGCCGAGCAGCATCTGCGAGCGCGCCTCGGCGTTGCTTCCGTCTTCGACGACCTCGCGAAGGTGGTTCGCCACCTTCCCGATCGCCTCGAGGGCGATGGCGTCAGAGTAGCTGCTCGCGCGTGCAGAGACGAAGGCCTCGACGGCATGGGTGAGAACGTCGAAACCACAGGTCGCCGTCGGGTAGGTCGGCAGACCCATGGTCAGGTCCGGGTCGAGAATCGCGAACGCGGGAACGATGCTCGGGTGCATCACGTAGGTTTTGCGACCGAGGCGCGTGTTGGTGATGACGCAGGCGCTGTTCGTCTCGGAGCCCGTCCCCGCGGTCGTGGGCACCGCGATCACCGGCGCCGTGGCGTTGGCCGGCTGCGACCCCTGCATCTCCTCCACCGTGCCGGGGTTGGCCGCGAGCAGCGCGATGGACTTCGCACAGTCCATCGGCGAGCCACCGCCGATCGGCACGACGCAGGCTTCACCGAGCGCCTCGAGCTGCTCCGTCCCGTCTTCGACGTTCTTGTCCGTCGGATTCGGCTCGACGCCGTCGAAGACCTCGACGCGCACGTCGGCCGCCCGCAGCGCCTCGAGCACCGGGTCCAAGACGCCGGCAGCCGCCAGGTTCTTGTCCGTGACAATGAAGGCGGCGTCGCGACCGAGGGCCTTGACCTGCTCGCTCAGCGACAGGCTCGCCCCCTTGCTGAAGATGACGGTGGGCAGAGGACGGACGACAAAACTCTGGTCTGAAAGCATGAGGTATCACCTGCGAGTGTTGATTTGGGGAGCCGCAGCCTACCCCATCGTCGCAGCTCGTCGTGCGTAGACCAAAATCAGTTCTCAACGCTGTGGGCGGGTGTCGTTCGCAGGTGATGACCGCACGAGTACGCCGACTCGAGCACACCGACGAACGCCCTCGAAGAGCGAATCCAGAGGCACGGCCGCATCGAAGCCCGCACTGAAGAAACGAACCCGAGAGGAGCCTCTCATCGCGCCAACTGCAACCGGCAAGGCAAAGAAGCTGCGCGTGAGTTCTCTCCGCCCCACTGGAGGACGACGGTGAAAACGAGACGAACCGCCGAAAGCCGAAATCAGAGCAGGGCCTTGGCCCGTGCGAAGGGAGAGCGAATCACGGGAGCGCGAGCGCTCCTGGGCGGACTCGTCCTGTTCAGCGCGCTCGCCATCTCCATACGGCCCACCCTCGGGCAACCCGCCTCTTCAGCGCCTCCGAGTCCCTCGGTCTCGTCAGATCTCACCGATCCCGAGATCACGTCCAGAGAGCTTGCCTACCGACTCGTCCCGCTGACCAAGGTCGAGCTCACCCCCCTGGCAGACTCGTGGCTGGAGATCGTTCGCGCGAAGACCGAGGAGATCGCCGAACGACAGGTCGCTCGCCTGGAGGACCCCTCCAGCGTCTCGGCGGAGACGAACCGCGTGCTGGCGAGAACGGTCGAGGAGCGAGCCGCTCTCTTCGAGCGGTTCAGCAGAGTCGTCGACGCACTCGAGGCGAAGGGGGGCGACGAAGCGGTCGTCCGAGAGCTTCGCGCCTACCGTGATTCGGTTCTGCTCAGTGAGACGCTGCTGGCGAACCCCAAGGCCATTGCCATCGCGATCACCACCTGGCTGACGCGAGCCGACGGCGGTCTCGCCATCGCGCGGAACCTCGGACTGATGGCGCTGTTCTTCCTGGCCCTGGTCTTCGTGTCGCGCTCGATTCGCGGCCTCGTTCGTCGTTGGCTCGGCCGCGTTCCGGACCTCTCCAAGCTCCTTCAGTCGCTCCTCGTCAACACGGCCTACTGGCTCGTCCTGACGATCGGGCTGTTGTTCGCGCTCGCGGCGTTGGGAGTGAACGTCGCTCCACTCTTCGCGATGATCGGCGGCGCCTCCTTCATCCTGGCCTTTGCCCTACAAGACACTCTCGGCAACTTCGCCAGCGGGCTGATGATCATCGTCAACCGGCCCTTCGACGAGGGGGACTATGTCGTTGTCGACGGCACCGGAGGCACCGTGCAGTCGGTCAGCATCGTCGCCACGACGGTCACTACGCCGGACAATCAGGTCATCGTCATTCCGAACAAGAACGTCTGGGGGAACGTGATCACCAACGTGACGGCGAGCGATACGCGACGGGTCGACCTGGTCTTCGGCATCTCCTATGAAGACTCGATCCCCGATGCCTTGCGGGTCATCGAGGAGACCGTCAAGTCGCACTCTCTGGTCCTCGACGATCCAGAGCCCGTCGTGCGTGTGCACGAGCTCGCCGACAGCTCGGTCAACTTCGTCTGCCGCCCGTGGGCGAGGACCGAGGACTACTGGACCGTCTACTGGGACCTCACTCACCGAATGAAGGAGGCGCTCGAGGACGCCTCGATCACCCTGCCCTACCCGCAGCGCGACGTTCACATCCGCGCCGGGTCGGCTCTGGGGAACTCCTGAAAGCGTCGCCAGGCCCTGGCAACGCGTCGGGCTCCAGGCCCATCCGCCCGCCGCAGCTCAGCGCTTGGCCAGGAGGTAGTCCGCGACGGCCTGATAGGCGGGAAGCGACGTCGGGTCGATCTTGGCGTTCTTCGCCACGGGGAAGGAGGCGAAGCGTACGAGGACCATGTCGGCCGTTGGATCGACGTAGATCGTCTGCCCGTGCACGCCGCGGGCCGCGAATGCGCCGTTCTCGTTGTGGAAAACCCACCACATGCCGCGGTAGCTTCCCCCCTTCAGCGTCGTATAGCCCGCCTTGGCAAAGGCCGCCTTGCTACCTCCCCGTCGGATACCGGCGACGACGTCTGCAGGGAACAGCCGCTCGCCGTTCAATTCGCCTTCTCCGAGCATCAGCAGCCCGATGCGACCCAGATCGCGCAGGCCGGCACTCAGGCCGCCGCCTGCGAACGGCGTGCCCTTGCCGTCGACGGTCATGTAGGCGTCCTGCTCCGCCCCAATACGGCTCCAGATCCGCTCGGACAGGAGCTCGGTGACTTCCGTTCCCGTGACCCGTGAGAGGATCCAACCGAGCGCATCGGTGTTGATCGTCTTGTAATGAAAGGCGTCGCCGTGACGCCCCTCGGGTTGCACGGTCTGCAGATACTGGAAGTAGCTGTCGGGGCCGTCGTAATCGACGGCTTTGGGAAGCGGGCTGGCGGCCGCCGAGTAAACCCAGATGTCGGCCTCCGGATCTGAATAGTCCTCGCTGTATGCGAGGCCTGTCGTCATGTCCATCACCTGGCGGACCGTTGCATTGCCGAAAGCGCTGTCGCCCAGCTCGGGGATGATCGAAGAGACCACAGCGCTGTCGTCGAGGCTGCCCTCCGCCACGAGAATCTCGGCGAGCAGGCCAGTGAGCGACTTGGTCATCGACATCGCGCCGTGCTTGCCCGCCTCGTCGAGACAGCCGACATAGCGCTCGTAGACGATCTTGCCTGCGTGAAGGATGAGCATGCCGTCGGTGTAATTCGCCTTCAGGGACTCCTCGAAGGTCATCTGCCGGCCGTCGTTCATCGTCTGGAAGGTGAGTCGATCGATCGCCTCCTCGTCGAGAGCGTAGTCGAGCCCGGCCGGTGCACCGAGGCCTCGGCTCACCTGCTCCGTCGGCAGGAGCTCGCGCAGGTGACAGACAGTCCAGCGGAGCTTGGGGAAGCTGAAGTAGTTCGAGTCCGGCTGTTCGATCTGCCGTTCAGGAGACGGTGGAAAGCCCTCCATCCACCTCAGGGTCTTCGGGTCGGATGCGTCTGCAGAGAGCGGCGCCTGCTGAGCGCCCGCCGTATTCACCAGACCCACAAGGGCGCCCACACCCAAGAAGAAGGCGGCGCCACTCAAAGCGAAACGGCTAGTCGTTGAAGACGACATTGATGAATCCCCCGGTCCAGTCGGGCACACCTCCCTCGACGACGCGTTCGATGCCCTCTCCCGGGACGGAGAGACTGACGCCGGCGGTCAGGAAGGTGTTGGGGTTAATGGATTGGCTGTATTCGACGAAGAAGTCGTCGGCCAGGTGCGCGTCCGTGACGCCCGAGATGACGGTGGCGACACCGTCTCCGAAGTCGACCCGTGTCGCCTGGCCGAACTGTATGGGGCTGCGCTCCTCGTCGACCCGAATGTGGGCGTAGCGCAGCGTCGTGGCGTGCCGCTTCGAATGCTGGAGTCGAAGAGAGAGCTGGTGCGCTCTGAGATTGGAATTGATGAACACCATCGAAGACTTCGAGCCGGTGGCCCAAGCGCTCGGAGAGCCTTCGAACTGCAGAGGGTCGAACCTCTCGAGCCGTGTCGTGTCGGGATCGTCTCCGGAGAAGGCCTGGTAAGAGTAAGTCAGAGTCGGCGCCCAGCGAGCCGACGAGAACTCGACTCCGGCCTGCACCCGTCCGCCCCAGGCCTCGAGATCGATTCGGTCGTTCCACTGGTAGGCCAGGTCTGACCTGAGAAAGAGACCCGAGAGCGCCCCTTCGAAAGGACGGGCTCCCGCGTACAGATTCGCCGCGTTCAGATCCTCTCGAGCACCCGTCGTCACGGTCGGTGGGCCGACTCCACCCGGGGCCGCCTGCGGGTAGGGAGCCTCCGACTCGAGTACGTGAACGTAAGTCAAACCGAGGTAGACGCCGTCGGACGGATCCCAGCGCCAGTCCACTCCCGCCTGTGCGGTTTCCGTATCGTTCGACTCGAGCTCGTTCGGGTCGAGGTAGAACGCGGTCGCGGTGAGAGCACCCTTCGAGAGGCGAGCGATCGCCGACCGCTCCCAGGCCTTGCGGGGACCGAACTTGAGGGCCCCGCGCTCGAAGCCGCTGCTGCCCCCGTTGGAGATCAACATGCCGGTGCCGAGCCGGAGCTCCCTCGCTCCGAGAGAGACGTCGAAGGACAAGCCTGCCGAGGAGCTGGCGCGGTAGCCGAGATAGGCCTCCTCGAGAGTCACTCGTCCGGTGTCCGTCGCGTCGAAGGCGTCCGTGGACGCGGTGAAAGAGGCGACGGCCGAGAGCCTCCCGTAGAAGGTCGAATCGCTGCTGATCCTCTTCCGAAAGTTCACCCCCGGCTTCAGGTAGAGCTCGAGCCAGCTGGCATCGGAGTCGAAGCCCGCGTCGGGAGCGGCCGTCTCCGCGAGGTTCCAGAAGAGGTTCTCCTCACCGACCGGGTTGAGCCCTCCCTGCAGGCTCCAGCTCACCTGCGGCTCCGACGGGCTCTCTTTCGTCTCGTCCTCTGCAGGCGTTGGGAGTTCCTGGAACGCTGCAGACGCAGGCGATTCGCTGAAAGTGAAGAGCCATGCGAGCGCTACGATGACGCGTCGCAGGTCGCACGATGCCAAGCCGAACATAGTCTCCGCTTCGCTCCTCGCATTCGATCGGATTCTGCGAATCCGCCACCGCCCCCTGCGACCGCACAGACTTCTCGTCGCTGGCGGGCGGTGCCCCCAACGCCGAAGCAGCGCTGCGCCGTGGCTATACTGCGCACTTCTCAACAATACGTTCAGGGGTCGATATGTCTGACTACCGTGCCGCCCTTCACCTTCCCCTCGCCCTCCGCTGTGTCGCCTCTCAGCTGGCCGTGCTGTGCGCCCTCGCCGCGACGACCGCCACGGCTCAGGAAGGCCCCGAGCGCGATCCGAACGAGATCGTCTCTCCGTCGCTGCTGCGGGCACTCGACTGGCGCAGCGTCGGCCCCTGGCGAGGCGGTCGCTCGACCGCGGTGACCGGCCACGTCGACTTCCCCGCCACGTACTGGATGGGCACGACCGGCGGTGGCGTCTGGAAGACGGACGACGCCGGCCACAGCTGGCACAACATCTCGGACGGTTTCTTCGGCGGCTCGATCGGCTCCATCGACGTCGCCGATTCCGACCCCAACGTGATCTACGTCGGTACCGGCTCAGCGGACATCCGCGGCAACACCTCGACGGGTCGCGGCGTCTGGAAGACCACCGACGGCGGCGACACCTGGAGCTTCCTCGGCCTTCCCGAGGCGGGGCAGATCGGTTCCATCGAAGTCGATCCGCGCGATCCCGAACTCGTCTACGCCGCCGCTCTTGGTCACCCCTTCGGCCCCAACGAGGAGCGCGGCCTCTACCGCAGCCGGGATGGCGGTGC
>JBCCLJ010000152.1:0-17930 GCA_039026915.1 Acidobacteriota bacterium
CAAGTCTCTGACAGCGAGGTTGGCGGAGTTCGAAGCAAGTCTGATCTCTGCGTCCGCGCGACCAGAGGCTTGGGATCTTCGGGCGTGCCCAAAGTACGCCAGCGCTGCGCTCGCTCTGTTTGATGCTCTGGCCGCTTCGCGACCTCCGCGCTCCAAGCTCGCTGCGCTCGCGTCGCTTGGCCGACCTCTTGATCTGCCGAGCTTGCCCATGCCCAAGCTATTCGCACTGTCCGTGACCCGTTTGCGCGTCATCGCAGGAGCGCAGCGCCGTGAGATCGGACCAAAGGTCGTGCGCCAGCTTCAATGCCCGGCCTCTTTCCGGAGATACCCATGAAACTCGTACTCGACGGCGCTCAGCAGATGCTCGCCAACACCGCCGCAGAATTCACCGGTAAGCACGACGGCATCGCTCGTCTGCGCTCCCTGCGCGACGCGGACGACGCGCTCGCCTACGACCCGAAGGTCTGGGCCGAGATGGCGGACCTCGGCTGGACGGCGATTCCCTTCGCCGAAGCCGACGGCGGTCTCGGTATGGGACTCGCCGAGGTCGTGCTGATCACCGAGGCGCTGGGCAAGGGCCTCGCCCCCGAGCCGTACATCTCGGCGGTCGTCCTCGCGGGCAGCCTCCTGAACGGCGCCAGTGATGCGCAGCGCGAAGCCTGGATCGGCGCGACGATCGACGGCTCCAGGCGTCTCTCCGTCGCCTACCAGGAAGACGGCGCTCGCTACGACCTCTCGCACGTCACCACCTCGGCCAGCGCCGCGGGCGACGGCTGGGTCCTCAACGGCGAGAAGATCCAGGTCATCGACGGCTACGATGCCGACGGCTGGATCGTCTCGGCGCGCACCGCAGGCGACGCGCGCGATGCGGACGGTGTGACTCTCTTTCTGATTCCCTCGGACCGCGTCGGTGCCTCCTGTACCCGTCAGAAGCGCATCGACTCGCGCAACGCGGGGCTGCTGAAGCTCGACGGAGTGCAGGTGACGGCGGCCGATGTCGTCGGTGAGGTCGGCAGCGGGCGAGCGGCTCTCGGCGACGCCGTTGATCGCGCGACCGTCGCGCTCTGCGGCGAGATGCTGGGCGGCATGACCGAAGCCTTCGATCGCACGATCGCCTATCTCAACGAACGCGAGCAGTTCGGGGTGCTCATCGGCACCTTCCAGGCGCTCAAGCACCGCGCCGCCGAGATGTTCGTCGAGCGCGAGCTCGCGCGCTCGGTCGTCATGGCTTCGGCGCGGGCCGTCGACGAGGGTTCCGCAGACGCCGCGATCCAGGTCTCCAACGCCAAGGCCCGCTGCTGTGACGCCTACCAGCTTCTGACCAACGAAGCGCTGCAGATGCACGGCGGCATCGGCATGACCGACGAGCACGACATCGGTCTGTTCATGAAGCGGGCGCGCGTCTCGGAGATGACTTTCGGCGACGCGTCGTTTCATCGCAACCGGTTCGCGGAGCTCAAGGGCTTTTGAGCGCGCGGCAACGCTTCGTTCCCGTCCTTGGGGTCTGCCCGAGACCCTCCGAAGGAGAGAAATCGGCATGTCCATCACTCTCAGAGACGCAGTGGCTACGGACGAACCCCGTGTCCAGGAGTTGCTGGCCGCGCTGAGCGCCGCGGCGGGCACCGGGTCGACTCCGAACATCAGCGCGACCTTCGCATCCCTTCTCGCCAAGGAGCGTGGCCGCCTCGTCGTCGCGGAGGAGGACGGCAGGATCCTCGGCATGGTCAGCGTCAGCTACAACCTGGCTCTGCGGTGCGGTGAGTACTGCCAGCTCGAGGAGCTCATCGTCGACCCTGAGGCGCGCGGCAAGAACGTCGGTGGACTGCTCGTGCAGAAGTCGATCGACGACGCCAGGGCGCGAGGCTGCGCCGAGTACGGCCTCTACCTTGTGGAGAAGACGGAGCACAACCGGCCTTTCTACGAGAAGTACGGGATCGAGGCGGTCGGCACCGAAATGCGGATGCCGCTCTGATCCTGACGCCCGAGTCCTCGGGCGATCGTCGGCAGCTCGGCCCCTCATCACGGCGGTGCGTCCCTTGGCTCGGCTGGTGGGAGGGCTTCTCCGGCCGGAGAGGAATGGTTGCGTCTTGAAACTGTTCTCCCGCGAGAGAGCTGCGACGCACCTTGCCGTCCTCTGGAATGGCCGGGTTCTCTGAGGAACGCCGTAGTTCTCTCCATGGCCGTCGAGCGCTCACCGCGCGCGGTGGCCTAGACCTTGCCAACGAACGTCGGGAGAACGACGATGAATTTCAGGATACCCACCTCCTTCGCGGCCTCGGTGCTGCTCGCCTCCGCGGCCTTCTCGGACGACGGCCACCGACACGCTCAGCCAGTACACGGGCTGAGTGGTCTGCACCATCCGATCACCACCGAATCGCCCGGAGCCCAACGCTTCTTCGATCAGGGGCTCGAGCTGGCCTACGGCTTCAACCATGCCGCAGCCGCAGATGCCTTTCGCGAGGCCGTCCGGCTCGACCCCGACTGCGCCATGTGCCACTGGGGGATTGCGCTCGTCCTGGGCCCGAACATCAACGGTGCCATGGACCCCGCCGACAACCCCGAGGCCTTCGCTTCGGTGCAGCGTGCGCGTCGCCTCGCGGCCGGGGTCACGCGCAAGGAGCGCGACACGATCGACGCTCTGGCCCAGCGATACGAGGCCGAACCGCCGGAAGACCGGTCGCATCTCGACAAGGCCTACGCCGATGCGATGCGGCGGGTCTACACGAAGTATCCGGCCGACCTCGATCTGGCGACGCTGTTCGCGGAGTCGTTGATGGACACGACCCCGTGGGACTACTGGACCGAAGACAACGAGCCGCGCCCGGTGACCAGCGAGTTTCTGGCCGTACTCGAGACGGTCCTGCGTCGCGAACCGGGCCACACCGGCGCGAACCACTACCTGATCCACGCGGTGGAGAAGGTCCGTCCCGACCTGGGCCTGCCCGCCGCCGCGCGTCTCGAAATGCTGGCCCAGGGAGCCGGGCACCTCGTTCACATGGGGTCGCACATCTACATCCGGGTCGGTCAGTACCACGATGCTTCGCGGGTCAACCAGAAGGCGATCGAGGCTGACGAACGCTTTTTGCGTGAGCACGGTTCGTCCGCGGTCTACGACACCTACCGTTGGCACAACCATCACTTCCTGACGTCGAGTACCAGCTTCGAAGGACGCTCCGAGCTGGCGCTTGCGACGGCAAGCGATCTGCGCAGCAGAATGGACGACGAGCGCATGCGCACTCCGGGCTTCCTGACGCTGCAGCACTACTGGGCGACGCCCTACTTCGTGCAGGTGCGCTTCGGCCAGTGGGAGCAGATCCTCGAAGAGCCTCAGCCGGCGGAGGACCTCGTCTACCCCAACGCCCTTTGGCGTTTCGCCCGCGGCATGGCTCATCTGCGTCAGGGTCGCGCCGCCGCCGCGGTGACCGAGCTCGAGACCCTCGAGTCCCTGGCACGGAGTCCGGTGCTCGATGAGGTCACGATCTGGGATCTGAATACGAGCCGACAGATCGTCGACATCGCTCAGCTCGTGCTGCGGGGTGAGATCGCAGCGGCTCGCGGTGATCTGGCGAGCGCGGTCTCGGCGTTGGAGAAGGGGGTCGAGCTCGAAGCGGCACTCAACTACGACGAGCCTCCGCCGTGGCAGTTCCCGGTGCGCCAGAACCTCGGCGCCGTCCTCCTCGAGGCCGGAGAGCCTGAGGAGGCCGAGGCCGTCTATCGCGCCGACCTCGAGGCCTTTCCCTGGAACGGCTGGTCGCTTCGCGGGCTCGCTCGGAGTCTCGAAGACCAGGGTCGCGCGGCCGAGGCGGCCCAGGCCGCACGGGACTTCGCCCGTGCCTGGCAGCACGCCGACGTGACGATCGAGGGCTCCCGCTTCTGAGCCCGATGTCTCCGCCTCACCGCGAGGCGGAGACGTCCTTTCTCGATCTCTTTTTCGAGAGAGCGGCGGTGAACGGCTAGGGTCGGACCGTGCCTGTCGACTCCTCCAGCTCTCTTCGCCCCCGCGACGGGGCGCCGGATCGGCGCCGCTTTCTCGCCGCACTGCTCGCCGCTCCCTGGGCGATGGCCACGACCGGCCGAGCCTGGGCCCAGCCGGAGGACCCTTTCGTCCTCGGTGTCGCCTCTGGGGACGTCACGGGCGACGCCGTTGCACTCTGGACGCGCCTTGCCCCGCGACCGCTCGAGCCCGGAGGCGGAATGCCTCAGGGGGACGTTGGCGTCTCGTGGGAAGTCGCCCGCGATGGACGCTTCGCTGACGTGGTGGCCCGGGGCCGCACCCTCGCCGTCGCCGAGCTCGCGCACAGCGTGCACGTTACGGTGGAGGACCTGCAGCCGCAGCGGACCTATTGGTACCGGTTCGTCAGTGGCTCCGCCATCAGTCCGGTGGGCCGGACTCGAACGCTGCCTTCCCCGTCCGACGAAGTCGCTCGGCTGCGCTTCGCTACGGCGTGCTGCCAGCACTGGGAGGAAGGGCACTTCGTCGCCTACGACGCTCTACTCGAAGACGAGCCCGACTTCGTCGTACACCTCGGCGATTTCATCTACGAGGTCGCTCGGGGTGGTGTGCGTCGGCACGAGCGTCCCGAGGTGCCCGAGACGGTCGAGGACTTTCGGCTGCGCCACGCCCAGTACCGTACCGACGCCTCGCTGCAGCGGGCTCTGGGATCTCTGCCGTTCCTGACGACGCTGGACAATCACGACGCCGGGGCGGAGCGCCCCCGGACCGCTGCGGAAACACGCCGCCGTGCGGCCGCCTACCGGGCCTGGTACGAGCACATGCCGATGCGCGAACCGCCCCTGGCCGACGGCGCGCTCTCGCTCTACCGCGGCCTCGATCTGGGCGATCTGCTGCAGCTCGATCTGCTCGACACGCGACAGCATCGCGATCCCGAGGGGCTTTGCCGGCCGGTGGAGGCCCGGCCGGGCCGTCCGCCGTTCGGCTTCGGCATCTACCGGGAGCGGTGCGCGGGACTCGGGAACGAGGAACGTCGCATGCTCAGCGCTTCAGAAGAAGCCGCCCTGCAGGACCGCCTCGCCGGGGCGGCGACGCACTGGAGCGCGGTCGCGAGTACGGTGCTCCTTTCGCCCTTCGCCCTGCGGCGCCCGGGTGGCGGCGCGCCGCTGGTCTACGAGGCGTCCTGGGACGCCTATCCTGCGCAGCGAGAGCGCCTGCTGAACCGTTGGAAACAGACCTCTGCGCAGCGCGTGGTGCTCTCGGGTGACCTCCACTCCCACTGGGCTCTGGACGTGCCGGCCGACGCCGAGCGTCCCGACGGCCCCGCGCTGGCGGCCGAGTTTCTGGCCACTTCGATCAGCTCGCTCTGGCCCGAGGAGCTCGATCGACCGATCCGTCAAAGCCTTCCGGACAACCCGCACGTCGCCTACTACGAGGGTCAGCGGCGCGGGTATCAGCTGCACGACGTGACGCCGGACCTCTGGCAGACCGCACTTCGCACCGTGAGTCCGTCTTCCGTTCGGCGCGGCCGGACCGGCAGCGCCAGGACGGACGAGACCTTTGCGGTCGACCGACGACGATCCGGACTGCTGCGCTGAAGGCTCGCGCAGGCGTCGTACTGCGGCCGACAAAGATGTAGTCTTGGTTTCCCTGTTTTCGCAGGGTTTTGCTGAGGAGCGACAAAAGTGGCGCGAGACTTTCCCAAGCCGCAGGATCGGTATCCGGTCGTCTATCTGAAGGACACCGATCTGCCGCTCCCGAAGCACGTCGTCAACAACAAGATGCGCTACGCGTACTTCAAGACGATCGCGCGCGGCGGCAAGTGCATCATCCAGTCGTGCAAGGACTTCCACCTCAGCCGGGTCGTGGCCTACAAGAGCCTGCGCCCGGAGATTGCGGACGATCCTTTCGAGCAGCAGCGCTTTCTTCGCGAGGCACGGGTCACTGCGATGCTGCAGCACCCCAACACGATTCCGATCTACGAGCTCAGCCGAGACACCAGCGGGCACTACTACTTCACGATGAAGCTGGTCGAGGGCTCGACCCTCCGCGAGCTGCTCGACGCCCGCAGCAAGGACACGGAAGATCTTCGTTTGGCGCGGCGCGTCGAGATCCTTGCTCAGGTCGGTCACGCCCTCGACTACGCACACCAGCACGGCGTCGTGCACCGCGACGTGAAGCCGGAGAATGTGCTGGTCGGACCGTTCGGAGAAGTGCTGCTTCTGGACTGGGGGCTTGCCAAGGTTTGGAGCATGACCGAAGAGCAGGTGCCACCGATGCCCTTCGAGGAGGTCGAGGACCCGTCGCTGACGGCACGTGGCAAGTTGCAGGGGACGATTCTCTACATGTCTCCGGAGCAGGCCGCCGAATCGTCCGATCTCGACCACCGCACGGACATCTACAGCCTCGGGGCCGTCTTGTACGAAGCGCTGAGTTTCGAGTCCATGCTGCGCGGCAAGACGACCTACGAGCTCCTCGAGGCGGTGGAGCAGGGGGCCATCGAGTCGCCCCGCGAGCGCCGGCCCGACCTCGAGATTCCCGCAGTGCTCGACCGCATCTGCCTTCGTTGCGTCGCCAACGATCCCGCTGATCGATACCAGACGATGGCGGAGGTCGTCGCCGAGCTGCAGGCTTGGCGGCGTTCGATCACTCCCTGACAGCGACTGAACCCGGGCGGCCGAAAGGAGCCGCTAGAATCTCTCTATGTCACGGCAACTGAAGAAGCTCCTCGCTCTGAGCTGGGCGGCCCTGCCGCCGCTGGCGCTCTCGGCTCTCGTTCACACCACCGACCGAGACGTCGGTGGACTCGGCGGTCTCGTCGAGCCCAGTGTCCTGCTCTCGGTGCTCGTCTATGGGTCTCCGCTGGCCGGGCTCGCAATCTGCCTCCTCTGGATGGCGGTCAAGGTCAACCGATGGCTCGCGGCGGCGGTCTTGGCCACCTGCTCCGCTCTCCTCGGGCTGGCTATCGTCACGCTCGGCTCCACCGCGCAGACCCTGCCGCAGCTTCTCTGGAGCTTCTCGGGAACGACGGTCGTCGTCGTCGGATTCTTCGCCTTTGCCGTCGTGCCCTCGTGGCGCCTCTGGCCGATCGAAGGCCAAGCCTCCTGACGCACGGGTGCCGGTAGCGCCTTGGCGAAGAAGAGCTGGCAGGAGACGCCTGAACCGCTGGATTCGGAGGCCCGGCTCGCTGTCGCCGACCTGCTGCGCGAGTTCGACGGTCGCAGCGTCGAGCCCTTCCGCGAAGCGGAGGCGCTCCTCCCAGCCGAGCCCGCGGTTCTACGAGAGCTCGCGGAGCTCGCCGCCGAGGACGAAGCAGCGCTGAGCGTCGGAGCGACCTGGATCCTCAAGGCTCGTCTGGAGTCGGGCGTCGCCGCCTCGGCGGAGCTTTCGGCAGTGCTCGTCGAGGTCCTGCTGCGCACTGACGAGGTCGACGCGCAGCTGCATCTGTTGCAGACGCTGCCTTTTCTGGAGATTCGAGGCGCGGCTCGGGATGCGTTGCGCAGCCGACTGGAGGGGCTCCTCGACGCGACGAACACGTTCGTCCGGGCTTGGGCCTACAACGGCTTCGCCGTTCTGGGCCAGACGTCTGCCGACGACCGAGAGCGGGCTCTTCGTTTGTTCGAGAGGGTGCCCGAGAGCGAGAAGGCCTCCGTCAGGGCGCGCATCCGCCATGCCCGCAAGACCCTCGCTGGCTGAGATTGTCTCGTTCGATCCGCGTGGCATGATGACGCGGAACCTCCGCAGGACACTCAGCGTTGCCGGCGCTCGCGCGGCGACGAAAGGAAGCTCGGCATGATCGGATACGTCACCCTCGGAACCAACGACATCGAGCGCGGCGCTGCGTTCTATGACCAGCTGCTCGGAGTGATCGGCGCTTCGCGGTTCATGGAATCGGAGACGTTCATTGCGTGGGCCGTCGATCCGGAACGCCCGGCTCTGTCGCTGACCAAGCCCTTTGACGGCGGCTCCGCGACGGTCGGCAACGGTGTGATGATCGCCCTGGGGGTCGAGTCGACCGATCTCGTCGACGCTCTCCATGCCAAAGCGATGGAGCTCGGTGCCCAGGACGAAGGCCCTCCCGGGCCGCGGGGAGACGGAGGCTTTTACGGCGCCTATTTCCGCGACCTCGACGGCCACAAGCTCGCTGCCTTCAAGGCCGGCTGAAGCGTCGCAGCGCGCGCTGCTATAGTTTTCCCAGTTTCCCTGTTCTCAAAGCTCTCCCCCTTGACCTGGCCCGCAATCGAACCCAGGAGGCCCCCCGTGCTTTCTCTGGACGACGATCTGTGGAATGCGCTCCTCGGTGCCTACGGCATCCCCTATGACCCCCGTCGGTTGCTCGTGCGACTGCGTCGCCGACCGCAGCTACAGTCGGTCGTTCGCGAGCTGCGCGAGAGACTGGCTGGAGAAGGTAGCGTCGGCACAGCGTCCTACGCTGCTGTCCCGCATCTGCTGCGAGCCGGAAGGCTCGATCTCGCCCTCGAGATCGAGACCGCGCGCTACGCTCCCGGTAACCCGCCCGTGCCGGGATGGATGCGCGACGACTACGAGGCCGAATGGGTGGACTTCCTGAAGGGCGCCGACACTCTCGGTGAGGCAGAGCGACTCTTGCTACAGGAGATCGCCGAGACGCGTCGAGAACAGATCGGTAGCTTCTCTCCGTTGGACCGTGCACTCAGCGAGAGAGTGAATTAGGGTAGGACCATCCCCCCAAAAGCCTGGGACTTCATCCATCTGGTACGACCTCTTCGCTCCGTTCTACGACGCCGCTGTGGCCTGGGTCTATCGGCCCTACCGCAGCAGGATCGCTGAAGCTCTGTCGCTTTCGCCGGGCGACACGGTCATCGACCTCGCCTGCGGCACGGGAGAGAACTTCGAGGAGCTCGTGAGCCGGGTCGGCGACGATGGAAAGGTCCTCGCTATCGATGCCTCCCGGGGCATGCTGTCGCGCGCTCGCAGTCGCTGCGAGAAGCACGGGTGGACCAACGTCCGGCTGATCGAAAAGGACGCTCGTTTTGCTCTGCGCGAGGACTTCTTCGAGGGTGATGCGGACCGCAAGGCCCAGGCGGTCGTCTGCACCTTGGGCCTGTCGACGATCCCCAGCTGGCAGGAAGTCCTCGCCAGTGCTCTGAGCTGGGTCGAGCCGGGCGGCCGCATCGTGCTCTTCGATGTCTACGCCGATCGATGGGTCCCTCAGCAGGCCGTCGTTTCGCTCCTGGCGCAGGCGGACCTCAAACGACAGAGCTGGCTTGCGCTCGAAGCGATTACCGGGGACTGCGAGTTCCGCTTTCTCGAAGGCTCTCGTCATCTCCACGGTGGGCGTCCCTTTCTTGCGCGCGGCTCGCGCAGCCAAGGTTGGGACACGAGTGAGGTCCGAACCGCCGTGGCGGCCGCGCAGGAGGCTGCGCGCGAAGAGCGTCTCGGGCGGCCAACGCCGCCAGAGACCGCCTGAGTCAACCCAAGCTTGGGCGCGCCTAAGCGCCGCGCCGGAGCCAGAGCGTGCCAAGTGCTGCCAGGAAGGCAGCGAAGAGAATCAGCGCCCATTCTCCCAGCGTCGGGACGGCATAGAGGTTGCTAACGACGATCGTCGTCGTCGGATCGCCGGGGCTGGCAGTGCCAGGATCGTCCGTCAGGACGTCGGGTAGCTCGGTGCTGCGCAGCACGCCCTGGTTCACGAGCTCCGTCGTGTCTACGGGCACGAGCGGGTCGTTGATCCTGACGTCGTAAACGATGGTCGCGGTCGTGCCGCTCGGCATCGATCCGATTGTGACGCTGATCGTGCTGTCGGTACCAGAGTTGCCGACCACGACGACGCCTTGGCTCGTCGTGACGCTGCCGACCACCAGCTGCGTGTTGGTGTCCGGAGCGTCATCGAAGGTCACGTTGGTGAGCCCGGCGTCGCCACCGCTGGTGATGTCGACGGTGTAGCGCAGGACGTCTCCAGGCGTCGTCGAGCGACTTGCATCGACGTCGTCCTCCAGGTCGACGACCTTCGTCGACTGTAGAGTCGGGGTGAGAGTGACCGGGGTCATTGTCGGATCGTCGGGAGTCGGCGTGTCCGGGTCGTCCGTCGGCACGTCGGGCAGCTGGTCGGACTCGACCGTGCCCTGATTGCGCAGCGTCGTGGACCCCGGCGGGAAGACACCGTCGAGCACGACGTCGTAGGTGATCGTTGCCTGCGAGTTGCCGGGCACGGCGCCCAGGGCGACGACGATACGGCTGTCGCCAGCGCCGTTGCCCTCGAGAACCAGGCCTTGCGACGCTGCCACCGTTCCGTTGATCAGGCTCGTTAGCGCGTCGGGCATGTCGATCACCCGCACTCCGGTCGCCTGGGTCGCGGAGGTGTTGGTGACCTCGAGAACGTAGCGCTGCGTGTCGCCGGGGCTCAGCGCACTGTTGCCGTCGGTGTCGAGACGGAGAAAGTCCTGTTTCGTGCTGTCGAGCGCAGGTGATCCCGCGATCGGCGTGCGAGTCGGATCGTCAGCGGCGACGGTGTCGGGATCGTCGGTGGGCGTGTCGGGGTGGTTCGTCGAGCGAACGGTCCCCTGGTTGACGATCTCCGTGACTCCAGCAGGCAGTGGCAGGTCGAGCAGCACCTGAAAGGTCACCGTCGCCGAGCTGCCGCCCGCGAGCGCGCCGAGGTCGACGGTGACCGTGGTGTCCCCGCCTGCATTGCCCGTCGTGACGGTACCGACCGTCGTCGTCACTGAGCCGACGACTAGTGTCGCGTTGGCTACCGGTCCGTCCTCGAAGACCACCGCGTTGGCGACGCCGCCGCCGAAGTTGGAGATCTCGACGCGGTACTCCAGCGTGTCGCCCGCGGTGAGGCCGCCTGAAGCGTCGGCATCGGTCACCAGCGTGTCGCTCTTGAGGGCATCGAGCGCCGGTCCGCTTCCCAGAGGCGTCACGGTCGGGTCGTCGTCGCTGGCGGTGTCGGGGTCGTCACTCGGCTCGTCGGGAGCGTTGCTGCTCGTGACGAGCGCCTGATTGGCGACGGCTGACGTGGTCGAGGGAACGAGAACCGCCGCGATGGTTACGTCGAACGTGATGGTGGCCATCGTGCCCGTTGGCAAGGTGCCCAGGTCCACGCGGACCGTCGTGTCGCCGAGCGTGTTGCCCTCGGTAACGGTGCCGAGGCTCGTCGTGACGGAGCCCGCGACGAGTGTCGTGTTGGCGCCAGGAGCGTCGTTGAGCTCGACGTCCTGAGCGCCACCCGTACCGACGCTCTCGACGATCAGCGTGTACCGAAGCGTGTCGCCCGGAGTGACGCTGCTCGAGGTGTCTGCGTCGATCAGCAGTTGATCCGCCTTAGAGACCTCGAGCTCGGGCATCGGTCCGACGGGAGTCGTCGTCGGGTCGTCGTCGCCTGGAGTGTCTGGATCGTCCGTCGGTTCGTCCGGCAGTGTGTCGACCGAGACGGTGCCCTGATTCGCGACCTGTACGACGCCCGCGGGCAGAGGCGAGTCGATGAGCACGTCGAACGCCACGGTCGCCTGAGCGCCAGCCGGAAGGGTGCCCAGATCGACGTCCACGGTACCGTCGCCGGCTCCGTTGCCCGTGGTGACGGTGCCCTGGCTCGTCTGTACCGTCGTTGCGACGAGGGTCGTGTTGGCCCCCGGCGTGTCGCGGAAGCGGGCCCCGTTGGCGTCGGCCGCACCAGTGTTCTCCAAAGTCACGACAAAGCGCAGCGTGTCTCCCGGGCCGACGCTGCCGTCACCGTCGGCGTCGACCGCGAGCAGATCGGTCTTGACCGCCTCGACGAGTGGCTGTGTTCCGACCGGCGTGTCCGTCGGGTCGTCGTCGTTGGGTGTGTCCGGATCGTCGCTCGGTTCGTCCGGTAGCTCGTTGCTGCGCGTGATGCCCTGATTGCGCAGGAAGCCGCTCGGTGGCACCGCGTCGACGCTGACGTCGAAGGTGACGGTCGCGGTCGCACCGGCTCCGAGGGTGCCCAGGTCGACTTCCACCGTCGTATCGCCGCCGCTGTTCCCGAGAGTGACGCTGCCCTGCGTCGTCGTCACCGTTCCGGCGACGAGCGAAGAACTGGCGTCGGGCGTGTCGGTCAGCGTTACGCCGGTTGCATCGCCGAGCCCGGTGTTCGTGAGCTCCACGGTATAGCGAAGCGTATCGCCGAGCGAGACGTCGAGACTTGTGTCCGCGTCGATGAGCAGCCCGTCGGCCTTGGTGACGTCGAGCACGGGCGTCGTACCGATTGGCGTGATCGTCGGGTCGTCGTCGCCGCCGGTGTCCGGATCGTCGCTCGGCTCACCGGGCTCGTCGGCGCTTTGCGCGCTGCCCTGATTGACGATCTGCGTGGTTCCTGCCGGAACGAGCGGATCGTCGATCGTCACGTCGAAGGTGATCGTCGCGGTCGTCGGGGAGAGCAGGTCGCCGAGATCGACAGCGACCGTCGTATCTCCGCCGCTGTTGCCGCTCGTGATGGTGCCGAGGGTCGTGATCACAGACCCTGCGACAAGAGACGTATTGGCGCCGGGCGCATCGGTAAAGCTCGCTCCTAGCGTTCCCGAGTCGCCGGTCAGGCTGACGACGACGGTGTAGCGCAAGGTGTCACCCGGGGTCGCGTCGAGGCTGGTGTCGGCGTCGATCAGCAGCGCGTCGGTCTTGGTCACCTCGAGCACGGGGGTGCGCTCGAGCGTGTCCGTGTCGGCCGCGCTGTTGTCGACTGGCGTCGGGTCGGGCCCGTTGCTGCCGTCGTCGGCGATCTGGACCGCGTTGGCGATCTGCGTAGCGCTTCCGGGAACTGGATTGTCGACGCGGACGGCGAAGTCGGCCGAGCCGCCGCCACCGCTGCCGGCGACGGCGCCGATCGCAAGAGTGCAGGTGCTTCCGGCTGAGCCGTCGGGCGCACAGATCCATCCCGCGGTCGATGAGCCGGCGTCGAAGGTGGTGTGCTCGGGAACGGTCTCCGTGAGGACGACGCCCGTCGCGGACTGTGATCCGGCGTTCTCGAAGTCGATGCCGTAGACGAGCAGATCGCCGGGCGCCGCCGTCGTCACACCGTCGGTTTTTGTAAGGCGCAGGTCGACGTCGGCGTTCACCGGCGTGAAGTCGCTGTCGGAGTTGTCGCCAAGCGTCAGGTCCGGGCCGTTGGCGCCGTCGTCGCCGATCGTCGCCCCGTTGTCGATCTGAGTGACGGTCGAGGGGAGTGGGTCGTCGACGTCGAGTGCAAAGTCGATCGAGCCGCCGGCACCGTTGCCAGCCAACGTGCCTACGGTGAAGGAGCACGCGGAGCCCGCCGTGACCGCGACGCAGCTCCAGCCTGCGGTCGAAGCGGCGGCGTTGAAGGTCGTGTGATCTGGAACCGTCTCGGTGATGAGCGCCCCTGTGGCGGTCTGGTCGCCGACGTTGGCGTAGTCGAGCGTGTAGACGAGCGTCGACCCGGGCGTCGTGCTGACGCCGCCGTCGTCCTTGGAGATCTGCAGATCGACGTCGGCGGTGATCGGTGTCGTGTCGCTGTTGGTGTTGTTTCCCGGCGTCGGGTCGGCGCCGTTGCTGCCGTCGTCGGCGATCTGAGCCGTGTTGTCGAGCTGTTCGATGCCCGAGGCGAGCGGATCGTCGACGGTCACCGCGAACGTGGCCGAGCCGTTGGCGCTCGCCGCCAGGTTGCCGAGCGTGAGCGTGCACGTCGAGCCGGCACTCGTGTCGGGCAGGCAGACCCACCCGGCGGTCGAGGCCGCGGCATCGAAGGTCGAGCCCACCGGAACGGTGTCCGTGAGCACGGAAGCGACGGCGACCTGGGTACCGACGTTGGAGTAGTTCAGTGTGTAGCTGACGAGACCGCCCGGTGCCGTCGTGATTCCTCCGTCGTCCTTGTTGATCGTCAGGTCGGGGGCAGCGTCGACCGGAGTGACTGTGGGGTCGTCCGTTGCGGGAGTGTCGGGGTCGTCCGAGGGGAAGTCGGGCAGTTCGTTCGAGCCGATCATCGCCTGGTTGGCGATCTGAGTGACACCGTTGGGGAAGGGGCTGTCGATGAGGACGTCGAACGTGACGGTCACCGTTCCGACCGGCACGCTGGCGAAGGTGACTTGGACGGCTGTGTCGCCGCCGGTATTGCCCGTCACGACCGTACCGCCCGGTGCAACGACGCTGCCGGCAACGAGAGTCGTGTTGATCCCGGGCGTGTCGTCGACGACCACGTTGGTCGCGGCGGCGCTGCCGCTGTTGGTGATCTGCAGCGTGTAGCGAATCGTTTCACCGGGAGAGGCGCCGCCGGAAGCGTTGTCGTCGATGACGAGAGTGTCGGCCTTCGTCGCATCGAGGATCGGCAGATCGAGCATGTCGGTCGCCGGTACGTCGGGCTGGTCTCGCTCGTTCGGGTCGTTTCCAGGCAGGGTCGTGGCCAACGTGTTCGTCGCCGTGTTGCTTACCGGGCTCGGCGGCTGCGGCGTCGCGAGCCTGAGGGAGAACTGCCATTGCACGGTCTCGGAGGGCTCGACGGAGCTGAGCGGCGGAGCAGCGCCGCCGTCCGACGACAGACTGACGGTGAGTTGCCCAGCCCCAGGTCCTGCAGCGGTCGACATCAGATAGCCGGCGGGCACGGTGATCGGAGCGAAGGAGCCAAGGTCCCAGACCGAGTCGTCGAGCACGTCGACGATCAAGACGTCGTAGGCCGGAGCCGTGCCGTTGTTGGTCAACGAAATCGTCGAGACGATCGTGCCGTTGCTGGCTGCGCCGAGGCTCTTGGTGAGGCCCATGTCCGGCTCGACAACATCGACGTCGGCGCTGTCCGTGACGGGTGGCCCGGTGGCGTAGGTGAGTGCGGCGTCGTTCGTCAGGTTGTCGCCGTCGGCGTTCCGAGGATCGTTGATCACTCGCGCCGTGATGAGCAGAGTGATGCGGTCGCCGGCGTCTGCGACGTTGTCGGGCGTGTTGGTGACCGTGCCGAAGTCGAAGCTGACGGTGTCGTCGAGGCCGTCGCTGCCGAGCACGTCACTCAGCGTCGGCGTGCCGGCGAGAGAGGTCGAAATCCGGGTGCCGATCGATGTGATCGAGGCGCCGATCGCCTCGAGGATGCCTGCGGCTCCTACTGGAAGCGTGTCGACGACGACCGCGTTGTCAGTGACGCCCTCCGGGAAGAGCACCGTCAACGTGTAGTCGACCGTCTCGCCGATCGCGAGGTCTTCGACGCCGCCGACGTACTGCGACTGCATCGTGTCGCTGAGGCTCGTCATCGACGTCAACTTGACGAGGGTCGGGGCCAGAACGGTCGCCGACGCCATGTCACCGGTCGTCCTGCGACGCGTCTCCCCGCTGGTGAAGGTCGGCTGGGAGTCGTACTGCAGCGACGCGGTGTTGGTCAGCGTCTGACCCGGCGACACGGTGTTGTCGATCGTAACGTCGTAAGAAATCGTGCAGGTGTCCGTCGCGAGAGTAAGTGTCGGCAGAGTAAAGACGATCGTCGGCGCTGCAGTGGCGTTCGTCGACAGCGACGGGCAGTCGGTGGCCACGTTGCCGGCCCAGGTCGTCCCGGGGTTGGCGAGAACGTCGGTGATCTCCAGAGAGAACGCGTCGGCGGTCGACGAAACCGTGTGATCGATCTGGAGCTCGAAGGTGATGGTGTCTCCAGCGTCGATGAACGCCGGGTCGGGGGTCGGACGCTTGTCCAGAGCCAGCTCGGGCTCCACGAGGTCGACGAGCGCGGTGCCGTTGGCGGATCCGCCGGTGAAGGTAAAGGTCGCCGTGTTGACGAGGTCGTCGTCTGCGGACGTGTTCAGCGCGTCGTCGACGACGCGGGCGACGACCTCGAAGACGATCTGGTCGCCGCCGTTCTGCGCGCCGTCCGGGTTGTTGAAAAGGTCGCCAAGAGACCAGGCAACGTTGTCGTCGAAGGTGTCGACGTTTGTGTCACTCGCCGTGCCCGCTGTGCCGAGCGCCGGGAGGCCTGGACCCGAGATGCGGTTGCCGATGGAGACTAGCTGAGAGCTCTCGACGGCGAGTACGGCGATGCCCGTCGGCAGCTGGTCTGTGACGTTGACGTTGGGAGCGGTGCCCTCGGGAATCGTCACGGTGAAGCGGTAGGTCACCGTCTCGCCGATCGTGAGGTCAGGCTCCGGTCCGCTGATCGCCGTTCCCGTAGAGCCCTCGCTCGTCGCAAAGACCGTCTTGTTGACGCCGGGCGAGGAGATGGTGACGATGTGATTGTCGTTGGTCGAGCTCGAGCGCTCCTCGACACCTGGGTCCGCAGGCAGACTGTCCCAGTCGAGGGTTGCCTGGTTGTTGATCGACTGGCCAGGAGTGACGGAGTTGTCGATCGTCACGTCGATCAGGATCTCGCAGATCTGACCGCCGGGTGTGAGGGGGAACGAATCCCAACTCGCGGTGATCGTTCCGGCGGACTCGGCCGGTCCGGTCGTGGGTGGCACGTCGCAGGTGCCTCCCGCAGGAAAGCTGACGAAGTTGAGGCCGGCAGGCAGCGTGTCGCTGAGCGCAAGATCGAAGGCGTCTGCTGTGGAGGATCCTGCGTGTTGCATCGTGAGCGTGAACCTCACGGTGTCGCCGGCGTCGCCGGTGGTCGTCGGACTGCTCTTGTCGATCTGGAGCACAGGCTCGACGAGATCGACGACGGCGGTGTCCGTGGCGTTGAGCCCCGCGCCGAACTGCACGAGACCGGTGTTGGTCGCCGTGTCGCCGCCGGCGTTTGCGGGGACGTCGACGACGCGTGCCACGACGTCGACGAAGATACGGTCTTCGTTGGTGACCGCCATGTCACCCGCGTTCGTGACGGTGCCGAAATCGAGCTCGACGGTGTCGTTGCGCCCGTCGCCGAGGTTGAGATCCTGGACCACCGGCGTCGGGTTCGGAATTGTGGCGGTCAGGTTCATGCCGACGTCGAAGACGGAGGCGCTGACGTACTCGAGAACGGCTTGGGCCGACGCGGGTAGGGAGTCGCGGATCAGGATCTGATTCGAGGTGCCTTCGGGGACCGTCACGGTGAGGCGATAGGTGACCGTCTCGCCGATGGTGAGATCGTCCTCCGTGCCGCCCTGGCTGGTGCCGGTGGAGGCCTCGCTCGTGGCGATGACCGTCTTTAGCATCGTCGGCGAGTCGACGCTCACCGTAGCGTCGTCGGTGACGGGGCCGTAGCTTCGCTGCGTACCGGTCGGGTTGCCAGGCAGCGAGTCCCAAGAGACGCCAGCAGTGTTGTTGAGAGTCGACCCGGAAACGACGCCCACCGCGATCGATGCCTGATAGGTGATGCTGACGTTGGCGCCGGAGGCAAGCGACGCGTAGTCGACCTGGATCGTCGAGTCACCGCCGCCGTTGCCGGTGGTGACCGTGCCGCCCGCCGCCGTGACGCTGCCGGGGATGAAGACCAAGTTGGGGTCGGAGATCGTGTCGGCCACGGTGACGTCGAAGGCGATGCCCCCGCTCACCGAGAGGGCTACCGTAAAGGTGACGACGTCGCCTTCGTCACCGTTCGTCGGGTTGGCTGTCTTGAGAATCGTGATCGCCGGCTCGACGACCAGAGTGTTCGGAGCGTTCGCCTGGAGGAAGACTCCGTCCCACTCCCAGCGCGCGCGGTTGTTGCGGTTCGCACCGGCGACGTTGGCACCGCTGTCGGTGACGATCGCCGTGTAGTCGATGGTGATTGTGCGGTCTGCGTTGTCGGTGGCAGCGTTGGTCACCGTGCCGAAGGAAATGTCGAGGTCTCGGCCGCCGTTGCTGACGACGGCCCCTGCGAGGATCGCGGCTTCGTTGCCGACTGAAGACGTGATGTCGCTTCCCAGAGTTACGCCATCGACCGAGGAGATCACGAGGCCGGCATCGAGCCGGTCATTGAGGTTGGCCGAAGCCGAGGTGCCGGCCGGCACCGTAACGACGACCTGGTACTCGATCAGCTCACCGATTTGCACCGTGCTGTCCAAGGTGTCCGGGTCGGGGGAAGTGTCTTCGCGCGTCTTGCCGATGCTCGGGTCGTCGATCGTGATCTGTGCGTCGTCGGTGACCTGAGCGAAGGCCATCG
>JBCCLJ010000153.1:0-17909 GCA_039026915.1 Acidobacteriota bacterium
AACGCTCGACCGACTCGACGAGCTGCTGGCCTCGCGCCGCTACCTGTGCGGGGACGCCATCACCGAGGCGGACTGGCGGCTCTTCGCAACGCTCGTGCGCTTCGATCTGGCCTACTACGCGCAGTTCCGCTGCAACCGACAACGACTGACGGACTACGCTGAGCTGTGGCCCTACACGAGGGACCTCTACCAGCAGCCGGGCGTCGCGGAGACGGTGGACTTGCAGGCCATCAAGGGCATCTACTTCGGCTCGCGGCCGCCGGGAATCCTGCCCAAGGGGCCGGACCTCGACTTTTCTGAACCTCACGGCCGGGGGCGCTTCGGCTGACCGCTTTCAGGCGGGAGCCCGGCTGTGCGCCGGACCGCGATCGTCCGCGGCAGCCCCTCAGGATTCCTGGTTGAAGACGGGCCTGCGCTTCTCGAGGAACGCCCGCATCCCTTCCCGGGCGTCAGCGGTGTCGCGGTTCTCGCGCACGGCGCGTTGCTCGTCGGCGATCGACTCGCCAAGAGTCTTCGTTTCGAAGCCGACGATCGTCTCGAGCACGCCCCGAACGGCAAGACGCGGCTGCGCCGCGAGCGTCTTGGCGAGCTCGTGCGCTGCCCCTTTGAGTTCCTCGAGCGGCAGGATTTCGTTCACCAGTCCGATGCGCAGCGCCTCGGGACCGTCGATCTTCTTCGCTCGCAGAATCATGTCCAGCGCGTGAGTGCGCCCAACGCACCGAGGCAGCCGAGCAGATCCGCCCCAGGCCGGCAACGCTCCCAGATCCATCTCAGGAAGCCCGATCTGGGCGCCTTCCTCGGCAGCGAGGCGGAAGTGACAGGCCAGGGGCAGCTCGAGACCGCCGCCGAGGCAAAAGCCGAAGAGAGTCGCGATGCAGGGCTTGCCCGAGTTCTCGATCTGATCGAGGAGGTCGAGGCGCTCTTGGAAGAAGGCCTCGCTGCTGCCCGCCCGCTGGATGCCCTCGGGAATCTGCTTGAGGTTCATTCCGGCGGAGAAGTGGTCGAGACCCTCTGCCGTGAAGACGATGGCGCGGATCGAGTCATCGGCCACGAGCTTCGGAAAGAGGTCGCGCAGCGCATCGACGTACTCGAGCGTCATCAGGTTGAAGGGTGCGTCGTTGATGCTGATCGTCGCGACGGCGTCGTCGACGGCGAGGAGAAGAGCTTCGGTCATGAATTCCCTTTCGTGGGATCGCCGGCGTTCTCAGACGCCCGATTGTTCGAGGAAGGACGCGCGAACCGACTCGAGCGTCGACACTGGGATGCCGATGCTCTTCATAAAGCCCAAGGGGCCGCCGTGAGACCGATCGAGACCGTCGAGGAAGTCACGGATCGCGTCGTCGGGAACTCCAGCGGCTCGCGTCAGAGTCGGCCGGTCCACCCCTTCGGGAAGGCCGATCGCCCGTTCGACGAAGTCCACCTGGCGCTCGACGTCGCGGTTGGTCAGCAAATAGTCGTGCACGATGGTGTGCCGCTCGACTCCGAGCACGGAGAGCAGCAGGGCCGTCGTGACCCCTGTTCGGTCCTTGCCGGCGGTGCAGTGCACGACGAAGGGCTGATTCCTCGGGTCGGCGAAGAGGTCGAAGAGCCGGATCCAGGTTTCCGCGCCGAGCTCTAGGTATCCGAGGTAGCGCCGGCCAGAGATTGCCGTGTCACCGACGATGCGGGCCAGCTCCGCGGCTCCGCCCTCGGGTATGACGGGTACGTGCACGTAGCGAGCGCCGAGCTCTTCCAGGGGACCGCGGCTCTGGTCTTCGATCTCGGCCGGAGCCCGGAGATCGATCTGTGTCCGAACCTCGAGAGCTCGTAGCCGCGCGAGATCTGCTGCGTTCATCCGGTCCTGACGCCCGGCCCGGAAGTAGCGACCCCAGCGTACCGTCTTGCCGTCCTCGGTCTCGTAGCCGCCGATGTCGCGGAAGTTGAAGCACTGTTCGAAGGCGAGATGCCGGGAGCCGTAGTCGTCGTCAGTCATGACCCGAGATTGTAGAGCGCGGCGACTTCAGGCCCGAGCTGGGAGTGAGCATCTGGGCCGCGACTGCGACTCGTGACAGCCGGGTCTCGGCCGCGCCCCGCATCGACCTCGGGCTCAGTTCAGGTGGGTCTCGATCGCTGCCAGGACGAATTCCGGGCCGGAGCGCTTCTGGTAGTTCTCCGAGTGCTCGAGCCAGAGCACCTTGCCGTCGCGGTCGATGAGGAGTGTCGTCGGTACCGGCAGGGCTTCGGCTCCCGAGGGCGGTCCCGAGTGGGCGCCCTGGTTGCGCAGCCCGAAGGCGTCGGTTACCGCGAGATCTCGGTCCGAGAGCATGATCGCCTGAAGCCCGTGATGCTGGCGTTGGTCGCGGATCTCCTCCGGCAGGTCGGTACTGACCGTCACGACCTGGATCCCGCGCCCTTCAAACTCGCTCCGCAGTTCTTCCCACCGCCGCAACTCGGCGACACAGTACGGTCACCAGTGAGCGCGAAAGAACTTGAGCAGAACGAGCTGGCCTCGAAGACTCGTCGAGTCGAAGGTGTCGCCGTCCTCGAGGAGCGCGGTGAACTGAGGAATCGTCTCGCCGACCCGGATGCTGTTCGGCGCGACCTCCTGGCCGCTGATCGCGACGGTGAAGGAGAAGAGCGCGCTACCGGCCAGCGCCAGTACCGCGGCGATTCCCCCGTACCAGCGTGTCCGTCGCACGAAGGCGCCAACGGCGAGTGCCGCCGTGAGTCCGCACAGGAAGAGGAAGATGCCCCGGTTCTCGGGAATCGCCACCCGGCGGATCAGAAGAACCCACACGCTGAGCGTCGCTGCAGCGATGCCCAGTGCAAGCAATCCCAGAGCGGTCCCTGGCTTCGGCTTCCGGGCGTCTGTCGCCGTTGTCTCTTCGGTGCTCATGAAGTCGTGCCGATTCTAAGCGGACTTTCGAGATTCTCCGCCAGTCCTTCGATCGACTTCGTCCGTCGCGCCGTCGGACTCGACCGTCGTTGGCGTTGCCGTTGCTAGCATGCGACCGTGCACTCTCGCGGCGCCAAAGCAGACACGACGCTCCAGTGGGCCCGAGCGAGGCTCGGGTCTCGCGCGCTCGTGCTGGCGGTCCTGAGCCTCGCGGCGGCAGCGAGCGGGGAAGCCGCGACCGAGCAGTCGGCGACTCTCTCCACGAGCGCCGAGGACGCAGACGACTGGCCGCAGTGGCGCGGTCCCGAGCGCGACGGGAAGGCGCCTGCCGTCGCCGAGCGCTGGCCCGAGTCGCTGATCCGGCTTTGGAGCGTCAAGGCGGGTCTCGGCTACTCGTCACCGGTCATCGCGGGTGGCGTCGCGTTTCTTCACGAGCAGTACTCGGCAAGGGAGATCCTGCGCGCCCTGCGCCTTCGGGACGGTCATGAGCTTTGGCGCTCTGCCGACAACCCGCAGGCACTGGCCGACCGATACTCCGTCACTTCGCTCCTCGGCGGCTCGCTTGGAAGCTCGGGAGGCGGGCGGAAGTCCCTCGGTGGCGGTCCGTACGCTACGCCGCTCGTCGACGGCGAGGTCGTCTTCACGTTCGGCTTCAACGGCGTGCTCGAGGGACGCAGCACGACCGACGGCAGACTGCTCTGCCGTTTGGAAACGGATCATCCGATACCTGTGCACGGTACGGCGATGTCGCCGCTCCTCCTCGACCGCGGGACCGTCGTCGCGCACGTCGGCAGCGGCGGTGCCGGCGAGTTGATCGCATACTCCTGCGCAAACCGGGATCGCGTTTGGAGCTGGAGCGGTGACGGCCCAGCCTACGCGTCGCCCGTCGTTGCCGAGATCGACGGCAGCCGACAGATGGTGGCGCTGACCGACCGGCTGGCGATCGGACTCGACGCCGCCTCGGGCAAGCCACTCTGGGAGCTCGAGTTTTCGGAGCAGTCGAACCAGGCGATGGTGACGCCTCTTCTCTTCGAAGACCTCGTGCTCTTCGGCGGAGTGGGCCGCGGGACTCTGGCACTCCAGCCGCAGCGGAGGGCCGAGGGTTGGGAGCCCCGCAAGGTCTGGGAGCGCCCCGATCGCACGTTCTACCTGAGCTCCCCGGTTCTGTACCGGGACATGCTCGTGGGGCTCTCCGACAAACGCAAGGGCCAGCTCGTGGCGATCGATGCGAGGACCGGCGAGGACCGTTTCGTCGGGGAAGGCCGCTTTGCCGAAAGCGCATCGCTCGTATCCGCCGGCAACCATCTCCTCGTGCTCACCGTCGAGGGAGAGCTGCTCGTCCTCGCATGGAAAGGGAGCACGTTTCGAGAAATCGCGCGCTACCTCGTAGCGGAGACGCCGAGCTGGGCTCACCTGGCGGTGTCGGGAGACGTCCTGCTCATTCGCGACTCGGAGAGTCTGACGGCCTGGCGAGTCGCACCCGACTAGCCGGTCGGCAGGCGCGCCAGCGCCGTGTCGCGGTGGAGGAGCGGGAGGAGGTCAGTCTCGGTCGGGCAGAGGACGGATCTCGATCCTGCGGAACTCGAGTTCGGCGCCTTCGGCCTGGATCGCGATCTGCCCCTGCGATGCCGTCGCTTCAGTGCCGTGGTTGACGAGCGTGCCGTTGACCCAGACCCGGATCGAGCGCTCCCGCGCTTCGACGATCATCGTGTTCCACTCTCCGAGCGGTCGCTCGGACCCGTCGGTCAGGTTCAGGATGCGCCGCGCATCGCCCTCTCTTCCGCCCCAGTTCTGATCCTCGGTGCGTGGACGCCGTGTCTCCATGTCGAGAACGCGAATGTCCTCGTGGATACACCAGAAGTCGCCGGCGTCGCCGCTCTGCATCTGCACCTCGATCGACTGGGGGAACATCTCGTAGAGCACGCGCGGCGTCGAGGCGTGGATCAAGACGCCGCCGTTCCCGGGATCGCCGGGGAAGCGATACTCGATCTCGAGACGGTAGTCGCGGAAGGAGCGGTCGGTCAGCAGATGGCCACGGGGCGTGCCGAGGCTGACGAGCCGTCCGTCACGGACCGCGAAGCTGGCGGGCAGATCTGGGCTCGCGTCGAGTGCGGGTACGTCGACCCACCAGCCGGAGAGATCACGGCCGTTGAAGAGCGGCTCTGGCTGCGTCGGTGCGAGCGCCTCACTGGAAGCGGCGAGGACGAGAAGAAGAAACAGCGTCGTGCCCATGTCATCAGAGTAACGCAGGGCCTGCGGCCGCAGCTGCCTCGTACCAGGAAGAGCTCAGACCGGGCCACGCGCCGCGAGGCCTCTCGAGGGCAGCGCAGCGCTGCATCCCACTCGAATCACAGCGCGTGAACGCGAACGGGAAGCTCCGAATAGCCGTGCACGAAGTTCGACCGTGCGCGCACGGGTTCGCCGGTGACTTCGATCCAGTAGAAGCGTTTCTGGATCTCCTCCCAGAGCACTCGCAGCTGCATCTCGGCGAGACGGTTGCCCATGCAGCGGTGGATACCGAAGCCGAAGGCGATGTGCGAGCGGGCGTTGGGGCGATCGATGATCAGCTCGTCCGCCCGCTCGAAGACGGCTTCGTCCCGGTTGCCGGAGAGGTACCACAGGATGACCTTGTCGCCTTTGCGGATCGTCTCGCCATGGAATTCGACGTCTTCGCTCGCCGTGCGGCGCATGTGGGCGAGCGGGGTCTGCCAGCGGATGATCTCAGAGACCATGTTGGGAATCAGCTCGGGCTGGGCGCGTAGCTTGTCGTACTCACTCGGGTAGCGGTTGAGCGCGAGCACTCCGCCGGTGATTGAATTGCGTGTCGTGTCGTTTCCCCCGACGATCAGCAGCATCAGGTTGCCGAGGAAGGCGAGCGGCGGCAGGTCCTGTGTGTCGGGGTTCTGCGCCATCAGCGTCAGCAGGTCGAAGCCGTCGTGCGACGGATCGGTGCGCTGGGCAAAGAGCCCCTGGAACGCCGCGAGGCACTCCATCATCTCGCGTTGGAAGTCCTCGAAGGTCTCGATGTACCCCGACTGAGCGCCGAGCGAGACGACGTCCGACCAGCGCGTCAGGTCGTAGCGCCGTTCGAACGGGTAGTCGAAGAGAGTCGCGAGCATCTGCGTGGTGAGCTCGATCGAGACCTTCTCGACCCAGTTGAACTCCTCCTCGAGGGGCAGAGATTCGAGGATGCCGACGACGCGCTCCCGAATCGTGCTCTCCATCTGCGCCAGGTTGCGCGGGGCGACGACGGGCGACACCGACCTGCGCTGCACGTCATGCTCCGGTGGATCCATGGCGATGAACGACGAGATGTCGAGCGATTCGACGGGGTCGTCAATCAGGATCGTCGGCTCCGAGGAGAAACGCTTGTGGTCCTTGTCGATCTCTTTGATGTGGTCGTGTCGCGTGATCGACCAGAAGGCACCGTAGCGGCTGTCCTCCAGATAGTGCACGGGACACTCGTCGCGCAGGCGCTTGTAGAAGGGGCCGTAGGACTCCGTGGTGTAGAGGTTCCAGTTGCTCAGATCGATCGACTCGAGGGGCAGGTCGAGCGCAGCGTCGTGCGCTGCTCGAGAGTCGAGAGAGCGGTAGTCGAAGTCGGTGAGGGTCACGGAGGAGGCTCCTTCAGGAGGTTGGGCACGGAGAGGGGGGAGCGTCTGCGGCGGGGAGCGAGCACGACGGAGCGCGGGAGGAAGACGGTCGCGACCCGTCTTGGCGAGGTTGTACCCCGGCGATCCTCGAATCGTCAAGGCAGGAACGGCTGAAGTCCGGGTTACAAAATCGTCGATTCTGCTGACGTTCTGGCAGGAAATGGACCGTATGGTACATAATGTGTCGTGGCGCGTCCGGTGGAAATCGATCGAGGGAGGGGGCTCGAGAAGGCGGCAGACCTCTTCTGGAGCCGTGGCTTCGGATCGACGACTCTCGCCGATCTGCTCGAGGCCACCGGCATGGGTCGCGGCAGCTTCTACGCTGCATACGGCAGCAAGCGCGAGCTCTTCCAGAGGGTGCTCGGGCACTACCAGGCAGACTCGGCGGCGCTCCTGCGGCAGATCGAGTCGAAGCACCGTGGGCTTGCCGCTCTCGACGAGTTCGTTCGGCGGACGCTCCTCGAGGCCTCGGCACAGCGACTTCGGCGCGGCTGCCTGCTGGTGAACTCGGTCGTCGAGCTCGAAGGTGTTCACCCTGATCTGCACGACGAGTCGACACGCCATCTGCGGCAGCTCGACCGGACCTGCCTGAGGTGGCTGAAGGAGGCGGAGCGTCGAGCCGAGCTCAGGCCTGGCCTGACGGCGTCGACTCTGACGCCGCTGATCACGAGCTTGCTCTTCGGACTGCGCGTCGATGCTCGAAGCGGCGAGAGCCGCGAAGCGCTGGCTGCACGCTGGGAGACTTTTCTCTCGCTGTTCGCCGAAACGAACGTCAAAGGAGGGCAACCCTGATGATGGAACTCTGGACTTCACCCACCCCGAACGGTTGGAAGGTCTCGATCCTTCTCGAAGAGCTTCGAGAGGCCGGCGCGCCGATCGGTGAGGTCGACGTGCGGGTCATCGATCTGATGAAGGGAGAGCAGTTCGAGGAGGACTTCGTTGCTCGCAACCCCAACTCGAAGATTCCGACGCTGCGTCACGACGGTCGCGACATCATCGAGAGCTGCGCCATCCTGCAGTACCTCGCGGAATCGTTCCCGACCGAGTTGCTGCCGCTCGACGAGCGCAAGTGGGACGTGCTCCCGTGGGTGTACTGGCAGGCCGCCAACGTCGGGCCCGTCTTCGGCAACAAGCTGAGCTACACGCGCTACATGGCCGACGTGCCCGAAGAGCAGAAAGTCCATCCGTTGGACCGGTTCGGCACCGAGGCCCTGCGGCTCGTGTCCGTGCTCGATCACAAGCTGGGCGACAAGCCCTGGGTCTGCGGTGAGAACTTCACGATCGCCGACATCGCTCTCTATCCGTGGATTCGCGGCTGGAAGTGGAGCAAGGTCAACATCACCACCAAGCCGCGCGTCGTGGAGTGGGTCGAGCGCGTGCGGGCGCGGCCGGGTGTCGAACGCGGGCTCGGCTACGGTGTGCCCGACGACGAGATCGACCAGTGGAGCGAAGAGCGCAAGGCGCGCACCGCCAGGAGCGGCTCGACGATCGCATCGAACAGGAACGTCGAGGACTCGATCCTCTGAGGGACACGTCATGACCGTCACACTGAAAGTGCGAGACGACATCGCTGTGTTGCAGATCGACGACGGCAAGCGCAACGTCGTCAACCACGAGGTGCTGGCTGAGCTCGAGGAGCTCTGGGCCGAGGCCGAACAGAACGCCTCAGCCATCGTTCTCAAGGGACGCGAGGGCTGCTTCTGCGCGGGCTACGACATCAGAGTGATGACCGGCGGGGATCGTGAGGCGTCGGCGCGGCTCGGCAAGCGAGGGGGCCGCATGGCGGAGCGGATCTACTCCTGCCCAAAGCCCGTCGTTGGCCTGACGCAGGGGCACTGCTTCACGATCGGACTCGTCTGGCTCGCCGGCTGCGACGTCAGGATTGCGGAGCAGGGGGACTTCCGGCTCGGCATGACCGAGGTGGCCCTCGGAGTGACGCTCTCCGGGTGGGCGCTCGAGGCGATGCGTGATCGCGTCCGTCCGGTGCACCGGATCGCGGCGCTGCAGCACTCGACGCAGTATCTGCCAGAGGGTGCCCTGGAGGCCGGGTTCGTCGACGAGGTCGTCGCGTCAGGCGACGGGTTCGAGGCTGCTCTGGCGAAGGCGAAGGCTCTCGCCGAGTTGCCGGCCGAGGCCTACGGGCAGACGAAGCTCGCCCTCCGGGACTCGATGCTGCAGGCGATGCGCGCCGGTCTCTGATCCGAGGGCCTTCCGGGACGCGGCGCGGGAGGGCAGCCGCTCGCTTCGGGAAGGTGTCGTTGTTGAGCCCCGTTCTTCTCTCGCGTCGCCAGAACCTCCGCCGAGCACTTCAGCCACGCCTCAGTCACGACCGCGCTGGTCGCGTATCTGCCGTGCCGCTCGCTCGACGTAGGGGAGTGCGTCCGTCAGCCGGTAGCCCGGCGTGTGTCGGGCGAAATGTCGTAGCCAGGTGCTGTGACCGCTGCCTGCGATGACGAGTACACGATCTCCCGGCTCAGCGATCAGGTCGATCTTGGCGAACATCTTCGCGTTTCTCAGGTACCAGTAAGCGTTCAGTTCGGCTCCGGGCTGCTGATTTCCGTCGCCGATGCTCAGCAGCGTGTAGTAGAAGCGGTCGTGTCTCTCGTCGACCAGCGCCTGGCTGTTGTGATTCACGAGGCTCTCGGGGATCGACTGCGAGGCGAGAGCCTTCTCCTCCTTTGCCACGATGCGGGTCATCTCCGCCATCAGATCGTCCAGAACGTGCTCCTGGTCGTTCGCCGCGGCGAAGCCTTGAACTCGATCGATCGGGAAGTAATCCGGCTCACCTCCGGTCGCCCGTTCGTCGTAGCCGAAGACCGAGCTGTGGCCGAGCCTCTGGGCGAGTTGAAAGCCGATCTGGACCGTCTCGTTGCGCACCTCTTCGAGCATGGAGCGCGCTTGCGCAAAGCTGTCGAGACGAAAGTGCGGCGGGATGGCGACGTTTTCCACGGCGATCTTCGTCGGCTGCCACTCTGCCAGAGAGTCGACCAAGGCGACGATCTCTTCTTGACGCGTTTTCGAGAGCACATCGTCGACCTCGAGGTTGACCATGTCCTGCCCTGGGTTTGCGAAGTGATAGGTGCCGAGAATCAAAACGTCGATCGGATGCTTCGCATCGTCGCCGCTGAGACGCGACGGGAGGGCGACGAGCGCCAGGAGCGGGAGCACCGCGACGCCGAGTCGGGTGAGCCTCGTTGTGGGGGATCGGATCATGCGTGAGCTCCAGCGTGCCAAGTCGAGGTTCTCTTCTATGCATAAGATACTTAGGGGTCTACGGCCGTTCCCTCCGCCGGTTTCACCTCGCTCCCGCCAGCGGACTCTCACCGACTGCCAACGAGCGGCGGTGGCCGATGCGGGGTCACCTCGCTGTCCGTGCCCGAGAGGGCGGAACGACTCGCGGGGCTCGGCCTCGACGCTCAGCGTGGGAGTCAGTTTCTCGGCGGGTCTTCGATCTTGTAGCCGCTCGGTGGCGTCTGGCCGAGCAGGTGCTCGACGAAGTAGTCCCACGTCCTGCGAATCGAGTAAGGCTCGTTGGCGTAGCGGTGATTCCGGTTGGGCAGTGCCAGCATGTCGAAGTCCTTGTTGTGCTTGATGAGCTCGTCGATGAGGAGCAGCGTGCCGTTGGGATGCACGTTGTCGTCGAGCGTGCCGTAGGTCAGCAGGAGCTTGCCCTTCAGGTTCTTCGCGATGAGATGGTTGGCCTGTGACTGGTAGTTGTCCGAGCCGTCCTCGGCGGTTTCGAGAGGCCCCTGGTACTTCTCCCCCCAGCCGAAGAAGTAGCTGCGCTGGTCGTGGTTGCCGGCGCTCGAGACGGCGACCTTGAAGAAGTCGGGAAAGCGGAGAATGGCACCCGTCGACGAGAAACCACCGCCCGAGTGGCCGTAGATACCGACGCGATCGAGGTCGATCTGCGGAGTCCGGGCGGCGAGCTGCTTGATCACCTGCACGTGGTCGATCAGGCCGTTGTCGGCCATGTCGCCGAACCAGACGTCGTGGAAGGCCTTCGAACGGAAGGGGGTTCCCGTGGCGTCGAACTGCACGACGAAGAAGCCGAGTTGGGCGAGCGCCCGGACGTTGCCGGCCGGGTTGGCGGTGAACCCCCGCCAGCGTACGGCACCGATCTGCGGTCCGGGGTAGATGTAGTCGATGATCGGGTAGCTTCTCTCCGGGTCGAGGTCCGGCGGAGCATAGAGAAAGCCGTGAAGGTCGGTCTTGCCGTCTCTCGCCTTAACCGAGAAGCGCTGTGGTGGCGCCCATCCTGCCGCGACGAGGCCGGAGATGTCGGCCTCCTCCAGCGTCGCGATCGGGCGTCCGTCGGGCCGGCGCAGCACGGTGACGGGTGCGCTGTCTCGCAGCGAACGGGTGTCGACGATCACCCCGCCCTGCGGTGACATGGCGAGGTCATGGTGGGCGTCGTCGGACGACAGGCGCTCGATCGAGGAGCCGTCGAGCTTGGCGCGATAGAGCTGAGCAGCGTAGGGGTAGAGGCCGGGCTCGCGCCCCAGCCCGGTGAAGTAGAGCCACTCGCTGTCGCTGTGCAGGATGTGGGTGGCGATCCAGGAGCCCTCGGTGATGGCGTTGCGGACCTCGCCGGTGGCGACATCGATCCGGTAGAAGTGCGCCCATCCCGAGCGCTCGGAGGCCCAGATCAACTCCTCGCCGTCGGCCGTGACGTGCCAATCGCCCTGACCGTCGTATGACAGCAGATCGAGGAACGTCTCACTCGTCTCCTGGACGACGGCGCGGGCTTCGCCCGTCGTTGGATCCGCCGTCCAGAGGGTGATCTCGCGCCCGCCCCGATGACCGCTCGGAAACCAGACCGAAGAGCCGTCCTCCGACCAGCGCAGGTCCTCGTTGCCTTCACGGGAGTTCACCTTCGGGAGATCGGACGTTTTCATCTCGACGCCGGAGCGCGAGCCGATGTCGAAGACCCAGACCTTGTAGGTTGGGATCGTCTCGTCACCCGGCAGCGCGTAGCGGTAGCGATGGAGGACCGGCCGACCTTCCGTGGTCTCGAGCAGGTGGATGTCCTCAACGTCCCGCTCGTCGAGACGATAGGTGAGAATCTTCGAGGAGTCGGGCGACCAAGCGAGGACCGGCTTCGCTTTGATGCCGGCGCGGCGAGAGCTGATTTCGTAGCAGCAGCCCTCTTCGCGCACGCCGTAGCCGTAGTGCTCAGCGCCGTCTTCGCTGAGCTGGATCTCCTCGCCGCCGCCCTGCGCTCGAATCCAGAGGTTCTCTTCACGCACGAAAGCCACCCAGCGACCGTCTGGTGATTCGATCTCGTGCGGCGGCACGGGTGCAATGTCTTCGGGGCCCACGCATTCGAGGTCGGCGACGCGGCAGGTCCAAAGGCGCTGCACGGCCTCACCGTCCTCGGTCGAAGGCGGCGTCGCCGGCTCCCAAAAGCGGAAGCTCTGGCCGTCGTCGAGGAACTCGATGCTGGAAAAGGGAAGCTCGAAGGCCGTAAAGGACTTTCCGGAGTGAGCGTCGGTGAGCAGCGCCGCGAGTGCGGCGTGGTCGAAGGCCGGCGCCTTGTTTCCCGACACCGGGTCGACGACCATGAACTCGTGACCGCCGGCGACCCGCTTGCGGTACCAGAAGGCGTCTCCGTCCTCGATCCACTGTGGGTCGACCGGGTGGTCGAGTACGAGTCGTGAGGCGTTCCAGCCCAGCAGTCGCTCGGCGCGGGCGTAGTCGCTCGCGGTAACTCGTGCGAGGCCTTCTGAGGCAAGAAGCAGCGTCAGAAGGGCGAATGCCGGCAGAGATCGAAGCGGGACGCTGCGTTTCATGAAGAGTCTCCTCGAAGAGTGAAGATCAAGCTCGGATCGCTCGGCGGAGTCGCAGGCGGGCCGGTTCAGGCGGTGTCCAGCGTTTGGGTGAACTCGGCGACGGCGGTGGCGATCTCTTTTCCGTGGGTGAGCGGCGAGTGCTTCATGCCGTCGAGTGTGACTGAGCTCGATCCCGGAATCGCGCCTGCCAGTGCGTCGAAGGCGGCTTCCGGGATGTACTCGTCCTCGGCCGTCTTGAGCACGAGGACGGGCCGCTGGATTGCGGCGAGGCGACGCAGCGAAACGTCAGGCTCGGTAGCCCAGCAGCGTCTCTGCCCGCGCATCACTTCGAGGAAGCGCTCGGGGTGTGGGGAAACGGCCGCGTACTGAGACTTCAGTGCTTCCATCATCGCTGCCGAGTGAGGCTGGTTCGTGAGTCCGTAGAAGTCGTCGGAGTCCGCCAGCATTGCCTCGTGCCACCTCTTGAAGGTCGCTTGCAGCTCCGGCGTATAGGCATCGTGACTGTACGGGGTGCCGCAGAGAGCGGAAGATGTGACGCGCTCTTCGAAGTCGAGCAGCAGCTCGAGCTGAATGCAGCCGCCGTCGCTGACGCCGAAGAAGTGGGCCTCGTCGATGTCGAGAGAGTCCATCATGCGCGCCGTGTCTGCTGCGGCCCTCGAGTAGTTGGTCGGGCCGCTGCCGAGCGTCGATCCACCCTGGCCGCGACAGTCCATCGTCAGCACGGTGAAGTGCCTTGCCAGAGCGTTGTTGAGTGGCGCCATGGTGGCCACTGAGCTGAACATCCAGATACCGGTCTGGTGAATGAGCAGAGGACCTTCGCCGCGAATCTCACACAGCATTCGGAAGTCGTCGACTCGAACGTGGAAGGTACCGGCCGGAAGCTCGTCACTGTTCTCGGCGTTGGCGGCTCTGGCTTCTTGGATTCCAACGAGGCCACGACTGACCGCAAGTGCGGCCGGTAGCCTCAGGAGCTCTCGACGGGAGGTTCTCACGGAGTCGCTCCTGACTGGACGTACGCGCCTGGGTCGCGAAGGCCGAGGGGCATCGAACCGCCGACGAGGCTTGCTTCGACGAAGCAATCCGCTCTGACGCCTGCACGAGGCGCCTCTTCGACGCGGTCCCGCGGGGCGTAGGGTGGGATCTCCATAGCCATCTCCTTGCGAGGTTTGGTGCGATTCTAAGGGCGCCGTCGGGAACCCGATCGATCTCGTGAAGTCGACCGCTTGGTCGTCGACGCCCGATGACCCATCGGGCGTCAGAGGCCCGCGCCGCTCCGGAGAGCCGGCCTCTTTAGATGATACGTTCTTCTCAATAACTACCGAGTCTTGTCGAGTGGCGCCAGCGGAGACAGCTCAGATGCGGGACTGGAGTCCCCACAGAACGTCGGAGGGCGAGCGAGTCGAAACGCTGGTCCTGCGAGATCAGGTGACGCTGGTTCTCAGTCGCTTCGCTGGCGGTTGTGAGCGCGAGTTTCGGTTCGAGGAACCGGAAGACATGCTCGGCATCGGATTCCACCTGATGGGAGGAAGCCGCTTCGAGTTCGAGCGCAGTCGCTTCGCAACGAAACCTCTCGAGGTCTGGGCGGGCACCGCACCGCGAGGAGCCACGTCCGTTTTCACACTGCCGCGTCACGGCTTCGAGACCGTTTCGCTTCGCTTCTCTCCGGAAGCGATTCAAGATCTCCTCGAGCGTCACGGCCCGAAGCACAGCGTGCTGACCCGCATGGCCCGAAGCGCGCAGGAAGAGGTTCGTCACGCGCGCCTGGGATGGCTCGATCCGACGGCTTGTCAGCTGGTCGAGGCCATGCTGAGCTCGCCCTACACCGGCGCTGCGCGCCGGCTCTTTCTGGAGTCCTGTGCCTTTGGGCTCCTGGCCTCGCAGATCAACGCCTCCGAGGCCCCTGGCACCCAGACCTGCGGTTCTCAGGCCAACGGGTCACGAACCAACGGCGCAGAGGCGTCCGCGCCCCAGGCGGACCCCCGACTCGATGGCAAGCTCCGACGAAAGATGCTTGCAGCGCGAGACTACTTGGACGGCAATCTGCAGGATCCGCCGACCATCGCGACGCTGGCTAGGATCGCCGGTACGAACGAGTTCTACCTCAAGCGAGCGTTCAAGGAGGCTTTCGGAATGACGGTCTTCGGCTACGTGCGCCGGCGTCGCATGCAGTTCGCTGCTGCCGAGCTCCACGCGGGCCGCTCCGTTCAGGAGACGGCGCGCGCCGCCGGCTATGCGTGCCCACGAAGCTTCGCGGAGGCCTTCCGTCGCCACTATGGCGTCCTGCCTAGCGTAGTGCTGCGTCGCCCCCTCGCAGAAACTCCCGCTGACCGCGGCTAGGACTCCCTGACGCCACACACGTCTCTGCTCCTTCTCCGTCTAGCCTGAGTGGCGTTACACACGGAGTAGGCAGCTGGAGGCACCGATGGGCTTCACATCTCGAGGAGTACTGCTGGGACTGCTGGTGGGCGCGACCTGTTTGCAGGCGGCACAGCAGGATGGGGTGAAGGAAGGCGCAGAGGAGCGGGTCGTCGTCGACACGATTCTCGTTACGGCGCGTCATCAGGAAGAGGATCCCAGGGAGGTTCCGTTCTCCTTGACGATCCTCGACGCAGACACCCTCGATCGACGGCGAGTCGACGATCCTCTGACCCTCTTCAGACAGGCCCCCGGCCTGTCGCTGACGAGCTTCGACGACGGCAGGTTCGCCTACTTCCAGCTGCGAGGCATCGGCCCCCTCTCGCAGGCGATCGGCCCGGACGACGGTTCGGTGGTGACCTACGTCGATGGAGTGCCGCAGCCGGTCTTTGCTTCCGAGTTCGCGTACCTCGATCTGGAGCGTGTCGAGGTTCTGCGCGGGCCTCAGGGCACGCTCTTCGGGCGGAACAGCCAGGGTGGTGTCATCAACATCACGACGCGCAGACCCTCCGGCGTCTCCAAGGTCGGCGCGCGCCTCGAGGTGGGTGAGCTCGGCTTCGGACTCGGGGGCTTTTCGCTCTCGGGGCCGCTCGGCGGTGAGCGCTTGCGTGGAGGTCTGTTTGCTCGCGCGTCGACGGTGGACGGCTTCATAGACAACACGGCCCCCGGAGGAGACGATCTCGGCGATCGGACGGTCACGGCCGCTCGCGGCGTCTTGACCGCCGAGCCGCGTGAACCGGGCGGCCTGCGCATCGACCTCGCTGCCAACGCCGATCGTCGCGTCTCGAACCCCTTCTACTACGTGCTCCGCGGTCGGCCCGACAACGTGGTCGAGGTCGACCCGGAGAACGAGGTGGAGCGAACCACCTGGGGCCTGAGCGCCCGGCTCGACAAGCCACTCGGGTCGCTCGGGCTCACCTCGATCACCGCGGCGAACGGCTTCGAGACCGATCAGCTCTTGGACGACACCAACGGCCTCATCTACGGGCCGCTCTTTGGTCTTCCGGCGGCGAGCTTCCTGCCGCCCCAGGACTTCTCCGATTGGCGCGAGCAGGAAGCTCGCCTCTTTCAGGAGTTTCGGCTGGCGAGCTCGGGTGACAGTGAAACGGCTTGGACGGCCGGGGTCGTCTACTTCCGATCGGAGCTCGATGTGGAGCTCGACAACCGTTCGACGTTCTCACCGATCCTCAACGGAGATCGCGACGCCGAGCAGGTCATCGAGTCGTACGCAGCGTACGGCGAAGTCACGACGCAGCTGTTCAGCCCGCGCCTGCGAGGTACGGCGGGTCTGCGCTACACCAGGGACGAGAAGTCGCTGGACGCCACGTTTGCCGGTGTCGGCTTCCCAGGATCCGTCGGCTCCTTCGAAGAGCAGAGCGATGCCGACTTCGACTTCGTTACCGGGCGCGTGGCGCTACTCTTCCAGGCGACGGACCAGGTCAACCTCTATACGACCGTCGGCAGGGGAGCCAAGAGCGGCGGATTTCCCCGCTTGACGCTCAACGCAGCCTTCGGCGTCGAGAGCCCGCCCTATGCCGAATCGACTTCTTGGTCGTACGAGGCGGGCGCCAAGACGCGTCTTCTGGGCGGCCGGTCGAGCTTCGACGTCTCGGGCTTCTACAACGACGTCGACGACGAGCAGCTCTTCGTTCTGGACCTCGTGGCCTTTCAATTCGTTCCGGTCAACCTCGACACACGCTCCTTCGGAGTCGAAGCGCAGTACGAGCTCGCGCTGAGCCGTCGCTGGTCTCTTGCCACCGGGCTTGCGTGGACAGACTCGGAGATGCGGCAGGCTGACGCGTTCTCGGGATCCTCTCCAGGGAACCCGGTTCCCAACGTACCGGCGCTCAGTACGACGGCTTCTGTCGACTACCGAGGGGACCGCGTGACCTGGCTCGGTCGCGGGTTCACTCCTTTTCTGAACCTGACGCATCAGTACGTGGACGAACGCTCCGCCGACGTCGCCGACAGCTTCGAGCTCGACTCCTATCAGGATGTCAGTCTTCGAGCGGGCGCTGCCTTCGGAAGAGTCGAGATCTTCGCTTTCGCGAGGAATCTGCTGGACGAGGATCAGGAGATCAACGGTGTGCTGTTCGGTCCCGGCCTGGAGGCCAGCTCGCTGGCGCAGCCTCGAGTGCTCGGTGTCGGTCTGACGTTCAAGTCGGGGCAATGAGTGGGTACGCGGCTACGGCGCCGTTCTACGATCCCATCGCCGGCCATCAGCACTCAGCTGTCGATCAAGAGATCGCCAGCGCGCTGCGGGATCTGGAGACGAACGGACTGCCGGTGGTCGATGTGGGCGCCGGGACCGGACTGACGACGCTGGTCATCGCATCGGCTCTTCCACAGGCAGAGGTCCTGGCCGTCGAGCCCGATCCGTCAATGCGTGCAGCGTTGATGGCGCGCTTGTGGGCCGACCGAGACCTCAGGAGTCGCGTCAGCGTGCTGCCGATGCCCGTGGCACGGGCTCCTTTACCCCCGTCTGTTGCGGCTTTCGTGGCCAGCGCCTCCTTGGTCCACTTCGGTCCGGAGCAGCGCACGGAGCTCTGGAGGCTACTGGCGCGACGGTTGTCGCCCTCTGGACGAGCCGTTCTCGAGGTGCAGTGCCCGATCGCCGAGGACGTCCCGGAGACTTGCATCGCCAAGGCTCAGATGGGTCAGGTGTCCTACGAAGCTTGGGCTTCGGCCCGACGTATCGACGACTCCCGCCAGCTCTGGCACGTCCGCTACCTGTCGCGACTACGAGACGTGGAGATCGATCGACAAAGCACGGAGCACGTGTGCTGGGCGGCATCGGCGGACCGGCTGCTGGCCGAGGCGCGCGACTTCGGACTGGGAGGGGTCGAGGACGGCAGCCTGATCGTGCTTTCTCTCGAGTGAGCTGTACTGAGTGCTTGGAGCCCAAAGCGGAGGGACGAGCTCAGTCGCTGGTGAAGACTCCAAGCTGCCCCGACTCAGGAGCACGCGGCGACGAGCGCCGCCAGCGGTCCGTTCTTCGCCCGATCGATGAACTCCTGCTGGTGCGGCATCAGTAGCTGGTTGGGAATCTGCTCGGTGCCGGCGAAGGGATCGCGGACGGGAGTCTCGATGCCGCTCAGTTCTTCGATCACCGCAAGTCCACACAGCGGCACATAGAAGTCCGAGTAGCCGCCCTCGTGGTTGACGACGAGACGA
>JBCCLJ010000154.1:0-17787 GCA_039026915.1 Acidobacteriota bacterium
CTCAGTTCTACTTCCGTACGACGGACGTGACGGGTGTGGCTCAGCTTCCGGAGGGCACGGAGATGGTGATGCCTGGCGACAACGTGGCCCTCGAGGTCGAGCTGATTGCTCCGATCGCGATGGAGAAGGGCGTTCGCTTCGCCATTCGCGAAGGCGGCCGCACGGTCGGCGCAGGTACGGTCACCGACATCATCGAGTAAGAGCTCCTTCCTTCGACGAGAACAGACGCTCACGACGCTCCTGGCCCCGGCGCCAGGAGCCCCCAGCCTTCGGTTAAAGGTAGAGACACATGAACATGATCAACGAGAAGATCCGCATCCGGCTCCGGGCGTTCGACTATCGAATCCTCGATACGTCGACGCACGAGATCGTGGACACCGCGCGGCGCACCGGCGCTCGCGTGGTCGGCCCGATTCCGCTGCCGACGCACATCTCGAAGTACACGGTGAACCGTTCGCCGCACGTCGACAAGAAGTCGCGTGAGCAATTCGAGATCCGGACGCACAAGCGTCTGCTGGACATCTTCGAACCGACCAGTCAGACGGTTGACGCGCTGATGAAGCTCGAGCTTCCCGCGGGCGTCGACGTCGAGATCAAGGCCTTCGGACAGTAGGCCCGGCGAGTATCCGGAGAGAAACATGCAAGGCATTCTCGGCAAGAAACTGGGTATGACCCAGATCTACGACGACTCGGGCGCGGCGATCCCCGTGACGATCCTCGAGGTCGGCCCCTGCGTGGTCGTCCAGCGCAAGACCACGGAGACCGACGGCTACGAAGCCGCTCAGGTCGGTCTGCTCGACGATCAGCCCAATAAGGCCAATCAGCCCACGCGAGGCCACTTCGAGAAGGCGGGCGTGAAGCCGGTACGCCGTCTCGTCGAGTTCGGCATTCGCGAGGGCGAAGAAGTCAGCGCGGGCGACCAGTTCGACGTCGGCGTCTTCCTCGGCGAAAGCCACGTCGACATCGTCGGTACCGCCAAGGGCAAGGGCTTTCAAGGCGTCATGAAACGCCACAACTTCGCCGGCGGCCGTGCCACTCACGGTTCGATGTTCCATCGCTCGCCCGGCGCCGTGGGTCAGTCCGCGGATCCGTCGCGCGTGTTTCCAAACATGCGCTTTCCGGGTCACATGGGTGATCACCGCGTCAAGAAGCGCGGCGTTCGCGTCGTCAAGATCGACGGTGACAAGAACCTCATGTTCGTCAAGGGACCGGTTCCCGGCGGCCGCAACGGCTACGTCGAGATCCACCGTTCCTACAAGAGCACCTACACCGAGCCCGCTCAGCCCGAGGCGGATGGGTCCGAGGAGGCAGCGGAGTAAACCATGAAGGTTGAAATCAAGAACCTCGACAACCAGACGGTGCGCGACCTCGAGCTTCCCGAGGCGGTGTTCGGTTACCCCTACAAGGAACACCTGATCCATCTTGCGGTCGTGGCCGTTCGCGCCGCCGCTCGTGCCGGAACCCACTCGACCAAGCGTCGGAGCGAAGTTCAGGGCTCGGGTCGCAAGCTCGTGCGTCAGAAGGGCACCGGTCGCGCTCGCATGGGCAGCATCCGGTCGCCGCTCTGGCGCAAGGGCGGCACGGTGCACGGTCCCAAGCCGCGCAACTACGAGAAGAACCTCACCCCGCGTGAGAAGCGCAACGCGCTCAAGTCGGCTCTGTCGCGCAAGCTCGCTGATGAACAGATCGTCGTCCTCGACAGCCTGCAACTCGAGTCGCACAAGACGCAGGCGCTCGATCGTCAGCTCAGCGGCCTCGGCGTGCCGGGTAAGGCTCTGCTCGTCGACGACTTCAACAACGACAAGCTGGCCCTCGCCGTGCGCAACAACCCACGTCTCAAGGCGGTCGATGCGATGGGCGTCAACGTCTACGACGTGGTGGGCCAGGAACACATCGTGCTCAGCGAGGAGGCCCTCGGCCGCCTCGTCGAAGTGCTCAGCAAGTGAGGAGCGAGGAATGAGACTGCAAGACGTGATTCGTCGCCCGCTCATCACCGAGAAGTCGACGTCGCTGCGTGACGATCGCAACATCGTGGCGTTCGCCGTCGACATCAATGCCAACAAGATCGAGATCCGCAAGGCGGTGGAGTCGCAGTTCAAAGGCGTGAAGGTTGCCGAGGTCCGAGTCGCTCGGATGCATGGCAAGCAGCGCCGGCAGGGCCAGTTCGTCGGGCATCGTCCCGACTGGAAGAAGGCCTACGTCCGGCTCGCCGAAGGACAGATCGACTTCTTCGACGGAGTCTGAGATGGCTGTAAAACGACGCAAACCCACCAATCCCGCAAGCCGCTACCAGGAGTACGCAGGCTTCGAGGAGCTCACCACCGACCGGCCGCACAAGGCGCTGACCAGCGGCAAGAAGCGGATCGGCGGTCGTTCGAACTCTGGTCGTGTCGCCATCCGCTTTCGCGGCGGCGGGCACAAGAAGCGCTACCGCAAGGTGGACTTTCGCCGCGACAAGGCCGGTGTGCCTGCCAAGGTCGCAACGATCGAGTACGACCCGAACCGCTCGGCGCGCATCTGCCTGCTGCACTACCGCGACGGCGAGAAGCGCTACATCCTCTGGCCGCAGGGCCTCGAGGTAGGCGACACGGTCGTCTCGGGGACCGACATCGAGATCAACGTCGGCAACGCGATGCCGTTGCGACAGATCCCTCTCGGTACCCTGATGCACAACCTCGAGCTCAAAGTCGGCAAGGGCGGTCAGCTGGTGCGCAGCGCCGGCATGAGCTGCCAGCTGATGGCGAAGGAAGGCGACTACGCTCAGGTCCGTCTGCCCTCCGGTGAGGTCCGTCGCGTGCACCTCGACTGCTACGCCACGGTCGGCACCGTCGGCAACGGCGAGCACTCGAACATCGCACTCGGCAAGGCGGGTCGAACGCGCTGGAAGGGCCGTCGCCCGCACAACCGCGGCGTCACGATGAATCCGGTCGATCACCCGATGGGTGGTGGTGAGGGTCGCTCGAGCGGCGGCCGCCATCCCACGACGCCCTGGGGCAAGAAGACCAAGGGACTGAAGACTCGGCGTAACAAGCGTACCGACAGCATGATCGTGCGCCGCCGCAAGCGGAGGAGATAAGGATGCCGCGCTCACTCAAGAAAGGCTTCTTCATCGACGAGCACCTGCTCAAGAAGGTCGAAGCTCAGAACGCGTCCGGAGACCACCGCGTCATCAAGACCTGGTCTCGCCGGTCGACGGTGATTCCCGAGATGGTCGGTCAGACGATCGCCGTCCACAACGGACAGAAGTTCATTCCTGTTTACGTCAGCGAGAACATGGTCGGGCACAAGCTCGGCGAGTTCGCGCAGACCCGCACCTTCCGCGGCCACATTGGCGGCAAGGAGCGTTCCGGGGGCCGTCGCTAAGCGGCGCCTGGAGGAGAAACTGATGGAAGTCACTGCAAGGCTCAAGCATCTGCAGGCCTCGCCGCAGAAGGTCCGCCTCGTCGCCGATCTGGTTCGCGGCAAGGGAGTGCAGGACGCGGTCAACATCTTGGCCAACACGAACAAGTACGCCGCTCGGCCAATGGAGAAGCTGCTCAAGTCGGCGATCGCCAACGCCGAGAACCTGGACGAGATGGTCGACATCGACGAGCTCTTCGTCAAAGAGATCTTCGTCGACGGCGGCCCATCTCTGAAGCGCCTGCGTCCCGCACCGCAGGGTCGCGCCTACCGCATCCTCAAGCGGCAGAGCCACATCACCATCAAGCTGGATCGGCGCGAAGAGTCCGACGATTCATCGGAGAGCGAGGAGTAGGGCTTCCCGCCTACCTCGGGAAGAACCTCCAAGGAGTAAACAGTGGGTCAGAAAACTCATCCCTACGGCTTTCGCCTGGTCTACAACAAGAACTGGGTCTCGCGCTGGTACGCCGACAAGGACTACGCCAAGGTCCTCAGCTCGGATATCGACCTGCGCACGCACCTGAAGAAGCGCCTGTCGCACGCCGGCGTCAGCCAGGTCGACATCGAGCGCGCGGCTGACCGCCTGCGCGTGACGATCTACACCTCGCGTCCAGGCATCATCATCGGTCGCAAGGGCGCCGAGGTCGACAAGCTGCGCGACGACCTGACCCGCAAGATGGGTCAGGACGTGCACATCAACATCCAGGAAATTCAGCGCCCTGAGCTGGACGCCCAGCTCGTCGCCGAGTCGATCGCTGGTCAGCTGCTGCGCCGCGTCGCCTTTCGTCGCGCCATGAAGAAATCCATGGAGTCGGCCTTCCGCTTCGGAGCAAAAGGCGTCAAGATCATGGTTTCCGGCCGCTTGGGCGGCGCCGAGATCGCCCGCACCGAGTGGTACCAGGAAGGTCGGCTTCCGCTGCACACGCTGAAAGCCGAGATTGACTACGGATTCGCCGAATCGCGCACGAGCTACGGCGTCATCGGAGTCAAGACGTGGATCTACAAGGGTGACGTCTCGCGCGAGCGCGGTCACCGCATCGCCTGATCCGGTCCCCCAAGCCTGATCCCAGTCTGGAGAATTCATCATGTTGATGCCGAAAAAGGTCAAGTACCGCAAGAGCCACCGCGGCCGTCGCGCAGGCAAGGCCAAGGGTGGCAACACCCTCGCCTTCGGCGACTACGGTTTGCAGGCCCTCGACGCCGGGTGGATCACCTCGCGTCAGATCGAGGCCGCGCGTATTGCGATCACGCGCCACATCAAGAGAAGCGGAAAGGTCTGGATTCGCATCTTCCCGGACAAGCCGGTCAGTAAGAAGCCTCTCGAAACTCGAATGGGTAAGGGTAAGGGCAACCCCGAGTTCTGGGTCGCACCGGTCAAGCCGGGGCGGATTCTCTACGAACTCGAGGGCGTCGACCCCGCACTCGCCAAGGAGGCCATGCGCCTCGCCGGCCACAAGCTCGGCATCGGCACCCGCTTTGTTGCCCGCTCCGGGCCTGGGGCCTGAGGAGAACTCATGAAAGCTTCCGACATTCGCGAGCTCACCGACCAGGAGCTCCAGGACAAAGAGACCAGCTTGGCTGAAGAGCTGTTCACCCTGCGCCTTCAGCAGGTGACGGGCCAGCTCGAGCGCCACGGCGTCATCAAGCAGACCAAGAAGGACCTCGCACGTGTCCTCACCGTCCTGCGCGAGCGCAAGAACAACGACTGAATTGCCCCAACGGGCGCTAACCCTCTGAGCTAGCTCATGGAAGGGCAGATCATGGAAGAAACTCAAACATCAGAACGCGGCCGCCGGCAGGTGAAGGTGGGGATCGTCAAGAGCGCCAAGATGGACCAGACGGTCGTCGTCAGCGTCGACAAGCCCGTCATGCACCGGCTCTACCACCGCAGCCTGAAGCGCTCCTCGACCTTCATGGCTCACGACGAGCTGGAGTGTCGCGAGGGCGACGTCGTCGAGCTCGTCTCGTGCCGTCCGCTGTCGAAGCGCAAGCGCTGGCGCGTGCGTCAGATCGTCAAGAGAGCCGAGGGCTGAGGGCTCTCCGAGCCGAGCTTTCCGATTCCGCTTTTTGTGAAGAAGGACATCTACGATGATTCAGATGGGAACCATCCTCGAGGTGGCTGACAACTCGGGTGCGAAACGCATCTCGTGCATTCAGCTGCGCGGCGGCAGCACCGGCCGCTACGGCACGCTCGGTGACGTCATCACCGCGGCCGTCAAGGAAGCGTCGCCCGATGGCGGCATCAAGAAAGGCGATGTGGTCAAGGCAGTGATCGTGCGCACGCGCAAAGAACGCCGCCGTCGCGACGGTAGCTACATCCGCTTCGACCAGAACGCAGCAGTGCTCATCAACGAGGCGCAGGAGCCGATCGGCACGCGCGTCTTCGGCCCGGTGGCCCGTGAGCTTCGCGAGAAGCGCTTCATGCGCATCGTTTCGCTCGCACCGGAGGTTCTCTGAGGTCTCTGACCTCTTTGCACTCCAAACCAGAGGCAGCTCGACATGGCTAAGGTAAAGATCAAGAAGAACGACGAGGTGCTGGTCATCGCCGGCAAGGACAAGGGAGCTCGAGGCCGCGTTCTGCGCGTCGTTCCCGCGACCGGCAAGGCACTCGTCGAAGGTGTCAACGTCATCAAGCGTCACACGCGCGCTGACCCCAACCAGCAGAGCCAGGGTGGAATCGTGGAGAAGGAAGCCCCGATCCAGATCTCCAACCTGAAGGTCATCTGCCCCGAGACGGGCGAGCCGACTCGAGTCGGACGGACCCGGTTGGCCGACGGCACTGCGGCCCGCGTGAGCAAGAAGAGCGGCAAGCCCTTCTAGGGCCCGTTCGAAAGACACGGCAGACAAAGAAACGAATCAACAGAAGAGCCAGAGTCGCGAGCACGAGCAGCGACGCGGAGTTAGACATGAGCGACAGCGCATACCAGCCACGGCTGAAGAAGCAGTACCAAGACGACGTGGTGCCGGCACTGCAGAAGGAGTTCTCGATTGGGAACCCGATGGCCGTGCCCCGCCTCGACAAGGTGGTCCTCAACATGGGCCTCGGTGAGGCGAGCCGCAACATCAAGATCCTCGAGAACGCCGTCGAGGAGCTCGCTGCGATCACCGGCCAGCGTCCTGTGGTGACGCGTGCCAAGAAGTCGATTGCTGCCTTCAAGCTTCGCGATGGCATGCCCATCGGCTGCCGCGTGACGCTGCGCCGCGACAACATGTGGCACTTCCTCGATCGCCTGATCTCCGTCGCCCTGCCGCGCGTCCGCGACTTCCGCGGCATCCCGCCGAAGAGCTTCGACGGACGTGGCAGCTACACCCTCGGTGTGCGCGATCACCTGATCTTTCCCGAGGTCGACTACACCAAGACCGACGGCTCGAAGGGTATGAACCTGACGATCGTCACGTCGGCTCCCAACGACGAACAGGCCCGCTTTCTCCTGACGCAGTTGGGCATGCCCTTCCGCAACTGACGCCGTCCCGGCAGCACGTAAGGAAACGACTCATGACTCTCACCGATCCGATCGCCGACCTCTTGACGCGCATTCGCAACGCTCACATCGCGAAGCACGACCGCCTGGTCTCTCCCGCTTCCAAGAAGCGCCTCGCTCTCTGCAAGGTGCTCGAGGAGCAGGGCTACATTCGCGGCTTTCGCGTGCACGAAGAGCCTCCTGCAACGAACGTGGAGATCTTGCTGCGCTATGACCATCAGGGCACGCCAGCGATCACCAAGATCGAGCGTGTCAGCAAGCCCGGCCGCCGTGTCTACAAGGGCGTCGACGAGCTCAAGCCCGTGCTCAACGGTATCGGCGTCGCCATCGTCTCCACCCCTCAAGGCCTTCTGACCGACGAAGAGGCGCGCAAGCGCCGCGTCGGCGGCGAAGTCCTCTGCAACATCTACTGATCCGCCGGATCCGCTAAGGAGTCAACAGATGTCTCGCATTGGCAAAGCACCGATCGAGCTCCCCTCGGGCGCCAAGTTCGAGGAGCGCGACGGTACGTTCTTCATCGAAGGCCCGAAGGGCAAGATCGAGCAGAACGGCCTCGAGGGTCTCGACGTCGAGATCTCAGGTTCGACCGTCACCATCAAGCGTCAGGGCGACAGCGGCCCAGAGAAGGCCAAGCACGGCTTGCTCCGTTCGCTGCTGAACAACGCCGTCATCGGCGTCACCGAAGGCTTCAAGAAGGACCTCGACATCGTCGGCGTTGGCTACCGTGGGGAAGTCAAAGGACGCGAAGCGCACCTGGCGCTCGGCTTCTCGCACCCCGTCGTCTACGCCATTCCTGACGGAGTCGACGTCGAGATCGACAAGAACAATCACATCACCGTTTCGGGAGTAGACAAGCAGCGGGTCGGCCAAGTGGCTGCTGAGTTGCGGTCGCTGCGCAAGCCCGATGCGTACAAGGGCAAGGGCATCCGCTACACGGACGAGCGGATCACCCTCAAGGTCGGCAAGGCTGCTGCTGGCGGCGGCTAAAGCGGAGATACGAGATGAGCAACCTCAGCAGAAGAAGAACCTTGGTCAAGCGCGACCGCGCGCGCCGTTCACGCTACCGGATCCGCAAGAAGATCTCCGGTACTCCGGAGCGCCCGCGTCTCGCCGTCTACAAGAGCCTCAAGTTCATCTACGCCCAGGTCATCGACGACCTGTCCGGCCAGACGTTGGCTCAGGCGAGCTCGCGGGAGTCCGCGATCAGCTCGGATGCCGATGGCAGCGCCGGCAGCGTTTCCGCGGCGAAAGCGGTCGGCAAGGCCGTCGCTGAACGCGCCAAGGAGAAGGGCATCGACACCGTCGTCTTCGATCGCGGCGGATCCATCTATCACGGCAAGATTCGCGCAATCGCCGAAGGCGCACGCGAAGCTGGCCTGGAATTCTGACGCGGTTAGCGAGAGTCTGGAGAAAATAGGTATGGCAAGACGAGACGTTCAGCTCGACCGCGACTTCTTCGAGCAGGTCGTGCACATCAACCGCGTGACGAAGGTCGTCAAGGGCGGCAAGAACTTCTCCTTCTCGGCACTCGTGGTGATCGGCGACGGCAACGGCCGCGTCGGTTTCGGATCCGGCAAGGCGAAGGAAGTTCCCATGGCCATCCGCAAAGGCATCGAGGTCGCCAAGAAGAACCTGATCACCGTGCCGATGGTCGGTTCGACGATCCCTCACGAGGTGCTCGGCGTGTTCAGCGCTGGCCGCGTGATGCTCAAGCCGGCTTCCGAAGGTACCGGCGTCATCGCAGGCGGGCCCGTTCGCGCCGTGATCGAGAGTGCCGGTGTCTCGGACATTCTCACGAAGTCCCTCGGCACGACGAACCCCCAGAACGTCGTCAAGGCGACTTTCGATGCGCTCAGCCAGCTGCGTCACGTCGCGACGGTGCGCGAACTGCGAGGACTTCCGCCGATCGAGGTGAACCGCTCCTCCGGAGACGCCTGAGATGGCCACGATCAAGATCCAGCAGGTGCGAAGCCCCATCGGCTTCCCGAAGAACCAACGCGAAATGCTCACCACCCTCGGTCTGCGGAAGATCCGTCACGTGGTCGAGCGAGAAGACACGCCCGCCGTGCGCGGCGTGGTCAAGAAGATCCCCCATCTCGTCAAGATCGTCGACTGAGCATCGTCGGCCCCACTGAGGAAACACGTCAGTCGAGACGAATTTGGGCCAGAGACGCCGTGGTCGCCACCACCGCCCTCGTTGGCCTCAGGAAGAGAGTTCAAGATGAAGCTTCACGATCTCAGTCCAGCACCTGGCAGTCGCCGGCCCCGTAAGCGCGTCGGCCGCGGCCCGGGCTCCGGAAACGGCAAGACCGCCGGGCGCGGTCACAACGGTCAGCGCTCGCGTGCCGGCTTCAGCCGCCGGGCCGGCTTCGAGGGCGGTCAGATGCCCCTCATCCGTCGTGTGCCCAAACGCGGTTTCACCAACATCTTCCGCGTCGAGTACTCCGTCGTGAACGTACGAGACCTCGACAAGTTCGAAGGTTCCGTCAGTCCTGCAGATCTGCTGTCCCGCGGCTTGGTCCGCAAGGGACGCCCGGTCAAGATCCTTGGCAATGGCGACGTCACCAAGGCTCTCAAGGTCCAAGCGAACAAGTTCTCCGCGTCGGCTCGCAAGAAGATCGAGGACGCCGGAGGCAGCTGTGAGGAGATCACTTCGTGATCGAGAGCTTCCGCAACATCTTCGCGATTGAGGACCTGCGTCGGCGGCTCTTCTTCATGTTCGCGTTGCTGGCCGTCTACCGGATCGGCTGCATCATTCCGACCCCGGGTGTCGATCCCGCTGCTCTTGCCGAGTTCATGGAGCAGATGAAGGGGACGATTCTCGGGTTCGTGAACACGTTTACGGGCGGCAGCTTCGAGCGCGTCGCCGTCTTCGCTCTGGGAATCATGCCGTACATCACGGCGTCGATCATCCTGCAGCTGCTGACCGTCGTCTGGCCCTATCTCGAGAAGCTCTCGAAGGAAGGCGAGCTCGGTCGCAAGAAGATCACTCAGTACACGCGTTACGGCACGATCATCATCTCGGTAATCCAGTCGACGATTATTTCGTTGGGCGTCGAGAACATGACGACGTCGGGCGGTGCGCCTCTGGTCCCCGATCCGGGCTGGGGCTTCCGTCTGATGACGATCCTCTCGCTGACGACCGGCTGTGCCGTCGTCATGTGGCTCGGTGAGCAGATCAGCGAGCGCGGAATCGGCAACGGCATTTCGTTGATCATCTTCGCGGGTATCGTCGTGGGTCTACCCAGTGCGGTCATGAATACCTGGGGCCAGATCCAGCGCGGGCAGATGGGCCTGCTGACGATTCTGCTCCTCGGCGTGTTCATGGTGGCTGTCGTCGCCGCGATCGTCTACATGGAGCGCGCTCAGCGGCGCATCCCCGTGCAGTACGCCAAGCGCGTCGTTGGCCGACGCCAGTTTGGTGGCCAGAGCACCTACCTGCCTCTGAAGGTGAATACCGGCGGTGTCATCCCCGTCATCTTCGCCAGCTCGATCGTTACGGTGCCGGCGACTCTGGCGGGACTCATCGACAACCCCTGGATGCAGCGGATCTCCGATGCGATCTCCTGGGGCCAGCCGGTCTACTACCTGCTCTACGTGGCAGCGATCGTCTTTTTCTGCTTCTTCTACGTGTCGATCATCTTCAACCCGGCCGATCTCGCCGAGAACATGCGCAAGTATGGTGGCTTCATTCCGGGCATCCGCTCTGGACGTCGCACGGCGGAGTACATCGACCGCATCCTGACCCGATTGACCCTGGTCGGCGCGCTGTACCTCTCTGCGATCTCGGTTCTTCCTGAGTTCCTGCTGACCGGCTTCAAGGTCTCCGGCATCCCCTTCATCGGGGCGACGCTCGACCAGTTCACGCCGAGCCAGATCACCCAGGGCCTGGGCATCAACTTCTACTTTGGCGGCACCTCACTGCTGATCGTCGTCGGCGTAGCCATGGACCTGCTGCAGCAGATCGAAAGCCAGCTGGTCATGCGCAACTACGACGGCTTCATGAAGAAGGGGCGGATCCGTGGCCGGCGACGGTAAGAAGGCTCACCTCATCTTCCTCGGTCCTCCGGGCAGCGGCAAGGGGACCCAGTCGGAGTTCGTCTGCAAGGCTCTCGGCATCCCGCAGATCTCGACGGGCGACATGCTTCGCACTGCCGTCGCGGCGGGCTCTGAGCTCGGTCAGAAGGTCGAATCGATCATGAATTCCGGTGCTCTCGTCAGCGACGAACTGATCGCCGAAGTCGTCAAGGATCGCCTGGTGCAGGCCGATGCGCAGGAGGGCTTCCTTCTCGATGGATATCCGCGCACCGGGCCTCAGGCGGAAACTCTCTCGGGGATTCTCGAGGAGAGCGGCATCGAACTCGATCACGTCGTGCTGATCGACGTGCCCGAAGAGGAACTCGTCGCACGCGCCGTCGCACGCGGCCGCGATGACGACAAGGAAGAGGTTGTTCGCGAGCGTCAGCGCGTCTACCACGAAAAGACGGCTCCGTTGATCGACTACTACCGCGCCCAGGGCCTCATTCGCGAGATCGACGGCAACCGCCCGATCGAAGACGTCACTGCAGCTCTCATGGAGGCGATCGGCGCCTGAGCGCGGATTGGAAACCATGGTCGTACTGAAGACAGAGGGGGAGATCGAGCTCCTCGACCAGGCGAACGGCATCGTGCACCGCGTGCTCGATGAGCTCGAGTCACGCGTGGTTCCGGGCGCGACGACGCGCGAGCTCGACCTCTTCGCAGAAGATTTGATCCGATCCGCCGGTGGCGCCCCCGCCTTCCTGAACTACCGTGGATTCCCTGCCACGCTGTGCACTTCGATCAACGACGTCATCGTGCACGGCATCCCCAACGATCAGCCTCTCGCCGAGGGAGACATCCTTGGGGTGGACTGCGGAGTGGCTTTCAAGGGATACTATGGGGATTCGGCTCGGACTTTCCGAGTCGGCGAAGTCAGCGACGAAGCCCAGAAGCTCTTGGATGTGACCCGTGAGGCGCTACACCTCGCCGTGGCGGAAGCCCGGCCCGGTGGACGTCTGGGCGATATCGGTCACGCGGTGCAGAGCTTCGTCGAACCGCAGGGTTTCTCCATCGTGCGGGAGTTCGTCGGACACGGGATCGGAACGTCTCTCCACGAGGCACCGAACGTGCCGAATTTCGGAAATCCAGGTCGAGGCATGAAGCTCAAGGCCGGCATGGTGTTGGCCATCGAGCCGATGGTCAACGTGGGCACCCGCAAGGTGCAGGTCGACGCCGATGGTTGGACTGCCAGAACTCAGGACGGCTCGCTGTCCGCACATTTCGAATACTCGGTCGCCATAACCGACTCCGGGCCCCAGATTCTGGGTCGTCCCCAAGGGGTCGAGACGGCAGCGGCGGCTTCCTGACCGCGCCGAGTGATGGACAGCTAGAGAAAGAAGGTTTCAGTGTCGAAGAAAGAAGAGGCGATTGAAGTCGAGGCGAGCGTGCTCGAGACCCTGCCGAACGCAATGTTCAAGGTGGAGCTCGAAAACGGTCACCAGGCGCTGGCTCACATCTCCGGGAAGATGAGGAAACACTTCATCCGAATCCTCCCCGGCGACAAGGTCATCGTCGAACTCTCGCCCTACGATCCCTCGCGGGGTCGCATCGTTTACCGACTGCGCAGTTAGTTCGTAGTTAGCGAGGCCATCATGAAAGTCAGAGCTTCAGTAAAGAAAATCTGCTCCAAGTGCAAAATCGTTCGTCGGAAGGGCGTCATCCGCGTCATCTGCGTGAACCCTAAGTGCAAGCAGAGGCAGGGGTAAGAGTCATGGCGAGAATTGCAGGCGTCGATCTGCCGCAGAACAAGCAGATCGAGATCGGGCTCACCTACATCTACGGTATCGGCCGCTCTCGGGCGAACGTCTTTCTCACGGAGGCCGGCGTCGATCCCACGGTCAAGGTGAAGGACCTCACCGAAGAAGAAGCCCAGCGGATCCGCAAGGTCATTCAGGAAGGCGGCATGGTCGAAGGTGACCTGCGCAAGGAAGAGACCCAGAACATCAAGCGGCTGATGGAGATCGGCAGCTACCGTGGCGTTCGTCATCGCAAGGGCCTGCCGGTTCGCGGTCAGCGCACCTCGACGAACGCGCGCACCCGCAAGGGGCCGCGGCGCGCCACCATCGCCGGCAAGAAGAAGGTCAAGAAGTAAGTCGAGCGGTGCGTCGGAACGCGGCGCACGCCGTCTGAAACGGACATCTCACAGAGTCAAACTTCAGGAATCTCACGTTTATGGCCAAAGGCAAAGAGAAGCGCTCCTCGAAGAAGCGCGAGCGCCGCACGGTGGCGCATGGCGTCGCCCACGTGCACGCCACGTTCAACAACACGATGGTCTCCATCTCGGACCCAGAGGGCAACGTCTTGACGTGGTCCTCGGCAGGCCGGGCTGGGTTCAAGGGCTCCCGTAAGGGCACGCCCTTCGCGGCTCAGGTCGCGGCACAGAACGCAGGACACCAGGCGCGCGACTACGGCGTGCGCTCGGTCGACGTCGAGGTCAAAGGCCCCGGCGGCGGCCGCGAGTCTGCGGTCCGCGCCCTGCAGTCGACGGGCATCTCGATCAAGTCGATCAAGGACGTCACCCCGATCCCGCACAACGGCTGTCGGCCGCGCAAGCGCCGTCGCGTCTGAGCCCCGCACCGAACCCCTTCAGGAATCGAAGCAAGGAGTTTCCCAATATGCTTTGGAAAGGTTTTCAGCGCCCGAAGAGGATCGAGGCGGACCTCGAGTCCCTGACCTCGACCTATGGCGTTTTCTCCGCACAGCCGTTCGAGCGCGGCTTCGGTACGACGATCGGCAACGCGCTGCGCCGCTGCCTGCTCTCCTCCATCGAGGGCGCGTCGATCACTGCTATTCAGCTCGAAGGCGCACTGCACGAGTTCTCGTCGCTCTCCGGAGTCGTCGAGGACGTCACCGATCTCATCCTCAACCTCAAGCAGATTCCGATCCGCTACGAGGGCGATGAACCGCGCATCATCTCGGTCGAGGTCGATGGTCCCTGCGTCGTCACGGCGGAGCACTTTGCCGTCGATCCGGCGATTGAGATCTGCGATCCGAGCGTTCACGTCGCGACGCTGAACGAAGAGGGCAAGCTGCGCTTGCAGGCGCGGATCCAGAACGGTCGCGGCTACGTCAGCGCCGAGAAGAACCTGGACGAGTCGATGGGCATCGGCTGGATCCCGCTCGACTCGATGCACAGCCCCGTCCGCCGCGTGAACTACCGAGTCGAGTCGGCCCGTCTCGGTCGCAGCACCAACTACGAACAGCTGGTGATGGAGCTCTGGACGAACGGCACCGTGACTCCGGAGGAGGCGATCTCGCGCGCGGCGATGCTCCTCAAGGAGCACCTCACCATCTACATCAACGCCGAAGAGAGCCTCCACGAGGCGCCGGCGGCTCCGCAGGAAAGCGACCCGTCCGGCGTCGACGCCCTGCTCGACAAGGAGATCGACGAGCTCGACCTCTCCGTGCGTTCGGCCAACTGCCTCAAGAACGCCAACATCAACACACTGCGCGACCTGGTTCGCCGCTCCGAGCGCGACATGATGGAGACCAAGAACTTCGGCAAGAAGTCCCTGGAAGAGCTCCAGGAGCTGCTCGGCAAGCTGGGCCTCGCCTTCGGCATGGACGTGCCGGAGCGTCCGGCCGCCTCGGTCTGATTCGGAGCGATTCATGCGTCATCGCGTCAAGAACAAAAAGCTCGGCAGGACTTCGTCCCATCGTCGCGCGCTCTTCCGCAACCAGCTCGCATCGCTCTTCCAGCACGAGCGCATCGAGACGACCTTGGCCAAGGCCAAGGCGCTGCGCCCGATCGCCGAAAAGCTCGTGACTCAGGGCCGAGAAGACTCCGTCCATTCGCGCCGTCAGGTGCGTCGTTGGGTCGAGGATCGCACGATCCTCAGCCGCCTCTTCGACGATATCGCCCCGCGCTTCTCTGACCGTCCCGGCGGTTACCTGCGCATCATCAAGCTCGGTCCCCGCCGCGGCGACGGTGCCGAGCGCGCGATCCTCGAATTCGTCGACTACGAGTTCGTTCCGAAGGACTGACGGCGTGCTCGGGGTGGTTGTTACCACCCCTGCGCTCGCCTCATGTTGATGCTCCTTCCCCTCCGGGGACTGCGCGCTCCAAGCTCGCTGCGCTCGCGTCGCTTGCCGGGAAGGTGTGCTCGGGGTGGTGAATGCCAGTCCCGCGCTCACCCCTGAACCTACTCCGGCCCCTCGGGGCCTGCGCGCTCCAAGCGGCTTCGTAGCGTCGCTTGCTCGGAGGTGCGCCCAAGTTCGTCTGAGAGCCAGCGTTGGTCCGTTTCTCGTCATCGCGAGCAGCACGGGCTCGGCCCGGCGAAGCACGGGCCTACCCGCCAACCCTGGCGGCTTGCAGATGCTGCGCATCCAACGGGCGGCGATCTGCTCCAAGTCTGTTTCCCCGTCGCACGGGGAACGCTGAGTCCAGCCCGAACCGGACCCAGACGACGGCACAGGTGCGTCACAGCCTCCGAAGAGAGAGGAGTGCACCTCCAGCGAGAACCGATGCCAGAACCACGGTGCCCAAGGTGCCGAGGGCCGGAACTGGCGTGCTGCTCCGGATGACGACGGAGTCAGGCCCGCAGACGAAGCTCGTTGCAGAGGGCGTTCCTGGGTCGACATCGAAATCGATGAACAGGTCATACGTTCCCCGTTGGAGCGGACCCAGGTTCGCGACCGACTCCCAAGGGATGACCGAAGCTGGTCCGGTGGTAACTCCGACGACGTTCACTCGAATCTCACCGGCCGTGACGCTCGTCGAGACGATCACCGGCCTGACCCCGTTCCCCGGGATCCGGTGAGCCGAGCCGAGTGGACCTGGCCTTCGACTGGCGGTGAGGGCAAGACCTCGCGACTCTGGACAGCGTTGCAGGCGTTGAACTGGCCCTCAGCGACCGCTACATGGAGGAAGGTGGCCACCGACGCTAATCGCCACGACAGCCTCCTGAGCTCTGTCGAATGCGCGGTCGTGCTGCCCCGACTTCCAGCGTACACACTTGCCGATTTCTACCCTTCGGCCTCCCGCGCCGCCTCGGCAATGATCTTGTCCTGTACCTGCTTCGGGACCTCCTCGTAGTGGGAGAACTCCATGACGAAGCTGGCTCGGCCTTGGGTCATCGACCGGAGCGCCGGGGCGTAGCTGAGCATCTCGGACATCGGTACGGTTGCCGTCACGATCTGCCGACTGCCCTTGGCCTCCATTCCCTGAGGCCTTCCGCGACGCTGCGACAGGTCACCCATGATGTCGCCCATGAACTCCTCGCTCGTCGTCACCTCGACTTGCATGACCGGCTCCAGCAGAACGGCGCTGGCTTTGGCCATGGCGTCCTTGAAGGCGAGCGAGCCCGCCACCTTGAACGCCATCTCCGACGAATCGACGTCGTGGTACTGGCCGTCCAGCAGCCGCACGCGGAAGTTCACCACGGGGTAGCCAGCGAGATAGCCGCGCTCAGCGGCCTCGAGCAGACCCTTCTCGACGGCAGGTCGGTAGTTCTGAGGGATCGAGCCACCGAAGATCTCGTCGACGAACTCGAACTCGCCGTCGGTCAGCGGTTCCATCGCGATCTTGCAGTCGGCGAACTGCCCCCGTCCGCCGCTCTGCTTCTTATGCCGGCCGTGTCCGTTGGCCGCCTTGCGCAGCGTTTCGCGGTACGGCACCTTCGGCTGGTGAAGGACGACCTCCACGTTGAAGCGCTCCTTGAGTTTGGCGACGGCGATCTCGACGTGGAGCTGGTCGGCACCGGAGATCAGGAACTCGCCGGTCTGGGCATCTCTCGAGGACTTGAGTGACGGATCTTCCTCGACGAGCTTCGAGAGCGCGTCGCCGATCTTCTCCTCGTCGCCCTGCGACTTCGGCTCGACGGCGAAGGAGATGGCGGGGTTACCGCGGCGCACCCAGGTCACTTGAAATAGCTCGTCTTTCGAGCAAAGCGTGTGCCCCGTCTGCGACAGCTTGAGCTTGGCGACGGCACCCAGATCGCCCGCAACGAGCGAATCGACCGTCTCGGACTGTTTGCCTTGCATCTGAAGAAGGTGACCGACGCGCTCGTTCTCCTCGGCGTTGGCGTTCCAGAGATTCGTATCTCCGTTCGTCGTCGCCCCCAGAACCCGGAAGAGGCTGATCTTGCCGGCGAAGGGGTCGTTGAGCGTCTTGAAGATGAGCAGCCCTGCACCCTGAGGATCGGTCAGCGGCTCGCCGCCGATGTTCGTGCTGGGAAGCGGCGCCGGCGGCGGGCAGAGGTCGACGATCGAGTCGAGAAGGGCCGAATTGCCGACGCCGTGCAGAGCCGCTGAGACGGTGAGCGGGAAGAGCAGTCGCTGCTGCATGCCCTGCTGGACGCCCCTGCGGATCTGCTCTTCATCGAGATCGCCGTTGTCGAAGTAGAGTTCCATCAGCTCTTCGTACGTCTCGGCGACCGACTCCACGAGCTTGCTGCGCCACTCGTTGGCCTCGGCAGCGATCTCCTCCGGAATCTCTCCGCCCTTCGCCTTGCCGTTGCCGTCCGCTTCGAAGAAGTACGCCTTGTGCGCGATCAAATCGACGACGCCCTCGAAGCCGCCCTCCTTGCCGATCGGGTACTGCACCGGTGCGATGCTCCGGTCGAGCTGCTCCTGGAGGTTCTCGATGGCGGTGTCGAAATCGGCGTTCTCACGGTCCATCATGGTGAGGTGCAGAGCGACGGGCTGTTCGATTTCCTGGGCGAAATCCCACGCCTTCTCGGTGTTCACCTGCACGCCGGCAACGCCGTGAACGCAGAGGAGGGATGCGTCGGCGACGCGCATTCCGCCCCGCGTCTCGGCGAAAAAGATGCCCACGCCAGGGCAGTCGATGAGGTTCAGCTTGTGCTGGCGCCAGGGTGCGAAGCAG
>JBCCLJ010000155.1:0-17215 GCA_039026915.1 Acidobacteriota bacterium
CGAGCGCAGGGCTGATCACCATCAGCTCGAGCACCAGGCAAGCGACGCGAGCGCAGCGAGCATGGAGCGCGCAGTCCGCACCAGCGGACGGAGCATTAACCAGGGCGAGCGCAGGGCTGATAGCCATCAGCCCGAGCACAGGCAAGCGACGCGAGCGCAGCGAGCATGGAGCGCGCAGTCCGCGCCAGCGGACGGAGCATCGAACAGGGCGAGCGCAGGGCTGATAGCCATCAGCCCGAGCACGTCACGTGACGTCGATATCGAGACCGATGTCGAGACACGGCGCGCTGTGCGTCAGCCAGCCGACCGACATCAGGTCGACGCCCGCCTGCGCGACGATCGGCCCCGTGTCGAGGTTGATTCCTCCCGAGGCTTCGGTCACGACGCGGCCCTTGCACCGACGAACTGCTTCGGCGAGCCTCTCGCCGCGCATGTTGTCGAGAAGAACGACGTCCACGTCGAGCTCCAGAACGGCGTCGAGCTGCTCCAGAGTGTCGACCTCGACCTCCACCTTGACCATGTGGCCCGAGCGACCGCGCACTCGACTCACCGCCTCATCTATGCCGCCGGCGAGGGCGATGTGGTTGTCCTTGATGAGGATCGCGTCGTCGAGCCCGAAGCGGTGGTTGGCGCCGCCACCGCAGCGCACCGCGTACTTCTCCAACGCGCGGAAGCCAGGAGTCGTCTTGCGCGTGCAGACCACGTCGGTGGTGGCTCCCGCAGCGCGTACGGCGTCGACGAGGCGCCGGGTCACGGAAGCAACGCCGCTGAGATGCCCCAGATAGTTGAGCGCCGTACGCTCGGCGCTCAGCAGTGCCCGTCCCTGGCAGCGGACCGTGGCCATGACGTCGCCCGGCTCGACGCGGCCGCCGTCGCCGACGCTCACCTCGAACTCGGCCGTGGGATCCAACACCGTGAAGGCGTAGAGCGCGATCGGCAGCCCGGCCACGCAACCGGCTTCGCGAGCCCGGAAGACGGCTTCTCCGCGGGCCTCGGGCGCAAGGATCGCGTCGGTCGTCAGGTCGCCGGCGTGGCCGAGGTCGCAGCGCAGTTCGGCTTCGACGGCAGCGCTCCAGACCACGGCGGGCGGCGTGTCGCCACGCGCTCCGAGGTGTCCGTCGAGTCTCATCGCTGACGCACGGAGACAGGGCCCATGGCCACGGCGACCGGCTCTGGATCGACGAACTGTCGGCGTTCCCAACGTCTTCGGGCCTCGGGAAAGTCCTCGCGGTAGTGGCCGCCTCGGCTCTCCTCGCGCCGCAGAGCGCAGTGCGCGACGAGACGGGCCGTCGTCAGCATGTTGCGAAGCTCACCGCTGCGCTGCGTCGGGTTGCCGGCCGGAAGCTCGCGCTCGATCTCGTCGAGGCGCACGAGCGCGCGCTCGAGGCGCGGCCTCGAGCGAACGATGCCGATGTCGGACCAGGCGACGTCGCGCAGTTCACCGATCAGCGTCTCGACCCGGTCGGCACGATCGAGCGCGGCGGGCCGGGGCCGCGGGAAGCCTGCGTGGCTCCGCGGAGGGTGTGCACGCCTCGGGCGGGCAGCGACGCCGGCGCCCAGACGAAGGCCGAAGACGAGGGCTTCGAGGAGTGAGTTGCTGGCCAGGCGATTGGCGCCGTGAGCGCCCGTCGAGGTCACCTCGCCACAGGCCCAGAGACCGGGGACCGAAGTCCGCCCCGAGCCGTCCACCCAGACACCCCCCATGTGGTAGTGCACCGCGGGCGTCACCGGCACCGGCGCGGCCATCGGGTCGAGACCGGCGGCGCAGCAGGACGCAGCCGCCGTAGGGAAGTGCGCCGCGAACTCCTCCGCAGTGTCTGCGACGGGGCGGAGGTCGAGGAAGTTCTTCTCGCCGCGGCTCGCCCTCAGGAAGAGAGTTCGAGCGACGATGTCGCGCGGCGCCAGCTCTCCCGCCTCGTCGACGTCGAACATGAAACGGCGACCGTTCTCGTCGACAAGCCAGGCGCCGTCTCCGCGCAGCGCTTCGGTGAGCAGCGGTACCTGCCCCGAATCGTTCGCTCCGCGATCGAGCGTCGTCGGGTGAAACTGGACGAACTCGAGGTCGACGAGTCGCGCGCCGGCGCGGGCCGCCATGGCAAGGCCGTCACCGGTCACCGCGGCTGGGTTCGTCGTATAGCGGTAGACCTGACCGAGGCCACCCGAAGCGAGCACCGTCTCGCCCGCGAGGAGAGCGATGCGCTCGCTGCCGCGCAGGCCGAGCACGCCGACGACGCAGCCCTGTGCGTCGAGCAGGAGATCCCAGGCGAAGAAGTGCTCGTAGACGGCGACGTGCTCCTGGCGGCGCACCGCGTCGCTCATCGCGCGGACGATCTCGCGGCCCGTGGCGTCACCGCCGGCGTGCAGGATTCGGCGATGCCGATGCCCGGCTTCGCGGCCGAGATCGAGCTCGCCGTCCGCGGTGCGGTCGAAGTCGGTGCCCCATTCGAGCAGCCGCTCGATGGCGGCCGGGCCACCCTGGGTCAGCAGGTCGACGACCCCGGCGTCGTTGAGGCCGCGGCCCACCCGGCGGGTGTCTTCGGCGTGTGCCTCGGCACTGTCCTCGGCAGCGACCGCCGCGGCGATGCCGCCCTGCGCGTAGGGGCTCGAGCCCGAATGCGCGAGCTCGCCCTTGGTGAGGAGCGCGACCTTGCGATCGGTGGTCGCGAGCGCGACCGCGAGCCCACCGACGCCGGCGCCGATGACCGCGACGTCCACCGACTCGACGACGTCGCAGCGCAGCGCCTTGCGTAACGCTGCGCGCTCGTCGAGACGCGCGAGACGACTCAAGAGACGCTCCCGACGGCCAGGTTGCGAACCGCCGGATCCACCGTGGGCCGGCCGTTGATCTCGAGCATGCGCTCGACGGCCAACCGTGCTCTGTCGGCGACGCTCTCCTCGACGACGACCTCGTCGGTCATCGTCTCGAGCGCCTTCAGAATCTTGGGGAGCGTGATGCGCTTCATGTGCGGGCAGAGGTTGCAGGGCCGCACGAAGTCGACGTTGGGGTGCTGCACGGCGACGTTGTCGCTCATCGAGCACTCGGTGACCATGACGACCCGCTGCGGCTGGCGCTTGCCGACGTAGCCGATCATCGCGGCCGTCGAACCGACGAAGTCGGCTTCCTCGAGCACGTCCTGCGGGCACTCGGGGTGCGCGATGATCACGAGGCCGGAGTCGCTCTCGCGATAGCGGCGCAGCTCCTCGCCGGTGAAACGCTCGTGCACCTCGCAGTGCCCCTTCCAAGAGATGATCTCGACGTCGGTCTGCCCCGCAACCCAGCTGGCGAGGTATTCGTCGGGCAGGCAGAGGACCCGGTCGACCCCCAGAGACTCGACGACCTCCACGGCGTTCGACGAAGTGCAGCAGATGTCGGTCTCCGCCTTCACCTCGGCGGAAGTGTTGACGTAGGTGACGACGGGCACGCCGGGATACTTCTCGCGCAGCAGGCGAATGTCCGCAGCCGTGATGCTGTCGGCGAGTGAGCAGCCGGCGCCGGCATCCGGTATGAGGACGGTCTTCTCGGGGTTCAGGAGCTTCGCGGTTTCGGCCATGAAGTGCACGCCACACAGCACGATGACGTCGGCCGTCGACTCGGCGGCGAGGCGCGCGAGAGCGAGCGAATCGCCGGTCAGATCGGCGACGCCGTGAAAGATCTCGGGCGTCTGGTAGTTGTGCGCCAGGATCACCGCGTTGCGTTCCTTCTTCAGGCGCTCGATGGCCTCGATGTACGGAGCGTGGACCGCCCACTCGACGGAGGGAATGACCGATTTGACCCTCTCGTAGAGGTCCGCGGTGGCAGCAGCGATCTCCGGCGTGTATTCGAGGGGACGACGGGCTTCGAGACTCATGGGCGGTTTCCTTTCTTCGGCCTACTTATGCTCTATATGAGTATTACAAGGCCCAAAAACGCAGACGTGAACTCGTGACACGACGAGACATCGTCTGCGTTGCCTTATGCTACACATGAGCATATCAATCTGTCAAGACTTCCGCGAGCAGCTCGGAGACCTCTTGCCTCAGACCGATCGAAGGGACGGCAGGCCGACGCCGGGAGACGGGCGTTCGCGAACGACCTCGCGCCGAAAGCGGAAGAGCTCCGCCGGGCGCCCGCCCGTGCGCGCATCGACGCGGCCGGTTCCTTCGACGAGGCCGCCGCGATCCACCAGTCGCCGAAAGTTCTGCTTGTGCAGACGCACGCCCGACAGCGCCTCGACGACCTTCTGCAACTGAAGCAGGGTGAACTCCGGTGGCATCACTTCGAAGACCAAGGGGCGATACTTGAGCTTGCCGCGCAACCGCGCCAGAGCCGTCGCCAGAATGCGTCGGTGGTCGAGCGCCATGGCCCGCGTGCCGAGGGCGTCCGAGTGGGAGGCACCCGCTTCGGGCACGAGCCCCGCTTCGTAGAGGAGCTCGTAGCGTTCGAGCACGCGCTCGCCGTCCCACTGGCTGCGACCGAGACCGAAGGTGATCTCCACGCGCTCTCGACGATCTCGCTGCTCCTCGGGCGGACCGTTCATCACCCACTGGCCGAGCGCCGGCGCAATGCGCTCGTCGATGACCGAGGGACGACCTCGCCGCCAATCCTCCCAGCGCAGAAAAGAGTAGACGTCGTTCCACTCCGCCTGGCGACCGAGCTCGGCGTCGCTTTCGCGCATCAGGGCGAGATAGGCCACCGAGATCACGCGACCGCCGACGCTGGCGCTGCCGATGCGATCGCGGTCGCCAAAGGTATAGAGCTGCTCGACGTAGCCGAGCTCGAGACCCGTCTGCTGGCGTACCCAACCGCGCAGGCCCAGCTCGAGCGTGCGGTCGCCGGCGGGATCGAGCGGCCCGAACGGTAGAGCGTGCCGGTGCTCCTCACCCGCTTCGGCGCGGTCGACGGTCAAGACGTGCGGCACTTCGTCCGTCACGCTGACGATCACCGCTGAAAGGCCGATCGAAAGATCTGTCCCGCTCACGGCGCCTTGCTCTGGCCGCCCTGCCCCGCTTCCAGGCGACGTTCGAAGCGCTCGCCGAATTGCCGAGCGCACAGCTCGGCGGCGTCCGCCAACTCGATCCGCTGGCCGGTGAGCTCCTCGACCGACGTCATCGTCACGCTCGGAAGTCCGCAGGCGACGATGCCGGAGAAGTACTCGAGATCCGTGTGCAGGTTCAGAGCAAAGCCGTGCATCGTGACCCAGCGCTTCACGTGCACACCGATGGAAGCAATCTTGGCATCGCCGACCCAGACGCCGATGCGCTCTCGATCGGGAGCGCCCTGAGCCTCGACGCCGAGCTCAGCAAGAGTGCCGATCAGCACCTGCTCCAGATCCGCCACGTAGCGTCTCAGGTCTCGCCGATCGGGGTTGAGATCGATGATCGGATAGCCGACGAGCTGCCCCGGGCCGTGGTACGTGACCTGGCCGCCCCGGGTGCTTTGCGACACGCTGACGCCCCGCGCGGACAGCGTCGCATCGCCGGCGATCACATCGTCGGCGTCGGCGTTGCGCCCCAGCGTGTAGGTGTGCGGGTGCTCGACGAAGAGCAGCGACTCCGGGCCCTCGCCGGCCAGCAGGCGATCGCGCACGCGAGACTGCAGCTCGCTGCACGGCTCGTAGTCCATCCGCGAGAGGAAGGACCAGTGCAGAGGGCGGTGCGCGGAAGGAGCCTCCGGCGCGCTGACAGCTTCCGAGGAATGGCTCATACGGCGATTTTAACGCCCGACACGACAGGGCTCAGCTGGCGGTGTAGGCGTCGAGCTCTTCCCAGGCGGACGTCTCGAGCGTCTCTTTGACCCGGGCCATGAAAACCTCGGCGTCGGCACCGTCGATCAGGCGGTGGTCGTAGCTGAGGGCGAGATACGCCATCGAGCGAATCGCCAGCGAGTCGTTGCCGTCCGCGTCGGTGACGACGACCGGACGCTTCTCGATCGTGCCGATGCAGAGAATCGCGACCTGCGGCTGGTTGATCAGCGGAGTTCCGAAGAGGCTGCCGAAGACGCCGGGATTGGTCACGGTGAACGTGCCGCTCTGAACCTCCTCCGGTTTGAGCTGCTTGGTGCGTGCACGGTCGGCTAGATCGTTGGCCCGTGCGGCCAGCCCCGCCAAATTCAGATGGTCGGCGTTGTGAATCACCGGCACGATCAGACCCCAGTCGAGCGCCACCGCCATACCGAGATGAATGTCTTCCTTGTAGATGATGTCGTTGCCGTCGAGGGCCGCGTTGAACTTGGGGAACTCGCGCAGAGCACCGGTCACCGCCTGGAAGAAGAACGGCATGTAGGTGAGCTTCGTGCCGTTACGCGCCAGAAAGCCGTCCTTGGCACGACGGCGCGCACTGACGACGGAGCTCATGTCCATCTCGAAGACCGTCGTCACGTGGGCCGACGTCTGCTGTGAGTAGAGCATGTGAGCCGAGGTGATCTGGCGGATCTTGCTCATCGGCTCGATGCGCACGCGCTCCGAGGACTGGTACGCAGCGACGGCGAAATCCCGCTTCGCCGGTGGCGGCGCGGACGTCGGAGCCAGGGACTGTTCGGCCGCGGGCGGCGGCGCGCTCGGCGCGGGCGCCGGCACCACTGGAGCGGCGACGGCCGGAGGCGCCGCGGGAGCGCTGTCCCGCGCTTCGAGATGCGCCTCGATGTCGCGCTTGGTGACGCGGCCGCCAAGACCCGTACCATCGACCGCTTCGAGGTCGACACCCTCGGCCGCGGCGATCTTGCGAACGACCGGACTCGACTTCTTGCGCAGGCGCTCACCCTCCGTCTCTGGCGCCGGCTCTGCAGCCACTGGAGCGGTGACTTCGACCGGCGCTTCCACCTCGACAACGGCGGCGCCGGCCTGCGGCTGCTCACCGGCTTCGCCGATCCGCGCGATGATCGTGTCGACCTCGACGGTCTGACCCTCCTGAAAGAGCACTTCGAGAAGCGTTCCTGAAGCAGGCGACGGAATCTCCGCGTCGACCTTGTCGGTCGAGATCTCGAGAAGCGGGTCGTCGCGCTTCACCGCCTGGCCGACAGCAACCAGCCAGCGGGTGATGGTGCCTTCGGCGATCGACTCGCCCATCTGCGGCATGATGACGTCGGTGGCCATGGTCTGAGTACTCCTGCTCGAAGCGGCGGTACGCCCTCGAGGTCAAATGTGGATGGCGGCTCCGAGAGCGGCGTGGGCTGCTTCAGCGACCGCCTCCGAAAGCGTGGGGTGCGCGTGTACGGCACGGACGATCTCCTCGGTCGTCGACTCGAGGCGCAGCGCGACGCAGGCCTCGGCGATCAGATCGGTCGCGTGCGGCCCGATGATGTGAACACCGAGAACCTCGTCGTAGCGCGACTCGCGAACGAGCTTGACGAAGCCCTCGGTACTGCCGAGGATGGCCGCCTTTCCTGAAGCCTGGAAAGGGAAGGTGCCGACGGAGACCTCGTAACCCTGCTCTCTTGCTTCCGCCTCGGTCATACCGACGCTGGCAACCTCCGGACGACAGTAGGTGCAGGAGGGAATGTGCCGGTAGTCGACGCCGTGGACCTCGGCGCCGGACTCCTTGGCGGCGATGTGCTCGGCGACGACGATGCCTTCGGCCGAAGCGACGTGCGCGAGCCAGGGTGTCGGCACCAGATCGCCGATGGCGTAGACGCCGGGGACGTTCGTGCGCATCATCGAGTCGACGACGACACGACCGCGATCGAGCTCGACGCCGAGCGCCTCGAGGCCGAGGTCAGAGGTGACCGGCTTGCGCCCGACGGCGACCAGCAGGCACTCCGTTTCGAGAATGCTGCTCTCTTCCTCGCCTTCGAGACGAAGAGCGACGGTGTCGCCGCGCTTCTCGACGCCGTCGAGTCGGGAGCCGAGAAAGAGCTGGATGCCGCGCCGGCGTAGCGAGCGCTCGAGCTGAACCGACACGTCGACGTCTTCGTTCGGCAGCAGATGCGGCAGGAGCTCGATCAGGGAGACCTCGGCACCGAAGGATCGGTAGATCGAGGCGAACTCCACGCCGACGGCGCCGCCGCCGAGCACTGCGACGTTGCGGGGAATGCGGTTCATGCGCAGCGCGTCGTCGGAGGTGAGGATCAGCCGACCGTCGGACGGGGCGACGGGAATCTCGGCCGGGACCGAGCCGGTGGCGAGCAGGACGTGGTCTGCGGTGTAAACCGTCGAGCCCTCGTCATTCAGAACCTCGACTTCGCTGGCCGAGCGCAGGCGGCCGCGCCCGTGCACGGTGTCGACGCCGTTCTTGCGCAGTAGATGATCGACGCCGCGGGCGTTCTTGCCGACCACCGAGTCGCGGTACTCGTGCAGCCCTTCGAGCTCGAGGCTCGGCGCAGCAGAGAGCTTGATCCCGAGGCGATCCGAGTGCTGCATCTCCTCGAGCATCTCGGCCGAGTGCAGAAGCGCCTTCGTCGGGATGCAGCCGCGGTGCAGGCAGGTGCCGCCGAAGAGCGGGTCCTTTTCGATGAGCAACGTCGAAAGCCCGAGCTGTCGCGCGCGGATCGCGGCAACGTAGCCCCCGGGGCCGCTGCCGATGACGATCAACTGATGATGAGTCTGGGACACGTTTCGGATCCTCGAGGCGGCGAAAGTGAAGCCGGATGGCCGCAAGCGTGGGTGTCGCCTGCCGGCGTAGAGCCCGGCGGAGCCGCAACCTTCCGGTCGCGCCGCCGAACGGGCGCGGGTCGCATCTCGGCAGCGCAGAGCCCTCGGGAGCGCGCCGAACCGACGTGGCGAGCATACCCCCGATTCGTCGACGCTGCAGCGCTCACAGAGCGTCGGACAAGAGACCGAGGCAGCAACGAACCGAACAGGCGAGAAGCGCGGCCCGACGCCCGCCCGGTAGACTGTCGGACATGGCAGATCGCGCGGTGGAAGATGCCCCTCCGGGCCGGCGACCCCGCCGCATCGGCCTCGTCCTGACCGGTGGTGGAGCGCGCGCCGCGTACCAAGCCGGTCTGCTCTGCGGCCTGGTCGAGGAGCTCCCCGAACTCTCCTTTCGAGTGCTCACCGGAGTCTCGGCGGGCGCCATCAACGCGGCCTTTCTGGCGAGCCGCAACGAAACGCTGCAGGCCTCGGCTCCGGCCCTCGCCCGACTCTGGACCGGGCTGAGTCCGGAGAAGGTGTTTCGGGTCTCTCCGGCAGCCCTCTTCGGAGGGTCCGCCCGCTGGTTCCTCAGCCTCTTCTCTGGCGGCAGCCCTCTGGCACCGCGCACGCGCGGCTTGGTCGACACGTCACCGCTGGCCGAACTCCTCCGCCGCGAGCTGGCGGTCGACGCCCGACGCCAGATTCCAGGCATCGACGAGAATCTCAAGAGGGGGCTGCTCGATGCGGTCGCCCTGAGCACCGTCGACTACGGCACCGGCGCGACGGTCACCTGGGTGCAGAGCCTCGACTTCGAGCCCTGGCAGCGCCCCAGCCGGCGCAGCGTCGAGACCGACCTCACGGTGCAGCACGTCATGGCGTCGGCGGCGCTGCCCCTGCTCTTTCCCGCGATCGAAGTCGACGGACGCTGGTACGGAGACGGCGGGATCCGCATGACGGTGCCGCTGTCGCCCGCTCTGCATCTCGACGTCGACGGCATCCTGGCACTATCGACGCGGCACCGGGCGCCCGGTCAACCGCTGACCGACGCCACGGATCACGAGTACCCGCCGCCCGCACAGGTCGCCGGCGTGTTGATGAACGCCATCTTCCTCGACCAGCTCGACCAGGACGCCCGGCGCCTCGAGCGCTTCAACGACTGGATCGACCAGATTCCCGAAGGCAAGTGGCACGGACTGCGCAGAATCAGCCTCGAGATCCTGCGGCCGTCGGAGGACCTCGGCCGACTCGCAGCCCAGTTCGAAGCGAAGCTGCCCCGCACCTTCCGCTTCTTCACGAGGGGCCTTGGAACGCGCCGCACCGCCAGCCCCGACATCCTCTCCATGCTGATGTTCCAAGAGGACTACATGGAAGCCGTCGTCGAGATCGGACGCCGCGACGGGCGCGAGGCGGCGCCGAGAGTGGAGAGACTGTTGGAGGGCTCGCCGGAACGTCGCGAAAGCGCTTCGTCGTAGGCCACCCCGCGATCCGCGAGACGGACTTTTCGGAAGATCGCCACGGCGACCCGCGCCGCCTCGTCTGCGCAGAGCCGTGCGCCGGCTCTCCTCGCGACGGCGCAGGTGCAGCCGAACCGAGCCTTCCCAGGCGACTGTCAGGGGCTAGGCGATGCTGACCTCGTCGGAGAGGTAGACGTCCTGAATCGCGTTCAGCAGCTCGACGCCTTCGGTCATCGGCCTCTGGAAGGCTTTCCGACCGGAGATGAGGCCGGCGCCGCCGGCGCGCTTGTTGATCACCGCGGTGCGCACCGCCTGAGCGAGGTCGCTGCTGCCGCCTGACGCACCGCCCGAGTTGATGAGGCCGACGCGACCCATGTAGCAGTTGGCGACCTGCCAGCGCACCAGATCGACCGGATGATCCGGTACCAGGTCGCTGTAGACGAGATCGTGGGTCTTGCCGAAGTCGATCGCCGGGTAGCCGCCGTTGTTGGTCGCCATCTTCTGCTTGATGATGTCGGCCTCGATGGTCACGCCCAAGTGGTTCGCCTGGCCGGTGAGGTCAGCGGCCGCGTGGTAGTCGGTGCCGTCCTTCTTGAAGGCCGAGTTGCGCAGGTAGCACCACAGAATCGTGCCGAGTCCGAGCTCGTGGGCCTTGGCGAAGCACTCGGCGATCTCGACGAGCATCTCGTCGCAGTTCTCGGCGCCGAAGTAGATCGTCGCGCCGACGGCGGCCGCACCGAGGTCCCAGGCCTGCTCGACCTGCGCGAAGAGCACCTGCTTGTAGCGGTTGGGATACGTGAGGATCTCGTTGTGATTGATCTTCACGATGAACGGGATCTTGTGCGCGTAGCGGCGCGACACGATGCCGAGCACGCCGAGGGTCGAGGCGACGCCGTTGCAGCCCCCTTCGATCGCCAACTCGACGATCTTCGCCGGATCGAAGTAGATCGGGTTCGGCGCAAACGAGGCGGCGCCCGAGTGCTCGATGCCCTGATCGACCGGGAGAATCGACAGGTAGCCGGTGTTCGCGAGGCGCCCGGAGCCGTAAAGGCGCTGAAGGTTGCAGAGCGTCGGCACGTTGCGATCCGAGATGCCGAAGACGCGGTCCAGGTGATCCGGTCCCGGCAGCTCGAGATGGTCCTTCGTAATGCCCGTGCACTGATGCTCGAGAAGGCTCTGAGCGTCGTCTCCGAGATGAGATTCGATGGCGGCGAGGCTGGTCATGAGAAAGCTCCGATGCGGCCACGGCCGCATGAGTTGAATAGGAGGCGTTGGGACCGGGTCGGCTTCGTCAGGCCGGCATCGGTGGAGTGCCGACAGCGTCGCCGCGAGGCCGCGCGCAGTCTATCGCGCCAGCGCGTCGTCAGCGGAGGCGTCCTGGCCGCATGGAGAATCCCCAAGTTCCGTCGGCCTCAGGTCGAATCCGTAGCCGGTACCAGGTCACTGGGTCGTCGCTCCACCAGGTGGAATGACGGCGGTTCCGAGCATCGAAGACGAGTTGAATCTCGATGCTGTCGTCGGGCCGAAACATGAGCTCTTCCGTGGCGGCGCCGCGCACCGAGACCTGACTCGGAGCGCCGCGGCCGAGCTCGAGCACGACGTCCTGCAGCGGCGCCAGCCGCGCGATCGAGACCTCGTTCCAGACGCCGCCGCGCAGCCGCAGCGCTCCCTCCTGCCAGGGCCGGACCCAGAGTCCACCCGGCAGCAGCACACCTTCTCCGGCACCGACGAGGCTCTGCGTCGTCTCGAGCGGCAGAACCTGGCGCGCGGACAGGGAAGCCGAGACACTCGTCCACCGCTCGACAGAGACCGGCCACTGCAGCAACTGAGCCACGACGACGACGAGGAGGCTTGCTCTGAGGCTTGCTCTGTGCGCGGCCAGTACGCCCAGAAAGGCGATCGCGGGCAGCAGCAGCCGGTTCCCTACACTGTCGGGTCCGCCGGCCACGTCGAAGGGCCGGGTGGCGAGCAGAATCGAGACGGCGAGGGCAAACCAGAGGCCGATCCCACGTACTGCCCGGTCTCGGCCCCAGCTCCACATCAGGAGGCAAAAGAGCGGCAGGGCGCCGACGAGGAGTCCGACGTGAGCACCCGCGACGAAGTGCAACAGCACCTGCAGCCAGGTACCGAAGCCACTCGCGCCCTGCCACCGTGCCGTCACATCTCGCCCGAGCTCCGCAGGCTCCGAGCCGGCCACCTGCTCGAGCTCTCCGAGCCAGGCCACCTCACCCGACCAGGGAGGCGCCCCCGACGCTGCAAACCAGAGTCCCGTCAAAGCGAGGAGTGTCCCTGCCAAGACGCCCGCGACGCGCGCGCGCCAGAGGACCGGAACGGCGAAGGCGAGGGGCACGAGGAGCGCCGCATGCACCGACTGTTCGAAGAGGACGACGCCGAGGGGAAGGCCGATCGGCAGCGCCTCGGCCCAGCTCACTTCTTCGGCATCGTCGTAGACGTCTTCCGCCGTATCCTCATGCTTCGGCAGGCAATGCGCTCCCGCCACGAGAGCCGCAGCAAAGAGAAGAAGGTCGCCCCCGGCTCCGGCAAACAGCCAGGCACTCGATCCGAAGAGAAGAGCCGCAAGCCAGTGGGCGGTCGGCCGCGATGCGTCGGAGAGACGGCGCTCGACCCAGAGCAAGGCGAGCACCAGGAGGGCCATCTCCAGAACGCAAAGAGCCGCTTCGAGCAGCTGCCGATCGAGAAGCAGGGCGAGCGGCGCTCCGATCACCGACAGCGCGAAGGAAGCGCCCATCGGAACGACGCGATCCTCGCTGCGACGAACCCAAAGCGGTCCTGTGACCTCCGCCCGCGACGAGTCTTCGTCGGTCAGCAGCAGGTCGAAGTCTCGGGCCAGACTCTCGGCGCCGAGCGCCGCGGCCCGAGCTCGGGCGCTCGGTGCGTCCTTCTGCAGCAGCGACGCGACGAACCAGACCACGAGGAGCGCAGCGAGGACTCGGGCAGCCGTGTTCAAATCGCGCTCTCCCAAGAGTCGCCGTCGAGCGCCGAGAAGCTCGCACCTTCAGAGATCTGCGGCTCGATCCTCAGCCGCGAGGGCTGCGTTGGCTTACGCAGGCGCAGGCGCAGCGAGCAGCGCTCGCCTGGGGCGACCGCGCGGGGCAACGGCAGCCAGGACTCACCCGCTCGCAGGTCGCGACCGTCGTCGCCAAGCAGCTGCACCTCTACCGCGACGCCACCCGGACCGGCTGAAGCGGGAAGCCATGTCGCGAAGCCCCGGTTGTGCAAGACGATCTCGATCTCACGGCGCTCTCCGGCCCGCCACCCCTCGAGACCGGTCACCTCGAGGGCACTCGGAACGCTGGCATAGGTCAGAGTGGTGGGCCGGCAGCGCTCCGGTCCGGGACCGCGTGGAGCGTCGGCAAAGCCAGCGATCGCCTCGAGCATGAGCGCGACGGCGCGCTGCGGGTCGTGCTGCTCTAGGATCAGACGACGCGCGGCGGCGCCCATCTCGATCACCTTCGATCGGTCGCTGCGCAGGGGCCGCAGCAGCGCTGCCAGAGAGGCCCCCTCCTCCTCGGGCGAGGCGACGGGGATGCGCACCGCGACCGCGCGGTCGAAGTCCGCGAACTGAGCGTAGTCGGAGACGACGGCCGCCCGCCCCCGAGCGAAAGTCCGCAGCAGTGAGGCCGAGGTCTCGCCCGCGGTCGGATAGCGCAGGTTGACGCTCAGATCACAGGCCTCGATGGAAGCCTGGAACTCGTCTTCCGAAAGGAACCCGACTTCATGCACTCTCTCCGTCACACCCAGATCTCGCGCCAGTCCCGCCAGGTCGACCGCAGGCGACGCCTCGCCCGCAACCAGCAGGTGCACGTCCTCCATACCTTCCTCCGCCAGGCACCGCACCACGGACGACGTCCGCTTGATTGGCGTCTGGAAGCCGAAGGAGCCGAGCAGCAGCGCATCGGTTCCAACGCCGAGTTGCTCACGGACGGCTGCGCCTGCACGGCGGGCCGCCTCGTCGATCGGAGGTGCGGGCATCGGCATCGGCACGACGGTGACGGGGGTGCGAATGCCCTCCTCCCCCAGAACGCGTGCCGCCCAACGGCTGTGAACGAGAACGCCACGCTGAGCGTCGAGGAGGGTGCGATGCGCCGGCAGGGCGAAGAGAGACGACTGCGAGTAGCCGCTCCAGCGCGGCGGCAGCGCCACGGCTCCGCCGACCCAGCCGTGCTCCTGCGTCAGACGGTCGACGTAGGTCGCCGTATCGCCGCGCGCGAGGGTCTGCTCGACCAGCAGGTGATGGAGCCAGACGTCGTGGAGCGTCAGCACGCCGGGGCGCTCGTGCGCCATGGCTCCGATCTCCGCGTGGTACGGGTTGTTCCCCATCTGGTACCACGGGCAGCGCCGCTCGTGCTCGGAGTCCGAGAGCGCCTCGACGTCGATCGGGCGCAGACGCTCTCGCAACGGTTCACTCACCTCCTGTCCCGGCACGCGCACGACGACCAGGTCGAGCTCGGGCTGGGTTTCCGTCAGGCCGTCGAGCAGGTCGACCGAGTAGTCCGAAATGCCCGAACGCACCGGAGGGAGCGGCGAGACGTAGGCGAGCGACAGCATCGGTGTTGACTCTCGGCGAGCGCTGAGCCGCTCAGAGCTTGGTCGGTTCCGACTCTCCGATCTGATCCTTCAGGTAGGCCTCGATGAAAGGCTTGAGCTCGCCGTCGAGCACCTTCTCCGCATCGCCCACCTCGACCTCGGTGCGATGGTCCTTGACCATGCGATACGGGTGCAGGACGTAGCTGCGAATCTGGCTGCCGAAGCCGATCTCCTTCTTCTCGCCCTCCTTGATCGCCTGCTCCTCGCGTCGCTTCTGCATCTCGCGGTCGTAGAGGCGAGCGCGCAGAATCTTCATCGCCGTGGCGCGGTTCTTGAGCTGACTGCGCTCGTTCTGACAGGTGACGACGATGCCGGTCGGTTCGTGGGTGATGCGCACCGCCGAGTCGGTGACGTTGACGTGCTGACCGCCGGCGCCCGAAGAGCGGTAGGTGTCGATACGCAGGTCCTTGTCGAGAATCTCGATCTCGATGTCGTCGTCGATCTCCGGGTAGATGTAGACCGACGCGAAAGAGGTATGACGGCGGCTCGCCGCGTCGTAGGGGCTGATGCGCACGAGGCGATGCACGCCGCTTTCGCCTTGCAGGTAGCCGTAGGCGTACTCACCGCGGATGATGCCCGTGGCACCTTTGATGCCGGCCTCTTCCCCGTCCTGACGATCGAGGAGCTCGACTTCGTAGCCGTTCTGCTCGCCCCAGCGGATGTACATGCGCAGCAGGATCTCGGCCCAGTCCTGCGACTCGGTGCCGCCGGCGCCGGGGTTCACCGCGAAGAGCGCGTTGCGCCCGTCGTCCGGACCCGAGAGCTTGAGCTCGAGATCCAACTCTTCGAGCTGCGTCTCCACGCGCTGCACGAACGTACTCAGCTCATCGTCGCTCTCGCCTTCCGAGAGGAGCTCTTTCCAGACCTCGATCTCCTCGGCATCGGAGTCGAGCCGCTCGGCCGTTTTGAGACGGCGCTCGAGAACCCGACGCTTCTGCAGCAGCGGTGCACTGACCTTGGGGTTGTCCCAGAAGCCCGGCGCCTGCATGTCGTGGTCGATCGCCGCGAGGTCGTCCTTCAGCTGAGCGTCGTCAAAGATACCCCCGAAGCGCCGAGAGGCGCTCGTTGAGGCGATCGAGACTCTGCTGGGATTCCTGACTCATGCGCTGTCTTCCTCTCGCGCGAAGCGCTGCTTCGCCCGGGTCAGCGGTCAGTATGGCAAAGCATCCTCCCAGCGACAACGGCCCCGGATAGCATCCGCACGGACTCCAGAAACGATGCCCAGACTCCCGCCTCATCTGCCCGTGATCCTGCTCGCAATCGCCGCCCCGCTGCTGTGCGCGACGAGAGCGGTTGCGCAGGGCCTGCCGGCCGCGGCCGGCGAGGACCTCGAGTTCAGCGTGCTGACCTTCGGGCCGGGAGACGAGATCTGGGAGCCGTTCGGGCACATCGGCCTGCGCGCCCGCGACCGGCGCAGCGGACTCGACGTGGTCTTCAACTGGGGCGTCTTTTCGTTCGACCAGCCGGGATTCCTCGGACGGTTCCTCCGCGGTCAGATGCAGTACTCGCTGGGGCTCAACACGACGGGGTCGACGCTGCGCCTCTACCGCAGTCTGGACCGTACGATCGACGAGCAGCAACTCGCTCTCGAGCCTGCGGAGAAGGCGATGCTCTGGCAGCTGCTCAGCGACAACGTGCGGTCGCCGGAGTACCGCTACGACTACTACCTGGACAACTGCTCGACGCGGGTTCGCGATCTTCTCGACGCAGTCACGGGCGGTCAGATCGAAGAAACGCTCGGCGGCCGACCGGGGCACAGCTTTCGCTTTCACTCGCGCCGTTTGACCCAGCCCGTGTCGCCGATCTTCGAGGGGCTCGACGTGCTCATGGCGGGAAGAACGGACGATCCCCGCAACGCCTGGGAGGATGCCTGGGTGCCGCTCGAGCTACGCGACGATCTCGACGTCGTGCAAATCGAACGCAACGGGCTGACAACGCCGCTGGTCAGCGAGCGCATGCGCCTCTTCGAAGCGGAGCGGGCGCCGCCCGGACAGCGACCGCGTTTTCTCGTCTGGAAGCACGCCATAGCGGCCTGGCTGGCCGCCGCCCTTCTCTTCTGGGCAGGGCGCGGGAACGCGCTTCCCCGGCGGTTGCTCGCCGCGATGCTCGCCGTCGGCTGGAGCGCGCTTGCCGGAATCCTGGGTCTCGTGCAGAGCCTCCTGATGCTGACCGACCACGTCTTCGGGCACTGGAACGAGAACCTCGCTCAGCTCTCGCCGCTCTCTCTGCTCCTTGCTCCGCTCGCCGGCTGGGCGCTGCTGCGGGGACGCACGCACCGGTGGACGCAGCGACTCGCGACCGTGCTTCTCTGCCTGAGTGCCGCGGGCACCCTGCTGCAGATCCTCCCCTGGCTCGATCAGACGAACGGATCGATCATCGCGATGGCGCTACCGCTGCACCTCGCGCTCTTCCTCTCGCTGAAAGATGCGGAGGACCCGCAGCAATCGAGCGAGCGCGAGAACGTCAGCGCGAGGTAATCCACGTCTCGAGGCGGAACTCGCGGCGCAGCTCGGACGCCGCGCTCTTGGCCGCATCTTCCGAGCCGTAAGGTCCGACGCGCACGCGGTACATGGTGCGCGTTCCGTTGTCGAGCGGGTCCATGAAGGC
>JBCCLJ010000156.1:0-17133 GCA_039026915.1 Acidobacteriota bacterium
CGACGTGCCGAGCCTTCTCGATCAAGCCGACGTCGGCGTGTTGTCCTCGCTGTCCGAGGGGCTTCCTCTCGCGCTCCTCGAATACGGCCAGGCAGCGCTGCCCACGGTGGTCACCGCGGTCGGCGACTGCGATCAGGTCGTCGAGCACGAGGTCTCCGGCCTGCTCGTCGAGCCAGGGAACGAAACGGCCCTCGCCGAGGCTCTGGTCCGGCTTCTGAAAGAGCCGGAGACCGCGAGCGCGTTCGGTCGGAAGCTGCGCCGCAAGGTCGAGGAGGCTCACTCTGCGGAGGCCGGCTTCGACCGCCTCGAGGGGATCTACGGAACCCTCACTGAGGCTCCCACGCGGGTGGCCGCATGAGCACGGTCGATGGGGTGCTGACCAGCACCGCTCTGCCCCGAGCACCGGCGGTGCGCGCTCGCCGGCCGGCGCGCGCGCTGACCCTCCATCGTTTCCTGGCACTGCTGGCCCTTCACGGCGCGCTCGCCCTCGTCTTCCGATCCGTTCCGCAACTGGCGGCGCTGCACGCTCTCGCAGCGATCGGAGCCGGCCTCTGGCTGGCCTGCAGCCGGCAGCCGGACCGGGTCTTTTACGCCGCTTGCTACATCGCGGGCTCGGAAGTCCTCTGGCGCATGACCCAGGCCCCGATCTTCTGGGAGACGGGCAAGTACGCCGTCACGCTGATCCTCGGGGTCTACATCGCACGCGTCGGTCTGCGCACGCGCTTCAGCCTCTGGCCACTCGCTTACCTGGGCTTCCTGGTGCCGGGAGCCCTCGTCACCCTGCAGGAGCTCGGCTTCTCGGGAGCGAGTCGTGACGCTCTCAGCTTCAACCTCTCGGGGCCGATCTCGCTCGGCGTCTGTCTGACCGCCTTCGCATCGGCCGACCTGCGGAAGATTCGCCTCTCCCGCCTGATGATGAACCTGCTCTGGCCGATCGGCGGCATCGCGACGCTCGCCGCCTACAGCACGCTGACCGCGTCGGCCATCGAGTTCTCGACCGAATCCAACTTCACGACGAGCGGCGGCTACGGACCGAACCAGGTCTCTGCGATCCTCAGTATCGGCGCCCTTGCCGGAGTTCTGCTGGCGCTGCTCGACACGCGACGCCGGACCGCGCTGCTCTGCTACGGCTTGGCGGCCGGCCTCCTCTTCCAGGCGGTGCTGACCTTTTCGCGCGGCGGCGTCTTCGCTGTGCTCGTCTGCCTCGCCGTGCTGATGGCGCACTACTTCTGGCGTCCCGATATCGGCCTCAGCTACCTGATCGCCGTCGTTCTCATCACGGTGATCGCCGGCGGCTGGCTGATGCCGCGGCTCAACAGCTGGACCGGCGGCGCGCTCGCTGAGCGCTACGCCTCTCTGGACACCACGCATCGGTCCGAGATCGCCTCCGAAGACGTCGAGCTCTTCTTCGATCATCCGGTGGCTGGCGTCGGCGTCGGCTTGGCCAAGTCGAAGCGCAAGAGCGCCCGCTACCTCGGCATCGCACCTCACACCGAGTTCTCTCGGGTTCTGGCCGAGCACGGCTCTTTCGGAGTTCTCGCTCTCCTGGCGCTCGCGGCGATGACCGCTGCCCGTTACGTCACGGCGCCGAGCTTCTTGACCAAGGGTTGGGTCTGCTCACTCACCGTCTGGTGCCTGGCCACGATGTCGGTCTCCGCCATGCGCCTATCGATCCTGGGCGTGCTCTTCGGCATCGCCTACCTGCCTTGGCAGCAGCTCGCTCCGTCCAAGGAGGCCCGGTCTTGAGCGCAGAGCGCGGCAGGATCCTTCTGCTCGGCACCTTCCTCTCGAGAAGGCGCTCGACCCGAGCCGTCGGCGAGGATCTCGCCGACCGCTTGCAGCAGCGCGGTTGGCGGGTTGCCACCGCTTCTTCTTTCGTGCACCCGTTGCCGCGGCTCCTCGACAGCCTCGCAGTCATCCTGCGGCGCCGTTCAGATTACGATGTCGCACACATTGACCTCTACAGCGGTCGCGCCTTTCAGGTCGCCGAAGCGTGTGCAGGACTCCTCCGCCGACTCGACCGCCCCTACCTGATTACGCTGCACGGCGGCGGGCTCGCCGACATGGCAAGCAGCGAGCCGAACCGGGTACGCGCGCTTCTCTCCGGGGCTCTGGCCGTGACGAGCCCCAGCGACTTTTTGCGCGAAGCGCTGGCGCCGCTGCGCCCCGACATCGAGGTCCTCCCGAACCCGGTGCCTCTCGAAAACTACACGTACCGGGAGCGAGCTTCTCTGCGCCCCAAGCTGCTCTGGCTCCGTGCCTTCGCGGACATCTACCGACCCGCCGACGCGGTGCGAACCGTGCGCACTCTGCGCGAGCGAGGACGCGACGCCGAAGTGCACATCATCGGTCCCGACAAGGGCGGCCAGGCGCTGGACGAGGTGAAGCGGGAGCGGCGCGGCCTCGAACGCTGGGTCCATCTCGAGGCCGACGGCATCGCCAAGCCAGAGGTCGCGGCGACGTTCGACACCGCCGACATCTTTCTCAACACCACCTCGGTCGACAACACCCCCGTGACCGTGATCGAGGCCATGGCCAGCGGACTGCCCGTGGTCAGCACGGACGCCGGCGGACTCAAGTACTTGATTCGCTCCGGCAGCGACGGTCTGCTCGTCCCGGTGGGCGATCCGCACGCGATGGCCGATGCGGTCGAGCGGCTCCTCGACGAGCCGGGTCTCGGCCTAGCCCTCACACGCACCGCCCGAGCGAAGGTAGAGCGATGGGACTGGCGACACGTCATCGTGCGCTGGGAAGAGCTCTTCCTCGAAGCGCTCGGCTCGAGGAGTGCAGCGTGAGCTCCGCCGTGCCCCTCTGGATCGAGCATCTCCGGGCCGCCGCCGGTGACGAGGACTCTCTAGGCAGGAGTCTCCTGCGCGAGGAGCCGACGCGCGGACTCGGGCCGGCACTCGCCCTGCAGGCGCAGCGCTACGGAATCGAGCCGCGGCGATCCTGGCGGCGAGAGCTGCGGTCGAGCGTCACCAATCGGCTACTGCTCGACGCGGAAGCCGACGACGCAACGAGCACCCTGAAGCAGGCCGCCGTCCAAGCCGTCGTCCTCAAAGGCCTCGCGGTCGCGCCCGACTACGCTGCGCTCCTCCCGCACAGCCCCGACGCGGCGCTCGCCCGACCGACGTCGGACATCGACCTCCTCGTTCCTCGGGGCCAGCGGCAATCCGCACGCACCGCTCTCGAGCAGAGCGGTTGGCGGTCGCTCTACGGCGGTCCTCACGCGGAGAAGTACCTCGACGAAGAGGGTTACGCCTGGCAGGCCGCAAGCCCCAGCGGCGCCCTGCTAGAGCTTCATCACGATCTCTGGAACTCGGTCTCACCGCGCCTCTCCGACGCAGCTTTGCAAGACTGCCAGACGACCGCCGGCCTTCTGCCGCGGCCCAACCCGGCGGTGCGCTTCGTCGTTGCCGCGGTACACGGCGTCCTCGAAGCGCGCCCTCGTCGCACCCTCGACCTTCTCGACCTCGAGGCGATTCGCCGCACCGCCACCTCGAGCCTCGTCTCCGACGTCGTCACCTGCTGCCGCGCCACGGGTCTGCAGCTACCGGTAGCGCTCGCCACCGGACTTGCGGCCCTGGCCTTCGAAGAGGACGCCTTCGCTGAGATCCAGCGAGCGCTACGCTCCGAGTGTCGCGGGCTCGAGCGCTCCCTCGACGCCCGTACACCGGACGACTTTTCGAGTCGCTACATGACGATGCTGCGACTCTTGAGCGGTCGCGGAACGCGACTCGGAACGCGCTCCCTCTGGCGCCAGCTCTGGCCACACCCGGGCATCGTCGAGCGGGACACTCCCGACTCCCTACCGTGGTGGCGCCGCCGGCTGCGACGCCAGCTGCGCTGGACGGAGGGCCGACCGTGAGCAGCCCTCGCGTCTCGACTACGCGCAGGATGCAGATCCTGCTCGACCTGATCACGCTGGTCTTCGCCTTTGCCTTCGCGTACCTGCTGCGCTTCGACTTCGCGGTGCCTCAAGACCAGCTCGACCGCGCATTGATTCAACTCCCCGTGGTCATTTCGATCCAGCTGCTCACGGTCATCCTGACCGGGATGTCGACGATCATCTGGCGCTACGTCGGGATCGCCGAAATTCAGACCTTCGCCCGAGCCGCACTGCTGTCGAGCACGCCGATCCTGCTCCTTCGACTCGGTCTGCCCGAGCGCTTCCAGGACTTCCGGGTGCCGCTGTCGATCATCGTCATGGACGCCATCCTCGCCTTCGGCGGGCTGCTTGGGCTGAGGGTGCTGCGCCGAGTCCTGTACGAGGCGATGCAGGCTCGCAAGAACCTGCAGGGGCAGCGCCGCCGAGTTCTCGTCGTCGGAGCCGGAGACGCCGGCGTGCTCATTGCGAAGGAGATTCGTGGAGGCGCCTCCGACCTGGAGCTCGTCGGGCTCGTCGACGACAACCCAGGATCGATCGGCGCCACCGTCTCCGGCGCGCGCGTCCTCGGAACGACGGGCGCCATCGGGGAGCTCTGCGCCGAGCACAGAATCGACGAGGTCATCCTCGCGTTCAGTCAGGCCTCTCGCCACGAGATTCGCCGCGTCGTCGAGATCTGCGAAGAGGCCAGCGTCGAGATGAGGATCATCCCGAGCTACCACGAGGTCGTCGGGGGCGCCGTCGAGGTGAATCGGCTGCGTGAGGTCCGCATCGAAGACCTGCTCGGTCGCGAGCCGATCGAAGTCGACGAATCGAGGCTGCTCGACATGATCGAAGATCAGCGCGTCATGGTGACCGGCGCGGGCGGCTCGATCGGCTCGGAGATCGCGCGCCAGATCGAGCGCCTCTCGCCCCAGCGCCTCCTCCTCGTCGAGCGATCGGAAGCGGCACTCTTCGAGATCCATCGCGAGCTGAGTGCGCTCGAGTCGAACGTCGAGTTCGAGCCGATCCTCGCGGATATCGGCGACGAGGCAAGAATGCGGGCGGTCTTCTCGCACCACCGCCCGAGCCGGGTCTACCACGCCGCGGCTCACAAGCACGTGCCCATGGTCGAGCTCAACTGCGCCGAGGCGATCCGCAACAACACTCTCGGCACGCAGACCCTCGGCCAGCTCGCCTCGGAGTACGACGTCGAGTCCTTCGTTTTGATCTCGACCGACAAGGCGATCCGACCGACCTCCGTGATGGGTGCCAGCAAGCGCCTCGCCGAGCTCGCAATCCAGCATCTCGACAAGACGTCGCGCACCAAGTTCATGGCCGTCCGCTTCGGCAACGTCATGGGATCTGCGGGCTCGGTGATCCCGATCTTCAGCGAGCAGATCAAGGCGGGCGGACCGGTCACGGTCACGCACCCCGAGATGGAGCGCTACTTCATGACCATCCCGGAGGCCTCTCGACTCGTCCTGCAGGCGAGCGCCATCGGCGAAGGAGGCGACATTCTCTTCCTCGACATGGGCGAGCCCATCCGCATCCTCGACCTGGCGCGCGACATGATCACGCTCTCAGGTCTCAAGCCCGAGCACGACATCCCGATCGAGTTCGTGGGCACGCGCCCCGGGGAGAAGCTCTACGAAGAGCTCGAGCACCCCGAGGAGAAGCTCTCCGGCACGTCGCATCCGAAGGTGCTCATCGCCCACGCACGCGACGACTCGGGAATCGACGGGCTCGCGCGCTCACTCGCGCATCTGGGCGAACTCGCCGATCTGGGCATGGAGGCCGAGATCCGCGAGACGATCGGGCGCTGCCTGCCCGAATCTCACGTGCTCGGAAGGCGTCCGCACGCCGTGCGCGAGCCGGAGAGCCAACCTTCGCGCGCGGAATCTCGCTGAACAGGCCGAGGAGCGCTATGCGGCCGCGAGGTCTGCGTCGACCATCATCTCGACGAGCTGACGGAAGCTGACTTCCGGTTCCCAACCGAGCTCGGCTTTGGCCAGGCTGGCGTCTCCGAGGAGATAGTCGACCTCAGCGGGTCGAAAGAAGCGCTCGTCGATCTGCACGCGGATCTTGCCGTTGGCGTCGACACCGACCTCTTCGAGATCCCCACCCTGCCAGGTGATCGGCAGGCCGACGCGAGCAAAGGCCAGCTCGCAGAACTCGCGCACGGTGTGAGTCTCGCCTGAGGCGATGACGTAATCGCGAGGCTCGTCGGCCTGCAGCATCATCCACATGGCGCGAACGTAGTCCGCGGCGTGGCCCCAGTCGCGACTGGCGTCGAGGTTGCCGAGAGACAGAACGTCCTGCCGACCCTTGGAAATCGCCGCAGCCGCCATCGAGATCTTGCGAGTGACGAAGGTCTCACCGCGGCGCGGCGATTCGTGGTTGAAGAGAATCCCGTTGACGCCGAACAGGCCGTAGGCCTCACGGTAGTTTCGCGTGATGTGGTGAGCATAAACCTTGGCCACCGCATAGGGGCTGCGCGGGTAGAACGGGGTCTTCTCGGTCTGCGGCGTCTCGACGACCTTGCCGAACATCTCGGAGGAGGAGGCCTGGTAGAAGCGTGCGTCGAGATCCAGCTCGAGGATCGCTTCGAGCAGGCGCACGGTGCCGACGCCGGTGACCTCTCCGGTGTACTCAGGAATCTCGAAGGAGACCTGCACGTGCGACTGCGCGCCGAGATTGTAGATCTCGTCGGGTCGGACGTTCTTGAGGATGCGGCCGATCGATGACGCATCGTTGAGATCGCCGTTGACGAGCTCGAAGCGATCGCCTCCGAGGAGATGATCGATGCGCGACGTATTGGAGCTCGAGGCGCGGCGGAACATCCCCCACACGGAGTAGCCCTTCTCGAGGAGCAGCTCGGCGAGATAGGAGCCGTCCTGGCCCGTGACACCGGTGATGAGAGCTTTTCGCGAAGTCATATGCCCTTCCCAGGCTTCTTGCGGGACACAGCGACGCACGCGTCGGCGCGCTGGACTCCCGGCAGATTCAGACGGCCCGACTCAGACCAGCTTGAGCAGGTGACCCATCTTCTCGCGCTTGACGCGCAGATAGTCGCGGCTCGACTCGGTCGGAGGCGCCTCGATCGGCACTCGCTCGGCGATTTCCAGGCCGTAGCCCGAGAGCGCTACGTACTTGGCCGGGTTGTTCGTCATCAGACGCATCGAGCGCACGCCGAGGTCACGCAGAATCTGAGCGCCGACGCCGTAGTCGCGAAGGTCTGCGGCAAAGCCGAGCTTGTGATTCGCCTCGACCGTGTCGGCACCCTGTTCCTGCAGCTCGTAGGCGCGCAGCTTGTTGAAGAGCCCGATCCCTCGTCCCTCCTGCAGAAGGTAGAGAACGACGCCGGCGCCTTCCTCCGCGATCATCTGGAGAGCCTGGTGCAGCTGGATTCCGCAATCGCAGCGCGCGGAGCCGAAGATGTCGCCGGTCAGGCACTGGCTGTGCACTCGGACGAGCACGGGATCGTCGCCCTGGACCTCGCCGAGGACCATCGCAATGTGCTCTTCGCCGGTGATGTCGGAACGGTAGCCGTGCATGACGAAGTCGCCGTAGGCGGTCGGCATCGCGGGCGCGGCCACCTTCTCGACGAGGGTCTCGTGCCGCATACGGTAGCGGATGAGATCGCGCGTGGTGATCATCTTGAGGCCGTGGTGCTCGGCATAAGTGGTGAGGTCCGGAACACGTGCCATCGTGCCGTCTTCGTTCATCACCTCGCAGATGACCGCAGCCGGGTAGAGGCCCGAGAGGATGGCCAGATCCACGGACGCTTCGGTCTGACCCGCGCGCTTGAGCACGCCACCCCGCTTCGCCCTCAGAGGGAAGACGTGGCCGGGCCGCGACAGATCGTCCGGTGTGGTGCTCGGATCGATCGCGGTGAGCACCGTCGCGGCGCGATCCGCGGCCGAAATGCCGGTCGAAACCTTGTCGCGCGCCTCGATCGATACGGTGAAAGCGGTCTCGAACGTCGACGTGTTCTTGGAGACCATCAGCGGCAGATCGAGCTCGTCGCAGCGGTCTTCGGTCATTGCGAGGCAGATGAGGCCGCGCCCGTGGGTCGCCATGAAGTTGATGGCAGCGGCGTCGACCTTCTCGGCGGCGATGACGAGATCACCTTCGTTCTCACGGTCTTCGTCGTCGACGATGATGACCTGACGTCCTTGCTGGAAGTCGGCAATCGCCTCTTCGATCGTGCAAAACGGGCTCGTCGGATCTTCTGAATCTCTTGACATGGAACGGTCCTGGAGGGGGGAGTAAAGCAGCGTCGCAGAGGTCCGTCAGACGCCGCGGAAGGCCTTCAGTATAGCGGCCCCTTGCTGGCTCAGGGGTCAGAAAGCGTGGCCGAAGCTGACCAGAAAGAGGGGCGAAGACTCCTCGGGAAGCGGGTCGAGCTTCCACGCCACCTCGAGACGAAGCGGCCCGACCGGGGAGCGATAGCGAACCCCGAGACCCGCGCCGGTGCGAAAGTCCTCTGTCGAGACGTCGCCCCGCGTCGCCCAGACGTTGCCGCTATCGACAAAGACGGTTCCGCCGAGCGGCCCCGCCAGCGGAAAACGGTAGTCGAGGTTGACGAGGACCAGGCCCTCGCCGCCGATCTCGAAACCCTCGATCACCGTGTCGCCAGGGATTCCGAGCCGATCTCGACGAAAGGCCCGGTGACTCGTGCGGCCGCCGGCGAAGAAGCGCTCGCTGATCGGCACGGTCTGGCGCAGCGGCGAGCTCGAAGTCGCGTCGTCTCCCAGCGGCTCGATCGCCCCCAGGCGCAGGCTGCCCGCCAGTACACCCAGACGCCCCAGCGGCAGATACCCGGTGAGCTGACCAAAGGCTTTGACGAATCGCTCTTCAGCTTCGAGCAGAGGGAAGGCACCCTCGACCTGCAGCGCGCTACTCCAGCCACTCGACGGGTCGAGGGGATCGTCGCGCCGGTCGTACAGCAGGGTCGTCGTGAGACTCGAGACCTCGGTATCGACGAGCTCGCGATCGAGCACTCGGGTCAGCTCCGATTCTCCGAGCAGCTCGTCGTTCTGAAGGTTGACGATGCGGTAGTCGTAGAAGAGACCGAGGCTGAGCCGCCGACTCAGCGGCAGCGTCGATTCGATCTGGGCACCGAAGCGCTCGGAGTCGAACGAGGAAAACGACTCTTCGAGTCGGTAGACGGCGTAGCGAACCGGCAGATCGAGAAAGCGGGTCGGTCGGTCGGAAAACAGAAGGCGCGCGCGCTCCTCACGCTCGCTGATGTTGAGGTCGAGACGCAGCGTCGAGCCACGCTGCAGGAGGTTCGTCCGCGTCAAGCTGAAGAGCCCACGCACGCCGTTGTCGGAGTCGTAGCCGAGGCCGTAGCCGAGACGCCACCTCCTCGCTTCCTCGAGCTCGACCAGGACGTCGCGCCGATCGACCGGGTCGACTGCCGTCGTCGCCGAGCGCGTCCCCAAGCGAACTTCAGCGCTCTTGAAGATGCCGAGCCGATAGAGCCGGCGCTGTGCCTCGAGTAGATCTGCACGCGACACAGGCTCCTCGGAGCCGAGTCCGATCGCCTCGAGGATGACGTCACGCTCGGTGCGTCCGGCACCCTGGATGACAATGCGATCAACGACGGTTTGCGGCCCCGGATCGACCTGCACGTCAAGCGTCCACCGACGCTCCTCGCCCTCGACCATCGTCACCTCGATGCGGGGGCGCCGATAACCGAGCAATTCGTAGCGCTCGAGCAGTCTGCCGGTGATCTCCGCTCGAAGGGCCGGGTGGTAGGGACCGTCCAGGATTCTGCCGTCGCGCGGCTCGATCGCCTCTCTGCCGACCACGCCACTGCCGTCGAAATCGACGCGCTCCACCGTCGATCTCGGCCCTTCCGCGACATCGAAGAACAGGGCCAGGCCGTTGTTCTCGAGGCGTTCGATGCGCGGCTCCACCGTCGCCTCGAGGAAGCCCTGACGGATCAGGAACGAGCGCAGATTCGATCGATCGGTCTCGACTCGGCGGGTGACCAGCGATCCCGTCGACGGGGCCAGGCGGCGACGCTTCGAGGACTCGACGAGAGGCATCAGGCGTTCGGAACCGATCGCCCCCTCGGTCTCGATCGACACGTCCCGCAGCACCCAGCGCTCGCCGCGCTCGGCACTCAGGCGCGACTCGAAGAGACCCGACTCCGACTTCGAGGTCGTCAGCTCGACCCGCGCGTCGAAATAGCCCTGGCCCTGAAGGAAATCGAGGACTCGCCGCTCCGTTCGAGGCAGCAACGAACGATCGAAGGCCTCTTCCGAGTCGAGGGGCAGCAGTCCCTCTCGCTCGAGAACCTCGCGCTCGAGACCGATCACCTCGAAGATCAGCCGTTCTCCGAGAGCCGGCTCGTAGGTGAGTACCAGGGCACCTTGTTCGGGCGAGTAGTCGAAGCGCGGCTCTCCGAGGCGCGCCTCGAGCAGACCCTGCTGGTGAAGCCATCGCTGCGCCCGACGGCGGGCGACGCGCTCGGTGCGCGGACTGTAGCGCTGACCGTCGTCGAGCTTCATGCTGGCTTCGAGCTCCTCCGCATCGATGTCCTGAAGATCACCGACAAAGCTCGCTCCGACGATCTCCGCTCTCGGACCGGCGTCGACGCGGAAGACCACGTCGGCGCGCGAGGCGTCGACGACGTCGACGTCGAGCAGGACCGTCGCTTCGAGATAGCCGTTGCGCTCGAGGAGCTCGCGCACGGCGAAGACGCTGCGCACCAAACGCCCCTCGACGAGTGGCGCTCCGGCCGCCTGCTCGATCACGGCGAGAACGTCCTCGCGGCGCAGTCCCAGCTTGCCCTGCAGCGACACCGACGTGACCTGGAGCTTTGGCTCCAAGCGCACGTGTACCGCGAGTCCCCCCGCAGCGTTGGGCGCCTTCCAGAGCGAAGCTCGCGAAGTCTCGAAGAGAGTCGCGAGATTGTCCAGAGTGCGGCGCACGTCGGCGCTGTCGAGCTCCCGCCCGACGCCGATCTCGACCAACGACGAGACTTCCGCGGGATCGAGACCGGGTCCGAGATGCAGCTCGACGGAGTCGACGCGCTGCGCCAGGGCGGAAGACGCGGTCAGCGTGCACAGCGCAAGCCACAGCAGCCAGAAGCGACTCAAAACACCTGCTCCAATCGAGCAATCGCCGAGTAGCTGCCGTCGGCGTTCTGGGAGAGCACCAGCACGACGCGGTCCGTGAGTCGCCACTCCACTTCGACGACGCCGTCGTCGGTCGAGTTCGGGTCGACCGAGTAGGTGACGAAGATGTCACGCGAGAATCGTTTGCCCACCGTGACGCGCGCCGAGGAGAGCGAGTCGCCGCTGGCAATCGGATTCAGGCGAAAGCGATCGAGACCGAAGAGTCGCGAAACCCGATCTTCGACCAGGTTCGACGCCTGGCCGTAGAGGAGCGCCTCGGCACCGACGCTGGAACGATCGAGCTGCGTCGTACCGAGTCCATCCACACCGCCCGGCGAGCCGGCGACGTCGCCCGATGCCAAGAGGCTCCAGACGTCGAGCTCCGGCAGCGGCGGATCCGAGGTCAAAGAGGCCTGCAGACGATCGCGCGTCCCGGAGAGCGTCAGACTGACGGTGTAGTCGAGCCGCTTCGTCGTCGCCGCGATGTCGATCTGAGGCTCGTTACTGTACGGGGAGTCGAAGGCGAGGCGGCCGCGCTGAATCACGTACTGCTCACCGCCGTAGTCGAGGCGGCCTCCGGCCCGCAGGTCGATGTCGCCGAAGAGCCGAGGCGTCAGCGGATCGCCGCGGACGCGCAGAGCGAAGTCGCCCTCGAGGTTGGCGATGTTGTTTTCGATCTGCAGCGCTCGATCGCCCTGAATGTCGAGATCGATCTCCACGGAAGACTCCTCCGCCGCGGCAACGCGCTCGGCGGACGGCTCGAAGAGCGTGCGTAGCAGCGCTCCGAGGCCTCGCTGGAAGTCCTGGTCGTAGCGCACCTGATCGAGCCGCACCTGGCCACGCAGCCGCGCCGGACCCTGCCCCTCGCTGAGGAGCGTGACGTCGGCATCGCCGACGATCGACCAATCGTCCGGGTAGTTCAGGCGGGCTTGATCGACCGACGCTCGCAGACGCGTACCGAGATCGGGCAGCGACACCTCCCCTTCGACGCGCAGACGGCCGCCCGCGAGGTCGGCCACGCCCCGATCGATGATCGCTCGATCCGGATAGAGAAGGACGACGACGTCGGCCTCCTCGGCGCCGTAGGGAAAGTCGGGTGAGCGCAGCACGCCCTCACGCAGAGCGGCAACGCCGTCGAGCAACGGCTCCGACGTCGATCCCTCGACCGTCGCCAGAAGCTCCATTCGTCCCTCGACGTCGAGCGGCAGATCGAAAACGTCGAGCCAGGCAGCCGGGCCGGCCGCCTGCAGGCGGAGATCGAGTTTCGATGCGTTCGACTCCTGTCCGAGAGCCGCTTCGCCGACCAGGAAGACCTCGGAGCTTGCGTCGGCCGACTCGAGGAAGAACGAATCGATGCCGAGACGGCCGTCTCCCCAAGTGATCACGGCGGGCTCCAGCAGAGAGAGCTGTGTCTCCGAGACGGTCACGTCGAGGACTGGAGCGGTCAACCGGGCTCGAGGCTGACCCTCGCGAGGCAGCTCGACCTCGGCCTGCCAGCTCGAGCGTGCTTCGATCTTCGACAGCCAATCCGGTGCGCCCGGCCACTCGCTCAAGACCCCCGCCCAGTCGACCTCCGGCACCTCGATCGAGAGAGCCGAGCCGACCTCGGTAGACCGTGAGGTCAACTCGAGGTCGCCAAGTCCCGGTGCTCGACCGTCGAACGCTCCGATGCCGTCGATCCAGGATCCTCTGAGCCAGGCGATCTCGCGCCCCTCGGCTCCTGTCGCGCGCACGTCGGCGCGCACTTCCGGATCGTTCGGTCGTCCACCGACGGCGACCGAGCCACCGAGGCGGTAGGTCGAAGACTCGGCTGCGGCGACGCGCACCAGCTCGAGCTCGCTCATCTCGAGCTGCGCTTGGAGAGCACCGTCTCTCCAGACACCCCGCCCGTCGAGACGGCCTGAGCCGACGCTGCGTAGGCGCTCCAGCTCGAACCGCTCCGGAGTCCACCGCGCACTGAGGTCCACCGGCGAGGACAGACGAACGACATCGCTTCCCAATCGACGTCCGAGGCCCATCAGACGCCCCTCCAGCACCACGCCGTCGTCCGCTGGGGTGAGGGAGCCGCTCAGATCACCCGTGAGACCCCAGTCGGGGAGCGCACTCGCGAGGGGCCAGGACGCCGCTTCGGCGCGCAGCCCCGAGAGCTGATCGACGGGCGACGGTGCTGCGAGCGGCAGCTCGCCGCGAACCTCGATTCGACCTTCGGCCCGCTGAGCTCGCACCTCGAGGTCCCGGAGGACACCCTCGTGCAGCAGCGAGCCGATCTCGACGCGATCGAGCTGCAAACCCTCCCGCAGGCCGGTGAGCTCGGCATCGACGCGCACGGCCACGGCGTCACCGAGGGTACCGAGGCCCAGGTCGGCCTGGAGATCGCCGCGACGGGGCCACCAGGCTGGAACGGAGCTCTGGCCGAGCAAGGCGAAGAGTTCCTGTCCCAGGGCCTCCGACGCCGTCGAGACGGCGGAGAGCGATCCCGAGGTCGTCGAAGAGGTCAGATCGAACGCGAGGTCGCCGCCGACGTTGAGCCCCTGGGTGCTGACGCGAAGCGCATCGCTGCGCAGCACACCGCCTGCGACCTCGAACGGCAGTGTGGCGGTGACAGGCACCGGCCCGGCCCGTGGCTCGACCGCGAAGGAACCCGTACCGACGGCGCCTTCAGGGCTTCCGAGGTCGACCGAGTACTCCAGGCGCCCACGCGCCCGTGCCGCGAGCGCCTGCCAGCCGAGAGCTTCGCCCAGCTCGAACTCGGCCTCGGCGAGCCTCGCCAGATCGAGCTCGCGGGCGTCGATGCGCAGATCGAGATGGCGCTCTTCGCCGAGGGCGACCTGTGTGCGGCCTTGGAGCGAGCCGTCGTAGGCGCTGCCCGAGAAAACGACTTCGACGCCGTTGGCAGCACCGACGGCCCTTGCCTCGAGGCCGGTGACGGCACGCCCGAAGACCTGCGCACGGTCTGCGCTGACGTCGGCACGGTAGCCGACCTGTCCACTCTCGACGGCGAGGTCGCCGACGAAGTCGAAGGCGCCCTCCAAATCGAGAGGCATCCATCCGAGGTCACGAAGAAAGGCGGCCTCGAGTCGGCCCTGACCGGCGAGGGCGAATCGGCTCTCGACCGCGGTCCAACCTCCTTCGAAACCGGCATCGACCTGCGCTCCCTGGAGGCGCACGGTCTCCAGTTCGACGCTCCCGGCACCGATCTCGAGCGCCGCCGAAAGATCGAAGGTGCTGGCTCCCCCGGGACCGGCGAGCTGGACGTCGACGAGTCGGAGAGAGGTGCTCGCCGTACCGTCGGGGCGCGTCGTCACCTGGCAGCCGAAGGCTCCCGTCTCGACGTCGAGCGGGATGCGACGGTCGCGGAGAACGATCTCTCCGCGACGCACGATGATGCCGCCCAGCGTTACGTCCACGCTGTCGCCGCCGCCGGTGCCTCGAGGGAGCGGCACGTTGTGACGCCCCTGCTCATCGAAGCGCAGAGCCACGCGTGGCGCCTCGAGCTCGATCTGATCGATGACCACCCTTCGCTCGAGTAGCGGCCGCAGCGAAAGACCCACGATCGCTTCTTCCAGACGCAGAACCGGTTCGCCGTCGGTGCCGTCGATCTCGAGTCCGCGCCCGCGAATCCTCAGCGGCAAGAGCTCGAGATCGACCCCGTCGAGCGACGCCTCGGTACCGAGCGCTGCAGCGATCGCGAGGACCGCCTGCTCGCGCACGGCCTCTTCGAGGACCGGCTTGCCGACCGTCAGTGCCAGGGTCAGTGCCATCAGCGAGACGACGGCGCCGTAGACGACGAGCCGCCTCTTCACGCCACGGCGCCTTGGACGCTGCTTCTCGCTTCCGGAGTCCCCCAGCTCCTGCGGGTCGTTCTCTGGAGGACCTTCGATCATCGTCTCAGGAGAACCCGTAGCGGTGCGGGTCTATTCGCCCCATCGCAGCTTGCTCCGCAGAGCGTCGTAGAAGGTGCGCGGGCTGATCTTGACGAGCTGCGAAGGGGAAGGCGAGCGGCGCACGACGATCTCGTCTTGATAGCCGAAGGTCGTTCCTTCCTGGCCGTCAATCGAGAGGTAGACGTCTTCATCGGGCGTCTCGAGACGCACGGTGAGGTCGCTCGAGTCGGGAACGACGAGAGGGCGCATGGTCAGAGTGTGCGGGCAGATCGGCGTCAGCACGGCGACCGGCAAGCCGGGATGCACGATCGGCCCCGCGGCCGACAGGTTGTAGGCGGTCGATCCGGTCGGCGTCGACACGATGAGCCCGTCCGCCCGGTACTCCGCAATGAGCCGTCCATCGACTCGAACCCGCAGCTGGATGATGCGCGCCAGGGCACTCTTGTTGACGACGACGTCGTTGAGCACCTTGTAGGTCTGCGGAGAACGGCCGGAGCGACGCAGCTCGACTTCGAAGAGACTCCTCTCGACCGTCTCGAAGGTGCCCGAGAGGACCTCCACCAGCGCCGGGTAGAGCTCGCCGCGGTTGATCTCGGTCAGAAAGCCGAGGGTCCCCATGTTGACCCCGAGGATCGGAATGCCCGAGCGCACCGAGCGCGCCACGGAGAGTAGCGTGCCGTCGCCGCCGAGCACGACCACGAGATCGAACTCACCCTCGGGATCGAACGCCGTGCTCGGATCGAGCTCTTGGGAGCGCACGACCGCCTCGTCGAGGAACACCTCGACGTCGCGGCGGCGCAGCCAGTCGGCGACCTCGACCGCCAGCCGGATCGCGTCAGCGCTCTTCTGTTTGACGGCGATGCCGACCCGGCGCACGGAGCGCGGCGAGGAGCTCATGAGACCACTCCTTCGTCGCGAACGAAGTGGGCCAGCGCCTCGACGTTGCCGCCGACACCCGCCACCCCGCTGTCGATGACGTCGCGCACGGTGAAGCCGAGCCGTTCGATGTCGCCGACGCGCTCGTCGATCACCCGGCGCCGCACCTCCTCGTCGCGTACGATGCCGCCCTTGCCGACAGCCTCGCGCCCGGCTTCGAATTGCGGCTTGATCAGCGGCACCAGGTCGGCGCCCGTGTCGAGCAACGGCACCAGGGCCGGGACGACCTTGGTCAGCGAGATGAACGAAACGTCGACAACGCAGAGCGAGGCGCGCTCCGGAAGCTGGTCGGGCTCGAGGTAGCGCGCGTTGACGCGCTCCATGACGACGACGCGCGGATCGGTGCGCAGCCGGTAGTCGAGCTGGTTGTAGCCGACGTCGACCGCGTACACCTTCTCCGCTCCGCGCTGCAGCAGGCAGTCGGTGAAGCCGCCGGTCGAAGCTCCGACGTCGAGACAGATCCGGCCTGCGGCAGCGATGCCGAAGTGATCGAGCGCGCCGTCGAGCTTGCGCCCGGCGCGTGAGACGAACGGCTCGGTGTTGCCCTTCACTTCGACGGCCACCGCTTCGCCGACGGCCGTGCCCGGCTTGTCGACGCGCTGGCCGTCGACGAGCACCTGCCCCGCCATGATGCTCCGACGCGCCTTCTCGCGGCTCGGGAAGAGGCCTCGCTGGACCAGGAGCTGATCGACGCGCATCGCTCTCAGCGCTGCCGATGCACGAGAAACTCGACCAGCGCGGCATGCGCGGACGAATCACCGGGAAGCGTGCGGGCGATACCGAGGGCCTCTTCCTCTGCCGCCCGAACCTTCTTCCGGGTCTCGTCGAGACCGAAGAGGCGGGGGTATGTGAGCTTCGCGACCTGCATGTCTTTCCCGGCGGTTTTGCCCAGCGTTTCGGTGTCGCCCTCGACGTCCAAAATATCATCGACCATCTGGAACATCAGGCCGAGCAGCTCGCCGAAACGCGTCAGGAGCTCGTCCTCGCCCTCGGAGAGACCTGCGTAGAAGCCGGGGATCCTCACCGACAGCACGATGAGCTCGCCCGTCTTGCGCCGGTGAATCGACTCGAGCAACTCGGCGGAGTGCACTTCCGGGTTCCCTTCCGCCTGCAGATCGTCGACCTGCCCGCCGATCATCCCGCGCGAGCCGAGAGCGGCGGCGGCCGCGGCGGTCGCGCGATTGCGGGCTTGGGCCGGCTGAGCGACCGGAAAGTGCGTCAGCACCTCGAGGCCGAGGCCGAGGAGCGCGTCGCCGACGAGCACGGCCAGTGCCTCGTCGTAAGCGACGTGCACCGTGGGGCGGCCGCGCCTGAG
>JBCCLJ010000157.1:0-17082 GCA_039026915.1 Acidobacteriota bacterium
AACTTGGCGCCCAGATACGTGTTCTCGGAGCCGAGGTAGTCCTTCGGGTCCTGGGTGAGCAGAGAGACGACGCCGCCCAGGGCATCGCTGCCGTAGAGGGCGGAGCCGGCGCTGCGTACGATCTCGACCGACTTGAGCGCGTCGAGATCGATGCCCTGGTTGTGCACGCTGAACGGGCCGAAATCGAACTGCTCGGAGGCCTGGATGCCGTCGACCTGGGTCAGCACGCGGTTGCCGCCGATGCCGCGAATGTTGAAGCCGTTGAGTCCGAGACGGGTGACGTCGTTCTCGACGTAGACGCCAGGCTCGAACTTCACCAGGTCGGAGAGGTTCTCGAACATCTGGTCCTGAATCTCGTCTTCGCTGATCACGTCGACCTGTCCGGGCGTCTCGCGAAGGGACGCGGGCGACTGGGTCGCCGTGACGGTGACCTCGTCGAGGAAGGTCGTCCTCGGCTTTTCGGTCTCCTCGGCTTCTTCCTCGGAGGTTTCCTGAGCAAAGTTCGGCGTCGCCAGAAGCATCGAGACGAAGAGAAGCGAGAAAGCTCCCTTCCAAGAGATGCTCGAAGGCGACGGAGTGAGTGACTTCATGGTGTTGATTGCTCCGTGGGCGGGTTGGAACTCGCCCGGTGCGGACGCGTCGAGCGTCCTATGGTTTGCCGCGCTCGGGCGAAGGCTCAGCGGCGATACGCCCGTAGCTGATTGCCAGCGCGGATCAGTAGTGTGGAATCGACGGCGATGGCGGCCGTCAATTGGGTGTCGAGCTCGAGCTCGAACGAAGCGAGAACTTCGGCCCCTGAGGCCGAGTCCTCGAGAATCTGGATGGCGCCGCCGTCGCCGAAGAAGTAGACGCGGCCCTGGGAGACGATCGGCGTCGCCCAGATGGACTGGGGCAGGCGGTGCTTCCAGCGCGACCTGCCGGTCGTCGGGTCGATGCACTGCGCGACGCCGGCTTTGTTGACCCAGTAGGCGCAGTCCTTCGAGAGCGCCGGTGAGCCGAAGTTCGACGTCGACTCGGAGGTCCAGGCGATCGCCGAGCTGTCCAAGACGCCGCGCAGGCCGCGCTTGATCGCGAAGTTGGCGGTCGCTTCGGAACCCGAGACGAGGACGTGCTCGGCGGTCACCACCGGCGACTGCGCCGTATTCGACTTGACGTCCTCGACGATCCAGAGGCGCTCTCCGTTCTTCGGGTCGTAGCCCTCGACCGAGCCGTTCGAGCTGACGACGATCTCGTCACCCTCCGGCGAGACGGTCGGTGTCGTCCAGGAGACGCCCGCCGCGCGGTCGGTCTTCCACAGCGTTTCTCCGGTTCCGCGGTCGACGGCGAGCAGGTAGGAGTAGGTCTTGCGTGCGAGGAGGACGACGGCCGCGTTGTCGGTGAGCGCCACGGAGTTGGCGACGCCGTGGTTGCCGGCGAAGCTGCCGTACTCCTTGGAGAGGTTGCGGCGCCAGAGGAGCTTGCCCTCGAGGTCGACGGCGACCAGGTCGCCGCTGCCGAAGAGCGCGATGAGCCGCTCCGAGTCGACGGCTGGAGTCGGCGCCGCGCGCGCCACCATCTCGTTGGACTTCATCGTCTCCGAGGCCGGCCAACTCTTGCGCCAGAGCTCGCGGCCGTCGGCAAAGTCGTGAGCGGAGATCCAGATCGTCTCCTTCTGCTCGCCGGTCACCGACGTCATGAAGATCACGCCGTCGAAGACGACGGGGCTCGACTGGCCGAAGCCGGGGAGCTCGATCGTCCACGTCGGGGTCGCGAGATCGGTCGGCGGATCGGTGCTTTCAGGGAGTGCCTGTCCCGCGTTGCGGAATCCGGTCCAGTCGGTGGAGTCGGAGGAGCCAGAGTCGTCGCTTGCCGCGAGCGGAGTGCCTACGAGAGCCGCGAGCAGTAGGGCGGTCGTGGCGATGGGGGGAAGCCACGGCTTCGCCGAGAGCGATAGTCTGATCATCTCTACGTCCTTATTGAGAAATCGTCTCAAGAGTGCAATGAAAACAGTACTAATCTGGTCCTCTATTGTCTAGCCATGCGGGTCGACCAGCATCCAGCGCCAGCCGAGCCCTCCAAGCGGCTCGGAAAGACGAGAGCTTCGTTTCGCAGAGCGCGTCGGCTCAACGCGCTTCATCTGTGGGCCGCTGTCATCGGTTCGCTGCCGGCCTTGTTCCTTTGCCTCTCGGGGATGCTGCTGGTCTTCGAGCCGGAACTGCAGGGCCTCGAGGAGCGAGAGCACATCGTCGTCAGCCCTGGCGAGGACCTCCTCCCGCTGCGCCAGCTCGTTTCCGATCTCGAGGCCGAAGCTCGAAGTCCCGTCGAGTACGTTGGACTCCCCGAGGCTGCTGACCGGGTGGCACTGCTCGGCACGGAGGACGGCCAGATGCACTTCGTCGACCCTTACCGTGGCGACGTGCTCGCTTCGGCCACCGCCCCGGCTCCGCTGATGGGTGCGGTGCGCGTCTTCCACACCTCCTTCTTCCTGGGCGAGTTCGGTACCTGGATCGGCATCGTCTCCTCCGGTTTTCTGATCGTCCTCACGCTCTCGGGTTGCTGGCTCTACCTGCGGCGACGCATGACCCTCGTTCGCCGCTTTCGCGTCCGCTGGTCGCCTCCTCGGCGCCGCGACTACGAGCTGCACGCCGTTGCCGGACTCGTGACCGCGGTGCCCCTGCTGCTGATTGCCCTGTCGGGAGCCTTGATCGGCCTCGGCTCGGCGTGGCGCGAGACGATCCTGTTCGTGACCGCGTCGGAGTGGCGGGCGGCTCCCGTCCTTGCCGAACCGGTCTCCAGGGAACTGTGGGACTTCGACCTGGACGAGGTCCTCCGAACAGTGGAGGCCGCGGCGCCCGAGGGCATGTTCGTCGAGTCGGTGAGCTTTCCCTTCCAGGGCGATACACCTCTTCGCGTGCGCCTGCTCTACGACTACGCCACGCGACCCGCTTCCTGGGCTTTCCTCGACCCGCGGGACGGCGAGCTCCTCGAGTTTCACCACCACTGGGACTACGACCTCGGGCACCTCATCCATCGTTTGAATCGCGGCTTCCACTCGGGTGAGCTGTACACGCTGGGCATGCGCTGGCTCTGGCTGTTCCTGATGCTGATTCCGGTCGCTCTTGCCTACACCGGGTACCGGCAGTGGCGGACGAAGAGCGGAGGAGCCAAACCGGAGAGAGAGGCTTCTGTGGCCTGAAGCTCTCCGGATTGCGCTGTCGAGTCGCCGCGGGCGCGGGACTTTGCGACAATGGTCCAGAACTCCCGGAGACAAACCATGCGCCGACTCGGCTCTCTTGCGGTCACCCTGCACACGGTGGCCGGGGTCGCTTTCTCGTTCCTGCTGTTCGCCGCCTGCTCGCCGGCCGCGGCGGAGGTGGGTCCACAGCTCCAGGCTCGGGTGGATCGACTCTTGGAGGAGATCGAGACGGATCCGACGACGCCCGAGACGGCGCAGGAGCGCGCTGCGGTTCTCCTGGACTGGGCCAACGCCCTGTCGTTCGAGACCGGCTTCGTACCGCTGAACTCGACGCTCGTCGCGGGGCGCCTCTTGCATCCGCTCCCTGGCAACCGCTACCCCGCCCGCCGCTGGGTCGAGCAGCTCGACGACTTTCTCCGGCGCCTCGAGCTCCTATCGCAGCCCGGGAAGCTCGGCTCGCTCTCGATCGAAGGTCCGCCAGCGGTCGAGCGTCTGAGTCATCAGACCTTTCGCGTCACCTACACGGTGGGCGAGCTACCGGTGGTCGAGGGCGGACGATTCCTGATCGCGCGCCAATTCCAGTCGGGCACGCAAATGCAGGTCGACGATCCAGGCGGCGACGGCTATGTCTCGATTGCGTCGTCCAAAGCCTCGGTGACCTTCGAGCGAGACGCGGCTCCGATCCAAGGCCCGCACGGCGGCTTTCGCGCGCCGGTCGATCTACCCGCCTTTCGCCTGGCTTCCGGTGAGCTGCAGCGCGGCGACCGGGTCACGATCACCTACGGCGACACGCGCGGAGGCGGTCGCGGCATGCGCGTCGGTGAGTACTCGAATGACGCCATCGCCCTACCGGTGTATGTCGATCACGGCGACGGTCTCTTTCACGAGTTTCCGACGCCGACCTTCCGCGTCGTCGGCGGAGCCGCGGCCGGGGTGCACGGGTTTGCTCCTTCGATCGTCGCCGTCGGGGAAGAGATCGTCGTCTCGGTACGCACCGAAGACGACTACTACAACCGCGCTACGGGTCCGATTCCGGCCTACCGTGTGCTTCTCGACGGCGAGCCGTACGGACGCATCGAAGGGGCCTCCTCGGAGCTGACCGACGACTACGCGGGAGCGCTGCATCTCCTCAAAGCAAGCTTTGACGAGCCCGGCGTCTATCGCTTCACCTTCGAAGAGGAGGGAGGCGACATCGTCGGCAAGGCGAATCCCGTGCTCGTCGAGCGCGACCCGGCGCTGCGCCTCTACTGGGGTGAGACCCACGGCCATTGCGGCTTCGCCGAAGGGCAAGGCACCGCCGACGGTTACTTCGCCTTCGGGCGCGAAGACGCACGGCTCGACTTCATCACGCTGTCGGAGCACGACATCTGGATGGACGATCGCGAATGGCAGGTGATCAACGACGCCGTCGACAGGTGGTCGGAAGACGGTCGCTACATCGTCTTCCCCGGCTACGAGTGGACGTCGGCCCGCGACACCGGTGGCCATCACAACGTCTTCTTCCGTCGTGCCGGCATGCAGCGTGTCCCGACCCAAGAGGCACCGGTGCTCTCCGCTCTCTACCGCGGGCTCCATGAGGCTCATGCTGAAGAGGACGTTCTCGTCATTCCGCACGCGCACCAGGCCGGAGACTGGCGACTGAGCGATCTCGGCACGGAGCGGCTCGTCGAGCTCGTCTCGGGGCACGGCACCTTCGAGTGGTTCGGTCGCTACTATCTCGAGCAGGGATTCCAGGTCGGCTTCGTCGGCGCTTCGGACGACCACCTCGGTCATCCGGGCTACTCGCCCGGCCGCTCGTTCCCACCGAACCGCAGCAACATCTTTCAGTTTGGCTCGCTGGCCGCTGTGTTCGCTCCAGCGAAGACCCACGACGCTCTCTTCGACGGCCTGCGCGCACGCAGCGCCTACGCGGCCTCCGGCGCCGAGCGCATCATCCTGCTCGGCTCGCTCAACGGCGAGCCGATGGGGAGCTCGCTGTCGCCGACCCGGAGTCGAGCCCTGGAGTTGCGGGCGATCGGTACCGCGCCCATCGACTCTGTGACGCTCATCCGCAACGGCGAAGAAGTCGAGACGTGGAACTTCGCCGCCGGCGGGGAGGGCAGCGGGCGCTACCAGATCGCCCTCGAGTCGGATTCGCAGCCGATGATTCGAGACAATCCGCGCGGCCACCGCAACTGGCGAGGACGCATGACCGTGCACGGTGCGCGACTCGTGGAGGCGGACTTCAACGGCAAGCGGAACCCCTCCATGGACCGGGTCGCTTCGGAGGACGGCGCGGTCGTTTTCGACCTGGCGACGAGGGGCCTGCGTCGCACCTTCGACTTCGTCCTCGAGGACGTTCAGCCGGACGCCCGCGTCGAGATCGAGCTCGAGGAGACGAACGAGGCGGGTCGCGCGCCGCGGGTGGTGCGTCCCAACGCCATGATTCCGGCGCAGACGATCTCCGTCGCCCTCACCGACCTGGCGGGGGACGGCGTCACCGAGCACGAGCTGCCGGTCGGGCGCTTCGTCGATCGGCTACAGGTGCTTCGACTGCGCGAGGACGCGCAAGACGACGTCTCGGTGAACTGGACCGATCCGGCGCCGACCCTCGGAGGAGACTGGTACTACTTCCGCGTCCGGCAGATCGACGGTGGCACCGCTTGGTCGAGCCCCTGGTGGGTCGGCCTCCAGCCGCCTCGCTAGAGGGTGGGCTCTCGAGCTTCCGCTCTCTCACCGTCGTCGTCGAACGCCGCCGGATGCGCGCCTCGCTCGTCGAACCCTGCGCACGTAGCGGGCGAGTTCTTCGTAGCGAAACGGCTTGGTGATCGAGCCGGCAAAGCTGTGACTCTCGAAGTTCGCCATCACGTCGGCTCCGACGCGACGTAGTGGGCGACCGCGGTGTAGTACTCGGCGTCTGCAATCTGGTCCGCCTCGCCGACCGATTTCGCGAGCTCGCGACCGCGGGCTGCATGCTCGAGTGCTGCGACCGAGTCGCCGGTCTGCGTGAGGGTCCAAGCGAGGGCGAGTCGTACATGCAGCTCGGCCCGGTCGTCGGACCTTCGCTGCAGCCAGTCCAGCGCTTCCTTGCCGTAGCGGGAGATCTCCGGGATCCTCTCGTCGACGCCCAGCGAGACCAGCTCGACGAACAGCGGGACGAATCGTGTCGGTTTGAAACGCCGCCTTGGGGAAGATCGGCTGGAATCGTGTTTCACGTTGGGGCGAAGGGAAAGGGGAACCAAGGGCACTGAGTCCTAGCTGCCGAGAGGGTCCTAGCTGCCGAGAGGGTCCTAGCTGCCGAGAGGCGACAGCTGACCGTTTCCGAGCCGGCTCGTCGGCAGATCCCATGCTGGACCGGCGTGAGCCGGGATTTGGTTCACCTCCTGGCCCGCTTCTTGCTGATTCGTAGGAATTCGTGCCCCTGCGCTCTCGGAGGGGTACCTACGCCTCTCTGACCTCCGACGATTGCCTGTCATGCCGACTATTTTTGTCATTGTGCTGCTGGCGGGCGGTGTGCTGCTCCTCGGCCTTGCGCGCATGGCCTGGAAGAATCCCGCCGCCCGTGCGGCGCGTGAGCTGACGGTTCTGCTCGCCGCTGCCGCACTGTGGAATCTCACAGCAGCCTGGGAGCACGTGGCTCCGACGCTCGAGGGGAAGGTTCTGGCGTCGAAGGTCAGCTACTTCGGCATCCTGACCCTGCCGGTCGCGACGCTGGCAGCCACTCTCGTGTACTGCCGGGTGCTGCCTCGCCTGCGTTCGAGAATCTGGGTGCTCTATGCCCTCGCCGCCGTCGGCATCGGCCTGGTTCTGACGAACGACCTGCACGGCCTGCACTGGCGCTCTCTCGCCCTCGAAGAGAGCTCGGGCATCACCTTCCTGAAGATCGAGCATGGCCCCTCGTTTCTTCTGTTCAACGGCCTGGCGCAGCTCGAGATCGCCTCAGCCTTCGCCATCTACGCGTGGACGCGCAGGCGCAGGTGGAATGCACGGCACCTGCTCATCTACGGTGCCTTCCTTGCGCCGTGGCTGGCCAACCTGGCCTACGTACTGGAGCTCGGCCCGTTCGCTCTGCTCGACCCGACTCCAGCCGGGCTGGCCCTGACGGGAGTCTTCTTCTCACTGTCTCTCTTCGGCCTCGGCCGGCTGCTGTCGTTCCCGTTGATGGCGCAGCGGGATGTTCTGAACCACATTTCCGACCTGGTTCTCGTCTTCGACGCGGCCCACAACCTGGTTTCGGCGAACGACGCCGCGCGCCGCGCCTTCGATCTTCCGTGGTTGCCGCTCGAAGCGGATCGACAGCCTTCAGACATCGAGTCTCTGCAGTCGCTGAGCGCGCTCGGCGACGAAGAGTCGACGCAGGTCTCGCTTCACAGCGGCGGGCAGGAGCGGGCCTTCGAGGCGCGGTCGTTTGCACTCAGCCTTCGTTGGCAGCCCGACGAGGGGCGCGTCATTGTGCTGCGAGACGTGACCGACGAGCGCCTGCGACGTCTTCAGCTTCGGCAGATCGTCGATCTCATTCCTCACCCGATCTTCGCTCGCGACGGATCGGGGGAGTACCTGCTGGTGAACGAAGCCTGTGCCAAGGTCTATGGCTCGGACCGAGCGGACGTCGAGGGGTCGAAACTCGTCGAGCTCTATCAGGACGAAGAAGAGCTCGCGAGGATGCTGGCCGAGGACCGCCGCGTCATCGACAGCGGTGAGCCTCTGGTCGTGGAGCGCGACGTGGTCGTCGGCTCGCAGATGCGCCACTTCCGCACGACGAAGATCGCCTTCCCCAGCCGAGATCTCGAAGCGCCGGCTATTGCAGGCCTGGCGATCGACATCACCGAGCAGAAGGCCCAGGTCGAGGAGCTCGACCGCTTGGCGTCGACCGACCCGTTGACCGGCTTGGCGAATCGCCGCCGCTTCAGCGACGTGCTGGGCGCCGTCGTAGCCACCGCGCGTCGCCGCGAGCGATCGGTGGCGCTTCTCTACCTCGATCTCGATCACTTCAAGACGATCAACGACGTGCATGGCCATCCTGTCGGAGATCGCGTGCTCGTGGAAGTCGCTCGCCGTATCGAGAGCTGCATCCGCGAGGGAGATGCGGTCATGCGTTTCGGCAGCGGCGACCTGCAAAGCGTCGATGCGGTGTCGCGCCTGGGCGGAGACGAATTCGTTCTCGTGCTGCCCGAGATCGACGGGCCGAAGGACGCCGGTGCGGTCGCCCGTCGACTGCTGAGTCGGGTGAGCGAGCCACTCGAGCTCGACTCCGAGTCGCTGCGCCTTCGAGCGAGCATCGGCATCTCCATCTTTCCCGAGGACGCCGACTCAGCGTCCGAACTGCTGCGTCGTTGTGACCAGGCCCTCACCAATGCAAAGCGCAGCGGCAAGAATCGCATCGAGTTCTTCTCGGCAGCGCTCGGTGCCGAAGAGGAGCGACGCAACTCCGTCGAGCTGGCTCTCCGGTCGGCGACGGAGCGTGGCGAGCTCTTCCTCGAGTACCAGCCGATCTGGGACGGCGACTCCGGCATGCTGTCGGGTGGCGAGGCTCTGCTGCGATGGAAGAGCAGTGTCTTGGGATCCGTCTCCCCCGGTGAGTTCATCCCCGTGGCCGAGCAGTCGGGCCTGATCGAGGAGCTCGGTCTCTATGCGTGCCGGAGTCTCTGCGAGCAGCTCGTCGCGTGGCGCCGTCTCGGGTTCGAGGTTCCGCGAATGGCACTCAACCTGTCGGCGGTCCAGATTCTCAATCCGGCGACGGCAAAGTCCATCGAACAGGTTCTGAAGGAAACCGGCGCGCGAGGCTCCTGGCTGGAGTTCGAGATCACGGAAGGCAGCATCCTGTCCCGCGACCCCGTGGCAGAGGCGACGCTTGCCAAGTTGCGCGAGCTGGGTGCGACGCTCGCTCTCGACGACTTCGGCACCGGCTATTCGTCGCTGAGTCACCTGCGTTCGTTTCGCTTCGAGCGCATCAAGATCGATCGCTCTTTCGTCGCCGGGATCGGCTCCGAGCGCGAGGACGAGGAGCTGACGCGGGCGATCATCGCCTTGGCGCAGCGCATGGGAATGGAGATCGTGGGAGAAGGCGTCGAGTCTCCCGAACAGCTCAAGTTCCTTCAGGAAGAGGGGTGCGAGCACGTGCAGGGCTTTCTGTTGGCAAGGCCTCTGGCGACCGACCGCTTTGCGGAGCTCCTCAGTTCGACGCGCGGCGACGACGACTCGATGGAGACCGCCGTAGCCGGTGGCTGAGTGCGCTCTCGGGCTGCGCTAGTCTCCGCCTCGATGAACGTCCCGCGATTCAGGCTCGCGCTCGGCGCCTTTCTCCTTCTCTCCGGATGCGCGTCCGAGCCGCCCGATCGCGGCCGCGAGCTCTACCGCACGAGCTGTGCCCCCTGTCACGGCCTCGAGGCCGACGGCAAGGGGCCCCGCGCTGCGGTCCTCGATCCGAAGCCTCGCGACTACACCGATCCCGCGTGGCGCGAGACCGCGACCTTCGAGAGCGTGCTGGCGTCGATTCGAGACGGCGTGCCCGGCACCTCGATGCCGTCCTGGGAGATCCTCACGCAGGAGGATCTCGAGGCGGTGACGCGCTACGTTCTGGAGATCTCGGCGGGCAGTGTCCAGCGTCGGTCGGACTCGGGTCTTCCGAGCCAGGGCGAGCCCTAGCACCCGTGGGGGAACTCCCGTACGGCTGAGTTTGCCCGCCGTGGGCCAGGACGCGTGGCCTCGGAGAGGGCGAACGAAGGCGTGTCGACAGGCCAGGCCGACTTCGTTCGTCCCGGCGATGGGCGTCAGACTCGCTGGGGTCTCGCCTCCAATCGCCGCCTCGGCATCGACAAGAGCCGAGAGCGCAGATCGCTGCGCTGAGCGCCACGTGAGCTCTTCATCAAGCCCCCAGGGGCCAACCGAAGCGTTCAAGGCCCTTCGTCGAAGTCGTCTTCGTTCGGTGAGATCTCGCCGAAGAGGCCGCCGGTGGGCAGGTCGGGTTTGAACTCGAGGTGACAGCCTTCGCAGGCATCGACGATGCGGTCTCCCGCGGTCCCGACGAGCTCGAGGTCGCGGGTCTTGGCCGCTTCGAGCGCGAGCTCTCCGGACGCGGCGAGCTTCTCCGTCCAGCCTCGCCATCCCTCGTGGCTGGCCCACTGCGCGTCCATCGGTCCGGTCCCCGGCATCTCGAGGAGGGAGCCAGCGATGCGCAGCTGGTAGGCCAAGCGCTCGAGCTCTCGCCACTGGGCGTCGTTCGACGGGTTTCTCCACGCGGCGACCCAGATCGGGTCGGCGGCGTGGTTGACCAGAGCGACCATCACTTCGTTGTGGCTCACCGGCAGCGTCGCGGAAGGAGGGGCTGTTTCAGGAGCCGCGGTTGGCTGACAGGCCACTGCACAGAGCGCGACGGTGAAAGGGATGCAGAGTCGTTTCATCGGAGCCTCCTCGATCGGTGGGGCGGGTGATGTTGTGACGCTACGACTGCGGCGACCTTCGTCACAGTGGGGAGTGGTGCGCATCGTCATAGGCACTCTCCGAGAGCTCGGCCGCTGACCCGGCGCCAGCGTCGGTATGATCCCGGCTCGATCCCCCACGACTTCTGGAGACGGCGATGAGCTACAAGGCGATCAAGACGAGTGTGGACGAGGGCATCCTTATGCTGACCCTGAACCGGCCGGACCGGCTCAATGCGTTCAACGGCGACATGCAGTCCGAGTTGATCGAGGTCTTCCAGAAGGTGAATGAGGACGACGAAGTGCGAGCGGTGATCGTCACCGGAGAAGGCCGCGGCTTCTGCGCCGGCGCTGACCTCCAGGCCGGAGCGGATACGTTCGACACGTCGAAGCGGGAGCTCACGAGGCGTTGGCGCGACGGCGGCGGCCGCGTCACCCTCGCGATCTACGAATGCCTCAAGCCGGTGATCGCAGCAGTCAACGGACCTGCGGTCGGCGTCGGGATGACGATGCAGCTGCCGATGGACGTGCGCCTCGCGTCGACGGAGGCCCGCTTCGGCTTCGTCTTCGCTCGCCGTGGACTCGTGATGGAAGCGTGCTCGAGCTGGTTCCTGCCGCGGCTCGTCGGCATGGCTCAAGCGACCCAATGGGTCTATTCGGGCCGCGTTTTTCCGGCTCAGGAAGCGCTCGACGGTGGACTGGTCACCGAAGTGCTCGAGCCCGACGAACTGCTGCCGCGTGCGCGCGAGATCGCTCACGACATGATCGACAGCACCTCTGCGGTCTCCGTCGCGCTGATGCGCCAGATGATGTGGCGCATGCTCGGTGCCGACCATCCGATGGAGGCGCACAAGATCGACACACGGGGCATCGAGGCACTGGGCCAGATGGCAGACGCGGCGGAAGGCGTGACGTCCTTCCTGGAGAAGCGGCCCCCCGAGTTCCCGCTCAAGGTCTCGCGGGATCTGCCGGACTTCTTCCCCTGGTGGGACGAGCCGCGCTTCAAGTAGTCCTCAGAAACTCCGCTTTCACGACCCTGTGTCGTTGCGAGGGGGCATTTGTTGTGATGAAATCTATGTTTTAAGAGATTTCGTCTCGCGGCAGGGAGACCTTCACGATGGCAGCGGACACTCAGGTGCAGATCAGCGAGGCGACCCGCCAGGCTTTCGAGTCCCTCGGCTGCGGTGTCGTAGTCGTCGCTGGAAAGAACGGAGAGGTCCTGCTCGCCAACCGGTTCCTCCTCGAGCTCTGCGGCCTCGACGCGGATTCGGCGCGCCACGTTCGGGACTTCGTGCCGCACTTCGATGCGGCGAGGCTCGGGGAGCGCGTCGACCAAACCTGGCGGGCGGGCTACGTCGGAATCGAGCGCACGCTGCGTCGTGCCGATGGGCAGACGTTCGTTGCGAGTCTCGGGGCGCAGCCCTATCCTTCTGCCGGCCCCGAGGCGATCGTCTGTTTCGTTCGCAACGTCTCAGCCGAGCGCAGCTTCGCCCGGGACCTCGGCGGCCTCATCCGCACGCTCGCCTTCCTCGACGGTCCCGAGTTCTTCGAGCGTCTGGTGCAGCAGATCTCGGAGTCCGTCGGCCTCAAACACGTCGCCGTCTGTCGCATGGATGGCCGGGATGCCGTGCGCACCCTTGCCTTCTGGTCAGGGGACAGCCTGGCGCCGAACTTCGGTTACGCCCTCGCAGGCACGCCGTGCGAGAACGTGCTCGACGGTCGGGCCTGCGTATATCCGAACAACGTCGTCGAGCACTTTCCCGAAGACGCGGACCTCGTCGCACTGAATGCCGAGGCGTACATCGGAGTACGCCTCATCGACCCTGACGGGGAGACGTTGGGCCACCTCTTCGGAGTGCACGACGAGGCGCTGCGTGATCATGAGAACGTGCTCGAGGTGATGACGACCTATGCTCCGCTCGTCGCTTCACAGCTTCGACAGCTGCTCGTTTCCGAGAAGGCCGCGATGATGGAGAGGCAACTGCAGCAGTCACAGAAGCTCGAGAGCCTCGGAGTTCTGGCGGGAGGCATCGCCCACGACTTCAACAACCTGCTCACGGCAATCCTCGGCAACGCCGAGCTCGCGGCGCTTTCCACGGACTCGCCCGAGACGCACGACCATCTCGAGCTCGTCCAGCGCGGAGCGACCAAGGCCGCCGAGCTGTGCCGTCAAGTGCTCGCCTACGCCGGTGAGGGGCGCTCGCAGGAGCAGGAGCTCGTGCTCGAAGATGCGGTTCAGGAAGTCGTTCCCCTGCTCGAAGCGGGACGTAGCGAGGACGTCACGATACGTCTCGACCTGCCGCAGCTGCCGACGCGTGTCTCGGCCGATCCGTCGCAGGTCACGCAGCTCTTGATGAACCTCGTCACCAACGGACTCGAGGCAATCGGATCGAGCCCCGGATCCGTCACCATCGCGACCGGCTTCACCGACTGCGACGGCGAGTGCCTCGCGGAGACCTATCTCGGCGAGTCGGCCTGTGCCGGTGCCTTCGCCTTTCTCGACGTCATCGACGACGGTCCGGGGCTTTCGCCCACCGTCGCGGCCAGCATGTTCGACCCCTTCTACTCGACGAAGGAGAACGGTCGCGGGCTCGGTCTGTCGACGGTGCTCGGCATCGTCAAGGCTCACGCGGGAGCGATCCGCGTCGACACCCCGGCGGGCGGCGGAACGCGGATTCGCATTTTGCTTCCCGCCCAGTCGAAACGGACCCGTGCCAAGGCGATGTCGACGCGCCTGGGTCCGTTGGCCGGACGAACCGTTCTCCTGGCCGACGACGACGAAGCCGTCCGCACAACGACCGCGGCTCTCCTGGAGCGGGGCGGCGCGCGCGTGCTGTTGGCCTGCGATGGCCAGCAGGCGATCGACCTTTTCCGGCGTCGGAGCGACGAGATCGACGCTGTTCTGCTCGACTACAGCATGCCGAACGCCGACGGCGAGGAAGCCTTCGAGTCGATTCGCGCTCACCGAGCGGACGCGAGGGTCCTGCTGATGACGGGTTACGACGCCGAGAGCGTCTCCGAGAGGCTTCTGCGTCGGGGGCTCTGCGGCTTTCTGCCGAAGCCCTTCTCGGGTGAGCAGCTGACCGAGACGATGCAGCGGGTCGTGGGAATGGACCGGGCCGCGATCGCCTGACCGAGGGTCTCCACGGCGTGTGGCAATTCGGGGTTCGTCTTATGCTATAAAAGCATGGTCGCGAGCCCGACTCGCCCATCGATCGAGGGAGACCCACCGATGCGTTTCAGCTTCTTGTCCGTCCCGCTTCTCGGCTTGCTCGGTGTCCTCTGCCTTCCGGGCGCGTCGACCGCCCAGGACTCCCGGGCCCGCTACCAGCGGATCGTCAACCAGAGTTCGCAGCAGCCAAACGGCCAGCCTTTCAACCTGGTGGGTGATGTCGTGGGCAGCGTGCTCAGCAGCTTCGACGTGCAGCAGGGCAGGGTCGCGTTTCTCCAATGGGACACCAACGCCACCGTGCCGCCGGGAGTGCGAGTCCAGAGTGCGATCTACGTCGCAGAACCTGACGGGACGTTTCGCCAAATCGTCGATCGGCTGACGCCCCTGCCAGGCGGCGGTGGCACCTTCACCTCCTTTCGGAGCCCGCGCTTCTTCGAGGACGGCGTTGCCTTTGCTTCCGGCTCGATCTACGTCGTCCGCTCTTCGGGAACCATCGATGCTGTTGTCGACGAAGCCACCTTCGGAGCCTCCGAGTTCCTTGCCGTCGGAGACGATGTCCTCGCCGCCACCACGGCCCAGGCGGTGTTGAGGCTCGAAGGCGGTTCGCTGCAGACGATCGCGACGGTAGGCGGCCTGGCGCCAGACGGAGTCTCGACCTTCACCAGCTTCGGACCGATCGCAGTTTCAGCAGAGCTCCTCGCGTTCCAGGCGACGACGAGCAGCGGCGCTGGCCTCTTCGCGTTCGACGGTACCTCCCTGGAGATCGTCGCCGACTCCGCGACGGTACTTCCTGCCTCCGGTCTGCTCTACGAACAGGCGTCTCCTGCGGGGACGCACCGAAAACCCCTTGCCGTCGACGGAGCACGGCTGTACTTCGTCCAGGAAGTCCAGAACCAGTGCCAGGCAGGCGCCTACGTCTGGGAGTCTGGTGCTCTCGAGCAGGTGGTCGGACCTTCGACACTCGATCCCGCTTCGGGCCAGCCCCTGCTGTGCGTCTACGACGTCTTTGCCGAGGGTGACCGGCTTTGGTTCCGGGGTTCTCCGACTCCCCCAGCAGGGGGAGGACCTGGAATCCCGTTCACGGACGGAAGTCTCTATGCCGTCACTGCGCGCGGCGCGCAGCGCCTCTTCGGCCAGGACGATCCCCTCTTCGGCGGTCGCGTCTACCAGTTCGACGCGGTCCTCGACTCTTCTGCTGACGTGGTCTTCGTCAGCACCTCGATCCTCGGTGACAACGCCGGACTCTTCGCGGTTTCGGGCGTCGGTAGCGCGCCACCGGTCCCCGGCCCCGGTCCGTTCGGCCTTGTGGTTCTCGTAGCCTTGCTCGGAGGGTTCGCTCTACGCCGTCTCGCGGTCACGTAGCGACGCTCCCGACTCTCTCTGGGCCCGGGTGGCGAAGAGAGAGTCAGGCGAGCCGTCCCTCGGTACGGCTGCAGCATCGTAGGGCGACCTTCGTCGTCGCGCTCGGCTCGCGCCGGGCGCTTTGCTAGTTGCAGGCGAAGCTCTGCGTGTCGGTGATCGCCGAGAAGGGCGTTCCGAGGTCGTTGGAGTAGGACCGCTCGGTTCCCGTGACGGTGTCCGTCACGGTCATCTGGACGCCGACGTTGGTGAGCGCCCCGGAAAAGAGCCAGAAGCGATTGTTGATGGCGCAGGCGTCGAGCACTTTCACGAGCATCTCGACGTTGGCGGCGTCGAAGAAGAAGAGGGCACCGGTGTCGTCGGTGAGATTGCCGCCGAAGGCACTGCCGCTGTTGCCGGAGAAGTCCGTGAAGTCGACCTCGACGCGGTAGCGGTTGTCGGCGAGGCAGAGCGCGTTGGCGGAGCCGCCGCAGGACGGCTTCTCGGCTGCCTCTGCTTCGGGAGAGAGCAGCACTTCGCCGTGGCCGACGAGCTTCGCCGTCGCCCTCCCTTCGAGCTCGGGACGAGCGCCGTCGAGCCTGCTGCACTCGAAGAAGCTCGTGTCGAGGATCGGCTCGAAAGGAGAGCCCACCGCCTGCGAATAGGTCTTCCCCGTGCCGTTGCGGACGTGCCCGGCGCTGATCGTCACGCCGACGTCGGTGAGCCCCGCGGCGAAGAACCAGTAGTGGCCGTTCACCCCGCAGCCGTCGAGCACTTTGACAATGAGCTCGCGGTTGTCGACGTCGAAGAACCAGAAGGTGCCGGAGTCACCCGAGAGCGGACGGGCGCGGCCGTCGCCTGTCGTGCCGTCGCGGAGCTGGTAGGACGCGCTGACCGAAAACTGCTGGTTGTTGAGGCAGACGACGCGGTTGTTGCTGGCGCAGCCTTCGAGAGGAACAGAGGCCAGCTGCGTCTGCCCCGCGCGTGCCGCGGTCTCGATACCGACACTTGCGAGATCGGCCTCGTCGAAGCGGCCGACGAGCCTCAGGCCGGTCGCGCCGTTGATCAGCTCGTAGGGGAAGAGGCGATCTTTCCGCAGAGGCAGAGGAGTCACGTCGAGCGGCCAAGGCATCTGACCCAGCCGGGCCGCGTCGTCCGAGTACCCGTAGAGGCCGGTGGAAGGGCTGCCGAAGGTGAAGGCTCCGCTCTCGAGGTCTGCGTGCGCAGCCGGAGTCTCGAGGCCGGGGAGAGTGCCCAGGTCGAGGAGCGTCGAAGGCTCGTTGAGCTTCGTCAGCCGTTTCGTCGTGATTCGCAGTGCGCCTTCGTGATTGGCAACGTGAAAGGCCGTCGCATCGCCAGTGCCGGCGGCGGTGAAGGTGGGAAAGCCGCAACCGAACCCGAACGTACCGGACACTCGGTAGAGCGCCTCCGTGAAGACGAGCTCGTCGTCTCTCCAGCCGTTCAGCGTGACCTCACCCGAATCGGTGAACGGCTGGGGGCAGTTGGTCGTCGGTGGAGGAGAGGTGATCTCCGAGAAGAGCGAGTGAAAACCGAACGTCGTTCGTTCGGGTCCGGGCACGAACTCGGGCTGGAAGCCCTGGTCGAGCGGACCGAGGATCCCGGAGCTCGGGATCAGGTTGCCGGAGAATGCCGCGGAGCCCTCGGTGGGAACGTCGTAGACGCGGTAGACCGAGTTGGAGCGGTCGCCATAAGCAACGCGAACGTCGGTGTTGCGGCCGAGCCGAGCGTTCGAAGGAGGGGACTTCTCGCCAAACAGGACTCTGAACGGAAGAGTGTCGGCCGACGAAGCGGTAAAGGACGAGAGCAGCTGCCGGTCCACCTCGCCGACGGGCTTCATGTTGATCAGCGACGCGAGAGACTCCTGCTCCGAAAGGACGGGAAAGACGATCCTGCCGTTGCCGAGCGGGGCGTAGTCTCCGATCTCGGCGATCAGTTGTGGCGGCAGCGCGACCTCGGAGCCACCCACCCTGGCGACGGGG
>JBCCLJ010000158.1:0-16722 GCA_039026915.1 Acidobacteriota bacterium
GCGCCGAAAACCTGAGGACGGCTCTCGACCAGGGTGTGACGACGATCCGCGACACCCACGGCCCGACGGCGTCTCTCTTCGAGCTTCGCGACGCCGTGGACGCCGGTACGGTTGTCGGATCGAGGCTCTTTACCTCCGGCGCGATCCTCAACTACGAGAGCCTCCTCGACATTCCTTCGACAAAGCAGCTCGACGAGGCTCAGGTCGCACGTGCTCGTGAGCAGCTGGACCTCTTCATCGAGGGAGAGGAGCAGGGGCGCGCAGTCATTGCGAAGCTGCACGGAAGGCAGGCGGACTTTGTCAAGATCTATCTCTCCGGCCGCCTCCCGGGAGCGCCGCCGCCCCAGAGACTCTCGGATGAGGTGCTGACGACACTCCTCGACGAAGCGCAGCGGCGAGGGCTCAGGACGACGACGCACACGATGAACGTCACCGACCTGCAGCGGGCTGTCGCTCTGGGCTTCGATGCTCTCGAGCATCCCGCGTTCACCCTCCAGCTCGGCGAGGGTGCGGCCTGGCCCGAAGGTCTGGCAGAGCGCATCGCCGAGGCAGGTATCTTCTCGGTGCCGCTTCTGGTGGCGATGGAGGTGTACATCACCTTTCTCGAAGAGCCGGAGCGCCTGGAGGACGAGCGCTTGGCGCCTGTGCCCAGCGAGCTGCTCGAAGACGCTCGAGCGTGGCTTCAAAGAGAAGGCAGCGACCCGAGCATCCTGGCTTCGCGCAGGGCGCGTTACGCCGTCGTTCGCGACAACCTGCGCCAGCTGATCGCGGCGGGGGCGCCCATCGCCATGGGGACCGACAGGGGCACGCGCCTCAACTACCACGAGCACGCCAACCACGTTCGTGAGCTCGAGATCTATGTCGAGCTCGGCATGACGAAGCTCGAGGCGCTGCGCTCGGCGACCCTGAGGGGCGCTGAGATCCTGGGCGTCGAAGACCGACTCGGAAGCATCGAGCCCGGCAAGCTGGCCGACCTGCTCGTGCTGAGGGCCGACCCGCTCACCGATCTCCGGGCGCTCGACGAAGTGGCGATGGTCTTCCAGAACGGCGCGCGCGTCGACGGAGGCGGTCGCTGACGGCCTACGGGTCCTCGCCGATCACGTCTCTGCCTCGAAGGACAGCACCTTGCGGTGGCGGATGAGTTCTCCGTAGGGCTCGCTCACACCGGCGGGCAGCGTTGCCAACCAGAGCAGATCGACGGCAGCCTCGTCGGGCGTTTGAGCGTCGACGTCGGGCATCTCGGCGAGGTAGGGACGAGCGGCGTCGGTGTCGGTCCAGCCGGGGCAGACTGCGTTGATGAGGACCCCCGAGGGCCGCTGCGGATCCTGGTCCCAACGCCGGACGAAGGCCCGTACCGTGGCCACCTGCGCCACCTTGGACGGCAGATTGATCCACTCGGGCCACCCCTCCTCGGTTTCTCGTCCCGCCTCGACGGCGAGTACGTAGTCGTCCATGGCCGCCTCGATCTGCTCCGGCGTCGCGTCGGGTGCGCCGAGTTTCGGGCGCACCGCCTCGGGCAAGTTGTCGAGCGTGCCAAAGCCGCTGGCGACGACGAGCACCCGAGCATTCCCGTTCAGGTGCGGAGCGAGTGTCTCGAGGGCGGCAAGGTTGCCGTGATTGTTGGCCTCGATCATGACTCGTACCTGGTCCTTGGCCGGAACGCCGGGCCTGGCGGCGTAAGCCCCGTTGAGCACCAGGACGTCCAGACCGGACGAGCCCACTCGCTCGGCCAGGGCCCCGTGCGTCGCCGCATCGGTCAGGTCGAAACGGACCGGCGTGGCGTTCAGGCCCGTGGACGCCAGCGACTCTGCGGCCTGCTGGCCCTGCGCCAGGTTCCGCGCGCCCAGATAGACCGATGCGTCAGAGCCGAGCTCTCTGCAGAGAGCACGGATCACAGCGAGGCCGATGCCGCGGTTGGCTCCCGAGACGAAGGCGGTGGCGTTCTTCGCCAAAGCTTTTGCAAGGGTCATGAGACTTCTCCGTTGGTTACAGTACGATTCGTCTCGCTATTTTATTTCGAGACGAAACGTCTCGCAACAGGAGGGATCTCATGCCTCGTCCCAGAAGTGCAGCCGCCGACGAAGCGATCCTCGAGTCCGCGAAGGAGCTGTTCACCGAGTCGGGCCTCGCCGCGGTGACCATGGAGGCGATCGCTCGCCGCGCCGGGGTCGGCAAGCAGACCGTGTACCGTCGCTACGCGAATCGCGACGCGGTCCTGGCGGCAGGCTGGCTTCGCGAGGCAGAGACGCTCGTCGAGGTGCCGCGCGGTCGCAGTCTGGAGAGCGATCTGAGGCGCTTCTTGGAGCGTCTCTTCGAGGCTCTGCAGAGCACGGGCGATGCGCTGCGGCGGCTCTTGGGGCAGGCCCAGTTCGATGATTCTCTGCGCGAAGCGGTGCGCGACGCCTTCATCGAGCAGCGGCGCAGCGTTCTGATGGAGCTCATCGAGCGCCATCTTGGTCCGGACCGAAGGAAAGAGGTCGAAACGGTCGTCGACATGCTCTACGGAGCCATGTGGTACCGCCTCTTGGCCGGTCATGCACCCCTCGATCGAGAGTTGGCTCGGCGGCTGGCGAAGCAGGCGGTGAGGGGACTCAGAGTTCCGTAGAGTCGTGTAGCACGCTTCCGTCGGGCGTCTGCGAGGCGACGGACTTCGAACCGATCGTCGCTCAACAGGTGTGCAGGTCCGAGAGCCCCGGGGCGGCCGTCACGCCTAGGTGCCTCGGAAGGGCAGGACGACCGAAGACCGAGGGCCCGACGCGGGAAGCGTGGAGCTCGCAGCTCGGCGTCCGCTCCGGGCGTTGCTCTGACGGAGGCGCTGTCCAAGAAAGGAAAAGGCCCGAAGATCGTGAGACCTCCGGGCCTTGGGCCTTCGATCAGAGTGCGATCGAGCTCAACGACTGCCGCGCGCCCGATACTTCTCGTAGAGGGCATCGTGCTTGTTGTCGAGTCCGGTGTCCCGGCCGCCGATGAAGACGTGCTTGACGCGGGTCATGATCTCGAGCGGGTCACCGTCGGTGACGATGAGGTTGGCGATCTTGCCGGCCTCGATGGAGCCGATCTTGTCCTCGACGCCGAAGATCTCGGCCGGGTTCTTCGTCAGCACGTCGATCGCGTCGGCTCGGCTGAGACCGTAGCCGACGGCCATCGCCACCTCGTACGGCAACGTGCGGGCGCCGTGAGGTCCGCCCGGGCCACCGCCGCCGCCCGAAGGAGCGGATGTGCCCATCGCCACCTTGACGCCGGCTTCGACGAGCTCACCCATCGTGCTGTAAGCACGGTCGTAGGGATCGTCTTCGTTCGGAGGCAGCGAACCCACCAGGCCGAGGATCACCGGAATCTCCTTCTCGGCGAGCGTCTCCTTCACCTTGTGCGCGTCCCGGCCGCCGGCGATGGCGATGCGCAGCCCCTCCTCGTCGGCAAACTCGATCGCCGCTTCGATGTCGCGCTTGCCGTTGGCGACGACGATCACGAGCTGGCCGCGATCGAGGACATCGACGAGGTGCTCGAGCTTCAGGTTGCGCTCGATGCGCTCGCTGCCGCCCTCGGTTGCCTGCTGGTAGTGACGCGCCGCCTCGAGCCAGTCGCGAATCTCTTCGACCTGCTTCTCGGCTTTCTCCTTGGCTTCCTTGTAGGGAGCCGTCTTGACGCTGAAGGTGGCGAAGTCGAACCGCGACGTCTGGATCGCGGGCCACTGCATGACCATGCCGGCGCCGACGTCGAGAGCCATCTCTTCCACGGTCCAGCCGTCCAGGTGAATTAGTGCCGCCTGACCCGAAATGACGCCGCCGCCCGGTGCGACGAGCGAGTGCGTGATGCCGTTGGCACGGGTCACCGGAATGACCTCGCTGGCCGGGTGAATCGCTGTCGCGGACTGCAGGTGCGGGCTGTAGGCGCCGAGCTCCTCGTTGTCGACGGTCGCCGAGATCGAGCTGATCTCGACGAGGCCGAGCGTCGTGTAAGCGTTGAACATTCCCGGGTAGACGTGCAGTCCGCTGATGTCGACGGTCGCGTCGGCCGAGCCCTGTACGTCGCCGACCTCCTGAATGAGGCCGTCCGCGATCAGCACCGAGCCCTCGAGGGTTTCGCCGCCGGGCAGGTGAATCGTGCCGCCCTGCAGCAGAGTGCTCTGCGCCGCGAGAGGCGACAGGAGGGCTCCGGCCAAGAGAAAGATGGCGAGAAGAGAGAAGAGCGCGAGTCGGCTCATGCGAAGAGGTCTCCGATCGGTCGTTGCGGGAGAGTGGTCTGCGGTGCGCCGGTTCATCGGACGTCCTCCGCCGTAGCCGGGGTCTCCGGCGTGTCAGGGGTGGCGTCCGAGCTCGTCGGGGCATCTTCGCTGCTCGAGTCGTCGTCCGACTTGCCGAGCATGCGTGCCTTGATGTCTGCGATGAGCTCCTGGCGTTCCCGGTCCGCTTCGATGTCGAAGTAGAGGTCGCCGTCGATGAAGGTCTTCTGCACCACCGACGTCGTGCTCAACGGATGACCGTTGTAGATCACGAGATCGGCGTCCTTGCCCTTCTCGATCGAGCCGACGCGATCGCCGACGCCGAGCTGAATCGCCGGGTTGAGCGTGACCAACGCCAGAGCTTCGATCTCGCTCATGCCGCCCCAGCGCACCGCTTTGGCCGCCTCCTGGTTGAGGTGACGCATCTCTTCGCTGCTGTCCGAGTTGATCGAGACGAGCACGCCGCGCTCGGTCATCAGCGCTGCGTTGTGCGGAATGGCCTCAAACGCCTCGACCTTGTAGCCCCACCAGTCGGAGAAGGTCGAGCCGCCGGCGCCGTGTTTGGCGATCTCGTCCGCCACCTTGTAGCCCTCCAGAACGTGCTGGAGGGTGGCGATCTTGAAGCTGAACTCGTCGGCGAGGTTCATCAGCTGGACGATCTCGTCGGCGCGGTAGCAGTGGGCGTGCACGAGGCGCTCGCCCTGCAGGATCTCCGCGAGGGTCTGCAACTTGTAGTCGACGCGCGGCGGCGTGGGGTTCTCCCCCGCCTGCTTGGCCGCTTCATAGGTCTCCCAGTCGGCGAGGTACTGCTTGGCGTCGGTGAACTCCTGGCGGATGACGTCCATCACGCCCATGCGCGTCGTCGGATAGCGCGGAGGGATCGGCCCGAAGGAGCGGGAGCGCTTCGGGTTCTCGCCGAGGGCGAACTTGATGCCCGGAGGCGCACCTTCGAAGAGCATCTCCGACGAACGCTTGCCCCAGCGCCACTTGACGACCTGATTGCGGCCACCGATCGGGTTGGCGCTGCCGTGCAGGATGTTGGCCGAGGTCAGGCCGCCGGCGAGGCCGCGGTAGATGTTGATGTCGTCGGGATCGACGATGTCGTCGACGCCGACCATCGCGGTGACCGAGAGGGAGCCCTCGTTGGTACCGCCGGCCATCGCCGTGTGCGAGTGCGCGTCGACGATGCCGGGGATCAGGTGGCCTCCCTCGGCGTCGATCACCTCGGCACCGCGCGGTACGCGGGCGTCGCCGCCGACCGCCGAGATCTTGCCGTCCTTGACGACGACCGTGCCGTTCTCGATCGTCTCACCGCTCACCGTCCAGACGGTGGCGTTGGTGATAGCGAACGTGTCGAGCTCGCGCACGAGGCCCTGGTAGACGCCCAGGGCATCTTTGATCTCGGCGAGGGTCACGGTGGGCTCTTCGCCCTCTTCGGCGGAGTCTTCGCTGGTCTCGGCAGCCTGTGCCGTGCGGGTGCCTTCGAGCTCGAAGGTCATCGGGCCGGCGCTGAGGTTGCCTTCCATTTCTTCGCCGCTCACGGTGGCGCGGTACGACGCCGTCATCGAACGGCCGCCCATGTCGCGGGAGACCTTGAAGGTGAGCTCGTCACCGCTCATGCGGCCATCGTCGACCGTGGCGACGCCGCCGCGCGGGCTGTCGATCTCACCGGTCACCTTGCCTTCGCTGTCCATGGCGAGCGTCGCCGTCGACTCTGAGGAGCCGCCGGGAGTGTCCATGTTGATCGTCCAGGTGCCGGAGACGTCGCTGGCAGGTGCTTCTTTCTCGCCTTCCTCCTCTTTGCGTTCGGCAAAGCGGTGACCGTCGACGAAGACGGCGAACGTCTCGGTTTCCTTGCTCCAGGGGACGTCGCTGGCGAGGACGAAGTTGGCGATCTTGCCCTTTTCGATGGTGCCGATGCGTTCCTCTACGCCGAAGATCTCGGCTGCGCCGAGGGTCAGCGCACGCAGCGCTGCGGTCTCGCTGAGCCCGTTGTCGATCGCCTTGCGCACGCCTTCGTAGACCTTGGCGGCACTCGACAGTCCGCCGCTGGTGAAAGCGAAGGGGATACCGGCCTGCTCGAGGGTCGCCGGCGTCGTCGGAGCCAGGCGCTCGTTGGCGAGATCACGGAAGTCGGGATCACTGTCCGGATCGCGGTCCTTGGACTGCTCGGGCCACTCGACGCTGACGATGACCTTGGAGCCGGACTCGGCGATCTCCGCGGTGCGCTCGTGAGCGCTGTGCGCGCCGAAGAGGATGAGGTCGAGATCGAACTGCTTGCCCATGGACAAGACTCGATCGATCTCCTGTGAGGTCACGGCCGGCATGAGGAAGGGCGTGCCCTCCGTCATCGCCTGGTGCAGCGGGGCGAGGGTGCGGTCGAAGTCCTGGCGCTCGCGGCCCTGCGGGGACTCTTCGTAGAGGCGCTTGGCCTCGCCGTAGAACTCGACGTCGCTGAAGACTTGGCGAATGTAGGAGACGACGCCCATCAGCGACCCGGGGAAGCGACCGAAGCCGCCAGGGCCGCTCCAGTTGACGCGCTGCGCGACGCCCGAAGCGACGACGAGATCGCGTGCTTCGCCGGTGCCGAGATTGACGACCGCGGCCTGCCCGGGGAAGAAGCCCTTCTTGGGGGAGCTGAGTACGCTCGTGAAGCCGGCCTCGCGCCAGCTGCCGAACTTGTCGGCGTCGACGGTGAGCTCGGCCGCGGCGTCGAGCCACGGCGTCGTGTCGGGCCGATCCTCAGGTCCACGGATCGGCTCCTGATTCGCCATGGCGGCGAAGGGGTTGCCACCGCCGCCTCGGGGCTGCTCGGGGGCCTTGATGCCCAGATCGCTGAGCGCGTTGATCATGCCGGGGTAGAGCGTCTTGCCGGAGCCGTCGATGACCCAGGCGTCGGCCGGGACTTCGAGGTCGGTGCCGACGGCTTCGATCAGGCCGTTGGCGACGAGAACCGTCGCCCTTTCGATCGTCTCGTCGGGGCTGACGACGACGCGGGCGTCTTTGATGGCGTAGAAGGGAGGCGGCTCGGGCGCCTGTGCGAGAGCTGGCGCCAGCGCAACGAGGGCCAGGAACAGAGCGGCCAACGTCGCCGCGCTGCGGAGCGAGGGTCGGTTCATTTAGAACTCCTTGGGTCGAGGACTCAGAAGGGGTGGGGTTCTTTTAGGCGGGCGCCTGGAGACAACGGCCCACGAAGAGAAATCTCAGTTGCTGTCGATCATACCCACGAGATCTCTGAGACGAGTGGGGCAGGTCGGGGTAGTTCGTCCGTGAGACGGCCTTTCTGCGGGAGCTGTTTCCCTGCGGCGAGGCTGAGCGGTTCCGAGAGTCCACGTAGACTGGGGAGACACCCAGCCCCCGAGGATTCCCGTGACCTTCGAAGACCTGCGCCGCGAGAAGTACATCAGCCTGGCGACGTTCCGAAAGACCGGTCGCGAAGTCGCGACTCCGGTCTGGTTCGCACACGACGAGGACGGCAGTCTCGTCGTGGTCACGGGCGGCGATTCGGGCAAGGTCAAGCGGTTGCGCAACTCGTCGCGCTCGCGCATCGCCGTTTGCGACTTCAAGGGTGAGGTTCGAGACGACGCCGAGTGGCTCGAGACCGAGACGCTACTGGTGAGCGACGAGGCCTTCGTCCAGTCCGCTCACGGACTGCTGCTGAAGAAGTACGGCTGGCAGATGCGCCTGCTCGACGCCGTCGCCTGGGTTGGTGGGCGGATTCCGGGTCGGCAGTACCTGCGAATCGGTCCGGCAGGCGCGTCACCGACTCCATAAGACGAGCGCCTCGGACTCGACCGCCCTCTGCGGTTCCCAGAAGGCTAAGGCGGTTTTGGATTCCGCTGGGCTGCGGCGGCGTGGCGTGACGTTGGTCCGAGATTCGCTCTTGCTGGTGTACCTGTCATAGTCGGCTGCCACAGCAAGGGGGGACAATATGCAGCAATTCAAGGGTCTGTGGGGGTGGATGTTCCTGCCTCTGGTCGTCGTTCAGGCAGGAGTCTTCCTGGACTACTGGGGCGACTTCGCGAGCAATCCGTGGGCGGTGCACATCCACTACTGGAATGCGACCCTTTGGTATGTGTTTTTGATCTCACAGCCATGGCTGTTCGCCAAGGGCAGGATGGAGAGTCACCGTTTCTGGGGCCTGGTGGGCCTCCTGCTGGCAGGCGCGATGATTTTGCAGTCCACGGGTCAGTTCAATCGCGACATCGTCTACGCGAACTCGGTGCGTGATTCCCCTGAACGCTGGGGGCCGTTCGAGCCGTGGTTCTTCTTCCAGGTGATGATGATGGAGATGATCCTGATCTCCGCGTTCACCGTTCAGATCCTGATGGCCGTCGCCAGACGTAAATCGCCACCCGACCACGCTTGGTGGATGGCGTCGACCGCCTTCACGATCATGATGCCGGGGCTGGGCCGCGGGCTGCAGAACGCGTGGCTCGGCATCTACGGTTTCACCGCCGAGAACAAAGCCGCGCTCTACACCCCGAACTACATTTGCCAGGGAATCATCGTCGCGATGGCGCTGGGGTTTGCGTGGAAGGTGGACAAGCTCAAGCACCCGGCCACGATCCTTGCCGTGGGGGCGAACATGGCTCTGTTCTTCCTCGAGCCCGTGGCCCGCTCGCCCGCGGTGCAGGCGTTCTGGCGTGGGCTCATTGCACACTGACGCTAGACAAGGCCGAAGGCGGATCTGATCGAAGGAAGACGGGTCCGAGGTGTAGGGCGATTTGAAGCTCGCGGTGAGCGAGCCCCCGCCGCCTTTACAGAGCCTGGTGACGTAAATCGGTCTCTACTGCTTCCGAGGTGGCAATCCGTCCGGTGCCTCGTTGACAGGGTGCAGGCTGGAGTTGATGCAAAGCAATCGCAGGGTGACCGTGTCGCCGTCTTCGATCTTCTTACCTTCGGTGGCGTTGTTGCTGACTCCAGCGTCGACAATGACGTTGTCGATACTGAACGTCGTTGTCACCAGTGGGGGATTCTTTGTGCGCGCCTTCTCGATGTAGTACTGCCACGCTACCGAGATGAGGCTGAGGGAACCATTGCTCGCGGGCTGGTTGAAGACACCCTCCTGTAGTCGCAGCACTCGGTTCTTCAACTTTCGAGGCTTGCCGCCGGGTCGCGCCTTCCTCGATCGTGGGATCTTCACTTTGGACAGGTCGTTCTCGACCCAGTCAATTGAGTTTGGGTTCGAGGAGTTCATTGCGAAGCTAAGGATCCCGGAGCCTGTATCTTCTCCGCTCGCTGCGTTCAGCACGTCAAGAACTGTCGGGTTGTCAACGACCTCGAATGTCTGTCCGTAGTAAAGACCTACGACGTTTAGTGTGACGTTGATCATCGGTTTCCTCCCTGTGAAGATCGATCTCTGTTGAAGGCGGTGATTGTATACATGTTTGATGTCAAGAAAGACATAAAGTTCCATGTGGCGGCAGATGTTGTCTTTCGTCACTTGGGTTAGTGTTCGTGTCACGCATTCGGTTGCGTTGGCTTGCTGGTGCCGAAGCCAGGCAGACGCCGTGCGAACAGTCTGCAGTGCAGCAGGGAGATTGAGACCGCATCTCCGCTTGCTTTGCGATCGCTATCGCGAGACCGGTCTGTGTTGGTGTAGTACCGGGCAGTTCGAGTCTCCGGCGACGTTTCTGATCGTTGTGTCGAGTACGTCGTTGTCCGTCTCAGTCCCTCGCTTGGCCGTGGAGCCGGGCGACCCAGTTTGCTCTTGGGCTCGGAGGCCGGGAGTCCTCGCCGGGCGTTCTTCGGGCTCAGCCGGCCCGCTTCTCGTCATCGAGCAAGGAGGTCGTCCCCTTCGTGAGAGGATCGGCGTCCGAGCAATGACCGAGGGTCCAGAGATGAACGATGCCGTCAGCCAGTTCGGCGATCTGCGCGTCACCGTTGGCGGCGATCATGTTGCGACTGCCGAGATCTGCCGCCCGCCCCACAACTTCTTCGACAAGGCGCTCATCGGGCAGATCGCCGATGCCCTCGAGACGCTCGACGAGGACGCGGCCTGCCGTGCGGTCGTGCTCTGCTCCGAAGGCAAGAACTTCTGTGCCGGCGCCGACTTCAGCGGCTCGCGCGATGAGGAAGACGACGGCGTGCATCTGTACGACGAGGCGGTCCGCCTCTTCTCGACCAAGACGCCGGTCGTCGCTGCCGTGCAGGGCGCCGCGGTCGGTGGCGGTTTCGGTCTGTCCCTCTTTGCCGACTTCCGCGTCGCCTGTCCGGAGGCCCGCTTCACGGCCAACTTCGCCCGTCTCGGCTTTCATCACGGCTTCGGCCTGACGGTGACGCTGCCAGCGCTCGTCGGACAGCAGCGGGCGCTCGAGATGCTGTACACCGGGCAGCGCCTCAAGGGCCGCGACGCCTATCGGATCGGCCTCTGCGACCGCTTCGTCGAGCACGAGGATCTGCGTGCGGAGGCCCACGCGCTGGCGCTCGAAATCGCACGCTCCGCGCCACTGGCGGTGCGCTCGATCCGCGAGACGCACCGAGGCGACCTGCCGAACAAAATCCGCGCCGCCACGGACCGCGAAAAAGCGGAGCAGGACCGGCTGCGGCAGACCGAAGACTTCCGCGAGGGCGTCAAGGCGATGTCCGAGCGCCGTCTCCCCGATTTCCAGGGCCGCTGAGCGGCCGGGACAGCTCGAAGGAACCTATGGCAAATCGACGCGACCAGATCCGCATGACCGAGGCCGAGATCGAGGAGTTTCTCGGCACAGAGAAAACCTTGATGGTGGCCACCAACGGCAAGGACGGCGTGCCGCACCTCGTGCCGATGTGGTTCGCGTACGACGACGGCGCCGTCGTCTTTCACACCTTTACCAAGTCGCAGAAGATCAAGAACCTCGAGCGCGATCCGCGCCTCTCGGTCCTGGCCGAAAGTGGCGATTCGTACGACCAGCTGCGTGGCGTTTCCATTCAGGGCAAGGCAGAGCTCATCGACGGCGAAGAGAAGTTCGCTCACGTGGTGAAGGTCATCCGGCGCTACCAGGATCTGCCCGAAGAAGCCCTCGAGCCGGCGGCCCGTCAGGTCGCAGCCAAACGCACCGTGGTGCGCGTCGTGCCCGACAAAGTGATGTCCTGGGATCATTCCAAGCTGGGCGGAACCTACTGATGAAAGCACCGCAGACACACCTCCGTTTCCCTCACACCGTACTGCCGCCGTCGGCGGAGCAGCTGCGCGTCGAGTTTCGCGAGTTCCTCGCCAAGGAGAAGGAGGCCGGCACCTGGGAACGTTCGCGCAAGTCGTGGGGTGGCTGGAAGCCCGGCTTCTCCAAGGCTCTGGGTGAAGCGGGCTATCTCGGCATGACGTGGCCCAAGGAGTACGGTGGGGGAGAGCGCACCTACCTCGAGCGCTACGCGCTGACCGAAGAACTGCTTGCGGCGGGCGCGCCGTCGGGCTTCCACTGGATCGCCGACCGTCAGTCCGGACCCGTGATTCTTCGTTTTGGCACGGAGGATCAGAAGCGGCGCTACCTGCCCGGCATCATCGCCGGCGAGACGTCGTTCTGCATCGGCATGAGCGAGCCCGACTCGGGCTCGGATCTCGCGTCGGTGCGAACGCGCGCCGTGCGCGACGGCGACGGCTGGCGCGTGACGGGTACGAAGATCTGGACGTCCAACGCGCATCGTGCCGACTACTGCATCCTCTTCTGCCGAACCGAGGAGCCGTCGGAAAAGCGCCACGCGGGGCTGAGCCAGTTCATCGTCGACCTCGGAGCGACCGAGGGTCTCACCGTGCGGCCGATCTTCAACATCGCCGGCTCGCACGACTTCAACGAGGTCGTCTTCGACAACGCCTACCTGCCGAACGACTGCCTTCTCGGTGAGCCGGGCAACGGTTGGGAGCAGGTGACCAGTGAGCTGTCGCTGGAGCGGGCTGGACCGGACCGCTTTCTGACGAACCTCGCCGTGCTCAGCGACCTCGTCGGAGTTCTCGGCGACGGTGCGTCGACCGAGTCGGCACGGGCGATCGGTCGCCTCTTCAGTCACCTCTCGGTCTTGCGCAAGGCATCCATCTCGGTCGCCGGCTTGCTCGAAGCGGGTGAACTGCCGAACGTCGAATCGGCGATCGTCAAGGATCTCGGCACGGCCTTTCAGCAGGAGCTTCCGGCGATTGCCCGCGTCGTCGCCTCGGCCGAGCGCGTCGACGATGCGGCGCTGCTCGACCTGATCGAAAACGCCATCCTCGTTTCGCCGGCCTACACGATCCAGGGCGGCACCACCGAGATTCTGCGCGGCATCATCGCGCGCGGCTTGCGACTTCGCTAAAGGAGAAGGTCGTGGACCAGGAACAGATTCGCAGACTCCTCGTCGAAACTGCGTCGCGTCTCTTCGCCGACGGCCCGGAGAACGAGATCCAGGAGGGCGTCGAGCAGAGCCGCTTTCCGCAGGAGCTCTGGGACGCCATCGAGGACAACGGCCTCGGCGATGCTCTCCTCCCGGAGAGCGCCGGCGGTTCGGGCTTCGACTATCCCAACGCGCTCGCGCCGCTGCGCGTCGCGGGCGCCTTTGCCTTGCCCGTGCCCTTGATGGAAACGATGGTCGGCCGGCGCCTCTTGCACGACGTCGGCATCTCGGCGCCCGAGGGCCCGTTGGGTCTCGTCTTCGTCGACACCTGTCCGACGGTTCGCTGCACGAGAGACGGCAGCCTGCTGTCGCTCGACGGACGCCTGCGCGTCGCCTGGGCGAACGACATCGACTCGCTCGTGGTCGTCAAAGCGACGAGCAGGGAGGCGCTCGTCGGTCGCATGAAGCTCAAGCGCGGCGGCGACGGTGGCTTCAACATGGCCGGTGAGCCGTGCAGGGACCTCGAGCTCAACGACGTCACGATCGACGGGCACGAAAGCAACCTCTGGCGGCACGAGCGGCCGCTCTGGCTCGGCGCCGCGGCGCGCACGCAGATGATCGCCGGCGCTCTCGACCGCGTGCTCGATCTCTCCATCGAGCACGCTCAGGGGCGCGAGCAGTTCGGACGTGCCATCGCCAAGTTCCAGGCCGTGCAGCACCTCGTCGCGCAGATGGCCTCCGAGGTCGCGGCGGTCGGCGTTGCGGCGGAGAGCGCCGCCCACGCGCTGACGCGGCACGACGGCGGCCTCGAGGTGGCGGCCGCCAAGGCGCGCGCCAGCGAAGCTGCCGAGAACGTCGCGCGTCTGGCTCATCAGGTGCATGCCGCCATCGGCTACACCCGTGAGCACGTTCTCCATCGCTTCACCCGCAGGCTCTGGCTGTGGCGTGATGCGGAGGGCGACGAGCTCTTCTGGCAGGAGCGCGTCGGTCGCGCGGTACTGGCGGGCGGCGGCGACGAAGTGTGGCCGGCGCTCAGTAGGAACTGAGGTCACAAGCGCCGCGACTTCGTTCGAAGTCGGCTGGGAGGTTGGAAGCCGGTTTCGCAGCGGACCTGACGTCGTGAGCAGTGATATGCTCTTGCAGCATGTTTTCCTCAAGGGCAACCAAGTCGACGCTCGTCTTGTTGATCGCCGTCCTTTCGAGCTTGTCAGCGGCTCCCGCCGGTGCCCAGCCTGAGTCTCCTCCCTATCTCCTGCACGACCTGGAGAAGGCTCCCTTCAACGGGCAGCTCTTCGGCCCTTCGAGGATCAGCGTAGCCTTCGATGGTGACTTCTATTACGCCGCTAACGACGGGATCCACGGACTCGAACTCTGGCGCAGCGACGGAACCCCGGCAGGAACTGAGCTCGTCTTCGATATCTGCCCGGGCTGGTGCTCGAGCCAACCGGAGCGAATCACCGTGGCAGGAGGCTTGCTGTTTTTCACCGCGAACGACGGCGAAACGGGCACGGAGCTTTGGAAGTCGGACGGTACCGAGGCGGGCACAGTTCTTGTGGCCGACCTCACCCCTGGACCGGAGTCTTCGGGACTCAGGAACGTCTCGGCCCTGAAGGACGTGGCGCTGTTTTCGGCCTACAGCAGGTCGATTGGCTCCGAGATGTGGCGTAGTGATGGAACCCCCGAAGGAACTTATCCACTGGCCGACATCAACCCTGGGTCGGAGGGCTCGGATCCGTCGCCGGCCGTGGCGCTCGGCGAAATCGCTGTGTTTGGCGGCCGAGTCGAAGATCGTTCTCGGCCCGAGCGCCTCTTTCGAACCGACGGGACGAGGACCGGTACGTGGGAGATCTTCGACTTTGATGACGGTATGGCGAGTTGGACGTCCGAGGGACTGCTGACGTTCTTCGAGTGGCCTGTCATCGATGGCGTCGCCTACTTCCCGGCAAGCACGGACTCGTCTTGGACGAACCAAATCTGGCGCAGCGACGGAACGAAGAGTGGAACCCTTCCAGCCTTCTCCGAAGGCGCTGGGGCAACGCTGGTCCAGGCAAGCGGCGATCGCTTCTTCTTTAGGGCCGCGAGCAGTGCGGGGGACCGAGGCGGCAGCCTTTGGGTGTCGGACGGTACAGCGAGTGGCACCCTCGAGTTGACCCCGACGCAGGGTTGTTTCCCCCGTCGACTTACGGGCGCCGAGCGCGGCCTCTTCTTTTCCTGCGTCGAAGCCGCCTATGGTCATGAACTCTGGTTCAGCGACGGCACCGTCGCGGGCACCGAGAGAATCGAAGACCTGAGTCCGGGCCCGTCGAGCTTCGAGTTCCTCGGCGAGATGCAACCCGTGCCGGGCGGGGTAATCCTCAGCGGCCGCCAAGACTCGTCGAGCCCCGTCGGTTCATGGTTCAGTGACGGAACGCCTGGAGGCGCCTCTCTTCTGCCAATCCCGACGGCCCACGGAAAGCAGCTGTCGGAGGTGTTCGATGGAAGGGTCCTATTCTGGGGCGGTCCCCCTCAGCAGCGGAGCCTCTACTCCACCGACGGATCCTCCGGCGGCACGCGGTTGATCGGCCCAGAACACCTGCAGAGTTCCAGTTTTCCGGCGACGCTTGCGGGTATCGACTCCGTCCGATCCTACTTCTCGACACGCAAGCGGATCTGGACACCGCCTGCTCCGGCCTCTGTTGGTTGGGTCTTGGACGCTGCGCCAGGACTTGGAGCATCGACGGTGACACCGTTCGCTTGGTTGGCCAACGCGCCTTTCGTCCACGCAGGGGGGCGCACCCTCTTCTCGACGGTGCCGTTTCACAGGGACCCTGCAACGAGCCTAGTGGGCGAGCTCATCTCCGTTGACGCCACGCTCGGTGACGCCCGCGTCTTGAGCCAGGACCCTGGCTACCAACTCCAGGAGTTCGGGGGCATGCTGTATCGCCTGGCGCGCGTCTCACCGTACGGAGATCGCCTCACCACCATCGATCCACGAACCGAGCAGATCGTGACGGTCGACGGACCTCCCGTGCGACCGGGTTTCCCGGATCGGCTCGACGGCTGGCTGGAGACTGCAGATTCGTTGTTCCTCACGACGAGCGAGGGTCTCTGGTCCATGGATCGGTCAGGGAACGCGGTTGAGCATGCATCAGGTCTCTTCTCCAACGACGCCCTGGTTCAGGCGCAGTCGGGCATCGTCTTCTTCACCGCAGCGACGACCGCTTCGGGTTGGGAGCCCTGGAGCTTCGATCCGGAGACCGGAGCAGCGAGTCTTCTCGAAGTTCGTCCCGGACTCGACTCCGGGGTATACAGGCTGCCACGCTTCTACGGCTCTCAGTCCGGGGGGTCGGTGGGTCTGCCGGAAGGAACTGAGTTCGCCGGGGTCGCGCTTGGTGAGCGCTACCTTTTCGCGGCCGACAACGGCTCGACGGGCGTCGAGCTCTGGGCGACGACTGCGGAGGGACCACCGTACCTGGTCGCGGACATCGCTCCCGGGCCCGACGGCAGCTATCCGCAGGCGCTCAAAGTCCTCGGGAACCGCGTGATGTTTCGAGCGAACGACGGCGTGCACGGTAGCGAACTCTGGACGTCGGACGGCACTCCCCAGGGGACTCTTCTCCTCAGGGACCTCAGACGGGGCAGCAGGTCTTCGCTTCCACAGGAGCTTCAGGTCGTCGATGGACTTCTGGTCTTCACTGCTTTCGACGACGAGTACGGACGCGAACTCTGGTTGAGTGACGGCACGGTCGTCGGCACACAGCGGCGCAGCGATATCGCTTCCGGCCCTCTCTCCTCGAGCCCAAACTCGCTCTTGGCGCGGTCGGGCGCTCTGCTCTTCTCCGCGAACGACGCTCAGCGGGGCTTCGAGCTGTGGGCTTTGGATCGGCCCTTGCAGATCGACAGCGGCGCGATCTTCCAGACAGGCTTCGAATCCGGGGATCTCGGTCAGTGGAACTCGCTGCGCGGCGGCTCTGTGGAGAGATCGAAGGAGTAGACGCCCCCGCTGTTCTGCCGATGTTCAGCGCGGCAGCGCCGCTGCGATGCGCTCGGCTTCCCGCTGGCCGGAGAGCAGCGCCCCGTGCACAGTCGACGCGTGGCCCGAGCTCGTCGCTTCACCGGCGAAGAAGAGTCGCTCGCCGACGGGTCGGGCCAGTGCGTCCCGGAGCTCGGTCGCTGCTCCTCGGGGCACGTAGGAGTAGGAGCCGTTCGCCCAGGGATCTTGCTGCCAGCGGGTGAGC
>JBCCLJ010000159.1:0-16717 GCA_039026915.1 Acidobacteriota bacterium
ATACCGCGGTTTGGTCAGCAGCTCAGCGTCCTTCTCGTTGGACAGGCAGGCGACTTCGGCGAGGATCGCGGGCATCTCGTTGCCGATCAGGACGATGAACGGTGCCGTCTTGACGCCGCGGTTGCGCAGCTTCGGATTCGTCTCGAGCAGAGAACCGTAGAGCGACGACTGAACCGAGGAGGCGAGCGCGCGCGATTCGTGCTGCTGAACGTCGACGTAGATGCCCTGGAGGAGGGTGCGGAAGTCGGCCATCGAGTAGCCGCTCTCGGTGTTCTCCTTGCGCGCCAACGCGTTCAGTTCGGGATCGTCGGTACCGCCGAGGTAGAAGGTCTCGACGCCGCGCACCGAGCGATCGCTGATCCAGTTGATGTGGATCGAGACGAAGAGGTCCCCCTTGACCTCGTTGGCGAAGGTCACGCGCTCCTGCAGATCGAGAGAAACGTCCGTTTCACGGGTCAGGGCGACCTCGAAGTCGTCCTCGATCAGGAGGTCGCGGAGTCGCTTGGCGATGTCGAGCGTCAGGTCCTTTTCCTGAAGGCCGAATCCGGACGTGCCGCCGTTGCTGCCGCCGTGGCCCGGATCGAGGATGATCTTGCGAATCTCGAGCGGGATGGCGTCCGGGTCGATGTCGACCGGCGCCGCGAAGCGCAGCTGGTCGGCCGCCTGCGCCGGATCGACGGTCGCGGTTTCCGCGACGGCGCCCTCTGCGGGGATCTCCGCCTCGCTGGCCGGGTTCGCGGAGGGGCGGAGAAGCAGGTAGCCCAATCCGAGAAACGCCAGGGGTACCAGCAGCGTCGCGAAGACGCGTACGGTCGAGCGCGAGCCGCGAGACGCGGGTTTGGCGCGAGTCGGCGTTCGACCGCCCTTCAAATTCTCGATGTTATCGACGACAGCGGCGTCGAGAAGGTCGCGCTTGATCTGGTCGAGATCACCCATATCGAGCTGGAGTCCGGGCGAAAAGGAAGGTAGCTTGAGAGCGCCGCGCACAGCAACCGGAGCCGTGGCGGCAGGACCTGTCAGGCTACCACAGCCTTCATGCCCGAATTGTCCTAAGTCTAAGGCGAATCGGGCTTTGCGGCTCAACGGACTGTCGGCGCCCAGGTGCGGAAGAGGAGAGAGACGATGGAAGTGCTACAGGTCGATGCTTTCACCGATCGTGCTTACGCCGGCAATCCGGCGGCGGTCGTGCTCCTGCCCACCGACTCTGCACGCCGCGACGACGCTGAATGGATGCAGACCGTCGCCGCCGAGATGAATCTGAGCGAGACCGCCTTCGTGACGCTCGAAGAGTCCGGCCCTCTCGGCCTTCGCTGGTTCACACCGCGCGTCGAGGTCGACCTGTGTGGGCACGCCACCCTGGCCTCTGCTCACGCCCTGTGGAGCGTCGGTCGCGCCTCCGAAGACCGGCTCGAGTTCACGACGCGCTCCGGAATCCTCGGCGCCGAGCGGCGGGGAGAGTGGTTGACGCTCGACTTCCCGGCGCGCGAGGTCACCGCGCGGCAGCCACCGCCCGAGCTGATCGAGTCGCTGGGAGTGTCGCCCGTCAGTTGCCTGCTCACCGGCGAGAGTGACTGGCTGGTGCAGCTGCCCGATCCGGAGGACGTGCTGTCGCTGGCTCCAGATTTTCGCAAGATGGCCGAAGTCGACTGCCGCGGCGTCACCGTCACCGCCGGCGGCAGCGTCGCACGCTCGCCGAAAGCGGACTTCGTCTCGCGCTTCTTCGCGCCGCGCGTCGGCATCGACGAGGACCCGGTCACCGGTTCGGCCCACTGCGCTCTCGCTCCCTTCTGGGCAAAGCGGCTGGGCCGCGACGAGCTCCTGGGCTTTCAGGCCTCGGAGCGCGGCGGTGCGGTTCGCGTGCGGTTGCTCGGTGAGCGCGTCGAGCTGGCGGGTCAGGCGTCGACGGTCTTTACCGGTACGCTCTCTGCCGCAGCGACCTGACGCAGCTCGAAGGCGATCGCTTCGGGAGCGCAGGTGATGCGCAGCGGCAGGCCGACGACGCCGAGGCCCTCGCTCAGCAGCAGCTGAGCCGGTCCGCGGTCGCCTGTGTCGAGAGTGTAGTGACCGTGCACGAGCGGAAAGCGGCTGGCCATCATTGGCGGCTGTCGCCCGCGGCGGCGGATCTGACCGCCGTGTGTGTGGCCGGAGAGCTGAAGTGCGACACCGCGCCGCGCCGCCTCGAAGAAGGTGTCGGGGTTATGCGACATCAACAGAACGGTGTCTCGCTCGGAGACACCGCGCAGCGCGGCCTCGAGATCCGGTTGGCCCATGTCCAGATCGTCGATGCCGGCCAGAACGAGCTCGTCGTTCTTTCGAGTGAGTCGCCGATGCACGTTGTTCAAGACCTGAACGCCGCAGTCTCCGACGCGCGCCGCAACCGTCTCGGGCTGTAGCGTGTAGTGATCGTGATTGCCGAGGACGGCCCAGGCCCCCAGAGGCGCCTCGAGTGTCCTCAGAGCGGGCTCCAGGTCTCTCAGTTCGCGCACGTGCGCGCTCAGCAGGTCGCCGGCCAGCAGGATGATCTCGGGCGCGCTTTCCTCGATGAGGGTACGGAGACTGCGCTCCAGCTGGCGGCGGCCGACGAAGGGCCCTACGTGCAGGTCGCTGATCAAGAGCCCTCGGACCCCGCTCCATCCGTTGGGCAAGCCGGGCACGGCGAGGCTCGCGAAGGACAGAGTCAGGCGCCGGCGAAGCTGCCAGTCGTAGGGCAGATGCGTTCCCGGCACCCACGGGAGCACCCTGCGCGCCAGCTGGTGTGACAGCTCGCGCTCCAGCTCGAGAATCGACCGCAGCACGCGGTTGCCCTCTCGGCGCCGCTGCTCGACGGCCGGTTCGGGCTCCAGCTGGCGGCGGCGGAGAGGAGCCGCGCTCAGCGGCATCGGGCCTGGCGAGGCATCGTTGCGGCGCCTCAACCGCGCAGCGCAGCGCCGAGCGATCGAAAGCGAGCCCTGGACGACGCGAGGCCGCCGGGACGGTTGCGTGCGAGCCACAGCGGCGCGAGCCGCGCTTCGATCTCCCCGAGCTGAGACGCTGCCGTCGCCCGGACATCGGCCGGCAGAGCTTCGATGCTGTTCTTCTCGGAGAGCCGGGAGCGGCCCAAATCGGCCGAGAAGCGCAGGAGCTCGCAGGCCCATTCGACCTCGCGGGCGATCAGCGGATCGGCGAGCGCCGCGGCGCGGGATCCGAGATCGTGAAGGTCGGCGATACAGCGCTCGAGACCGCTCTGTGTGAGGCCGTTCCAGACGGGATGGTCCATTTCGCGGTGGTGAAAGTTGAAGAGCTGGAAGAGCACGGTGTGGTTACGCAGCGTCGCGCCGGAGTGACGATGAACGTCCCCGAGCTCGAACAGCAGCTCGCCGAGCCTGGGGCAGCCGAAGACGCGGTCGACCGTGCGTTGAACGTCTGGAGCTTCCGCACGTCCGCTCCAGGACTGGCCGGCGCCGGCGACGAAGCCGGGGTAGCTCACCGGGAGCGGCTGCAGGTGTCCGAAGTCTCCCCAGTCCGTGATCAGGTACCCGGCGGCGCCGTGAGCCCTGCCGGCCGCGGCCGCGGATGCCAGATTCTGCTGTGAGTTGCTCGTTCGCCCGCCGAGGCTGTTCCAGGAGCTGGTTCCAGGGCAGACCCAGTGCTCCAGTCCCGAGTCCGCGAAGTGCTGGCCGTTGGACTCGAAAGGATGGTCCGCTTCGTAGCCCCACTCGAGCGCGACCGAGTCGGCCGGCAGCTCCGGGATCAGCTCCGGGCTCTCCAGGATGATGTCGCCCCAGAAGAGCATGCGCCGACCGCGGTCAGCGACGAGACGATGCACCGTGTCGAGGAACTCGAGGTAGACGCGGCCCTTGCCCCGTTCGCGGCACGCTGCGGCAGAGCGGCCCTCACCGAGGTCGAAGGTCTCGTCGAGGCCGACGTTGAAGAGTGGACTCGTAAAGCAGGGGAGCAGCTGATCGTAGAGATCTTCGAGAAGGGCGAAGCTGCCGGGTTCGAGAGGGCAGAGGGAGAAGGGCTCGCGCGAGAAGCCGAAGGGATGCTCGATGCCTTCCGGGCACTCTGCGAGCGGCAGGTAGCGCGGATGGACGAGCCAGCGGTGCAGATGGCCGAAGCTGTTCTGGTTCGGCGCCAGTTCGACGAAGCGCTCGAGGCAGTAGGCGTCGAGGAGCCGCATGTCTTCGGCGCTGAAGGGGCTCCATCCGCGCCAGACGTCTTCATGGCCGACGTAGGCGAAGGTGTGCTCGGTGTAGAGCTGCAGATGGTTGATCTTCAGCTCGGCGAGGCGGTCGACGAGCTCGAGGAGCGTCGCCAGGGTCGGTACCTTGTTGCGACTGACGTCGAGCATCACGCCGCGCACCGCGAAATCGGGCGCGTCGTCGACGTGTAGCGGCGGTAGCTGTTCTTCCGAGGCATTCGCAGCGCACCACTGGTGCAGCGTTCCGGCGGCGTAGAAGAGCCCCCGCGGTCCCGAAGCCCGCAGAGTGATCTCGTTGGCGCCGACGTCGAGGCGGTAGGCCTGGTCGGGAAGATCGAAGTCGAGGACGCAGCGAACGCTGGCCTCCTCCTCGCTGATCTCTGGCGAGGCCCCGAACGAGCTCATCGCTCCGAGGAGCGTCTGAAGGACTCTGGTGGGAAGCGGCTCACCGGCGAGAGACGGCGAGACGACGACCGGCGACGCGGCGAAGGCGGCTCCGTCCGTCGTGGCCGAGCGCGGAGCTGGAAAGAGGACTTCGTCGGCCCTCACGAGTCGACCGGCTGAGGCTCGACCAGCTCGATCCGGGCGCCGTCGTGAGCGGCGGCGAAGCCGATGCGCGCACCGTCGACGTCGCGAGGCGGGCCTTCGACCTTGGCACCGGCAGCGCTCATCGCATCGAGGCGCTCCTCGAGCCCCTGCACGGTGAAGGCCATGTGGTCGATCGCGCGGCCCAGCGACGGCGCCAGTCCTGCGGCGGCCCGATAGAGGACCCAGGGGCCGTCGTCGCGGCGAACGCCGGGCAGCAGATCGTTGAACGTCGACGGCTCGCCGCCCACCAGCTCGGCGAGGTGCCGGCGGTGGCTCTCCGGATCCGGCACGAGCAGATGCACGTGGTGGAAGCCCAGCAGGTCGGGGTCGTCGAGGAGTTCGAACTTGGCGCCCCACGGATCTTCGAGGAAGCAGATGCGCAGCGACTCGCCGACGGTGCGCGGTTCTTCGAGCAGCTTGGCCCCTGCGGCCTCGAAGGCAGTGCACGCGGCATCGACGTCGGTGACCGACCAACCGTAGTGGTCGACGACCGAGCCGACGGAGCCCTCGGCCTCGGCGTCGAACCAACGGAACTGATGGCGGCCGAAGCGCGCGCCCTGCAGGCCGACCACGACGACGCGCTCCGCGGCGATGCCCGGAGGCGACCACGGCCCAAAAGCCTCGACGTACCAGGCGGCCGCCGCGTTCGAGTCGGCGGCGTTGAGGTGGAGATGATCCCAGGCGAGCGCGGTTCGATCAGTAGACATCAGGAGCCCTTTCCCTTGAAACGGTGCCGATCTTAGCGCCGCGCGAGGTTGCTATGTTCCGTCCGTGCCTGAACCCTCCCGACAGCGCTCGTCTGCGGCGCCGAAGGCCTCGCTCTCCGGTATCGTCGAGCGCGTCACCTTTCACAACGCCGAGAACGGCTTCTGCGTGCTGCGCGTGCGCAGCAGCGATCATCGTGAGGTCGTGACCGTCGTCGCCAGCGCCGCCTCCGTGAGCGCGGGTGAGCGGCTCCAGGCGGCGGGCGAGTGGATCGAGGACGCCCAGCACGGCCGGCAGTTCAAGGCTCAGTCTCTGGAGCTGAGCGCTCCGAGCACGCGAGAAGGTATCGAGCGCTACCTCGGCTCGGGCATGATCCCCGGGATCGGCAAGGAGCTGGCGAAACGGCTCGTCAAAGCCTTCGGCAAGGACGTCTTCGACGTCATCGATTCCCATCCCGAGCGGCTGCGAACCGTCGAGGGGATCGGCCCCAAGCGCGTCTCCCAGATTCTCGAAGGCTGGGCCGAGCAGCGCGCCGTGCGCGACATCATGGTCTTCCTGCAGTCGCACGGCGTCGGCACGTCGCGGGCCGTGCGCATCTATCGTCAGTACGGGGCCGACTCCGTCAAACTCATCACGGAGAACCCCTACCGGCTCGCCAACGACATTCGCGGAATCGGATTCCGCACGGCGGACGAGATCGCCGGCAAGCTGGGCATCGCCAAGGACGCGCCGATGCGCGCCGAAGCGGGACTCGCCTTCACTCTGCTGGAAGCGACCGGCAGCGGACACTGCGCTCTGCCGGAAGATGAGCTGCTCGACACGGCGCGCGAGAAGCTCGGAATTCCTCATGAGGTGCTGATCGAGGCGCTCGCCAGCCAGCTCGACGCCGGTCAGGTGACGCGCAGCGACCTCGATGGCCTGACCGCGATCTTCCTCACCCAGCTCTACCAGGCCGAACGCAGCGTCGCCGAGCGCCTGCTCACGCTCGCGACCGGACATCCACCCTGGGGAGAACTCGACGTCGAAGCCGCACTCGGCTGGGTCGCGGGTCGATCGTCGATCGAGCTCGCGCCGACGCAGCGCGCCGCCGTGCAGCTCGTGCTCGGTGCCAAGGTGTCCGTTCTGACGGGAGGCCCGGGCGTCGGCAAGACGACGCTCGTCAACGCCATCCTCGACATCCTGAGCGTCAAGAAGGTGCGCGGCAAGCCGCTGCGCCTGCAGCTCTGCGCACCGACGGGCCGCGCGGCCAAGCGGCTCTCGGAGAGCACCGGTCGCACCGCCAAGACGATTCACCGACTGCTCGAGCCAAAGGGCCGCGGCGGTTTCACGCGAGGTGCCGACGCGCCGCTCGACTGCGACGTACTGGTTGTCGACGAGACGTCGATGGTCGACACGCAGCTCATGTCGTCGCTGCTCGATGCCGTGCCGCGGTCGGCCGCGCTGCTGCTCGTTGGCGACGTCGACCAGCTGCCGTCGGTCGGCCCGGGGCAGGTGCTGCGCGACGTCATCGATTCGAAGAGCGTGCCGGTGGCGCGACTCACCGAGATCTTTCGCCAGGCGCAGACCAGCCGCATCGTCACCAATGCGCATCGCGTCAACGAGGGCCGTCTGCCCGAACTCGAGCAGGACGGTGGCGACGAGCTGAGCGACTTCTACTTCATCGAGGCGGCAGACGCCGAGGACGCGGTGCGCAAGATCGTGCAGATGGTCGGTTCGCGCATCCCCGGACGTTTCGGGCTCGACCGAGTTCGCGACATCCAGCTGCTGTGCCCGATGAACCGCGGCACTCTGGGCTCGCGCGCTCTGAACCTGGAGCTGCAGAAGTCCCTCAACCCGGCGCAGCCCGGCCAGCCTGCCGTCGAGCGCTTCGGGTGGACCTTCCGTCGTGGCGACAAGGTGATGCAGATCGAGAACGACTACGACAAGGACGTCTTCAACGGCGACAGCGGCATCGTCTCGGCCATCGACAGAGAGAACCAGGAGCTCACCGTCAGCTTCGACGGCCGACCCATTGCCTACCGCTTCGCCGACCTCGATCAGCTGGTGCTCGCCTACGCCATCACCATCCACAAGTCGCAGGGCTCCGAATACCCGGCCGTGCTCGTCCCGGTCTCCATGCAGCAGTTCGTCATGCTGCAGAAGAACCTCTTCTACACCGCGATTACGCGCGGGAAGAAGCTCGTCATCCTGATCGGCGAGAAGCGCGCTCTGGCGATGGCGGTGCGCAATCAGGATGCGACGAGGCGCTACACCCGGTTGCGTCAGTGGCTGCGAGAGGGTGTCGGGTGAGCTCGAAGCTGATCGCCTACACCTGCGACGAGTTCGTGCTGCCGCTACCGGACGGTCACCGCTTTCCGATGCTCAAGTACCGGCGGCTGCGTGAGCGCGCGGTCACCGAGGGAGTGCTCCTGCCCGAGCAGCTGCAGACGCCCGCGCCGATCGACGACGCCTCGATCCTGCGGGTGCACACGCGCGAGTATCTGGAGAGCCTCGTCGAGGGGACCCTGGAGCGCAGTGCGGTACGGCTCCTCGGCTTCCCCTGGAGTCCGGCGCTGCTCGAGCGCAGTCGGCGCTCAGCCAGCGCGACCTATCTCGCCGCGCGCTCGGCGCTCGAACGCAGCAACGACGGTCTGCGCGCCGGCATCAACCTCGCGGGCGGCACCCACCACGCCTTTCCCGATCACGGCGAAGGCTTCTGTGTGCTCAACGACGCGGCCATCGCCCTGCGCAAGCTGCAGCACGAAGGGCACATCGAGCGCGCCCTGGTCGTCGACTGCGACGTGCATCAAGGCAACGGCACGGCGGTGATCTTCGAGCGCGACGAGACCGTCTTCACGCTGTCGATCCACGGGCGTCGCAACTACCCCTTTCGCAAGAAGCGCAGCAGCCTCGACGTCGAGCTCGAGAATGACACCGGAGACGACGCCTACCTTGCGGCGCTGCGCCCTGCTCTCGCCGAGGCGGTCGGAGCTGCCCGCGCCGACGTGGCCATCTATCTCGCCGGAGCGGACCCGTTCGTCGGCGATCGACTGGGCAAGCTGGCGCTCACCAAAGACGGCCTCCTGCGCCGCGATCAGCTCGTCTTCGAGACTCTGTCCGACGCCGGAGTCCCGGTCGCCGTCGCCATGGCGGGCGGCTACGCAAACGACGTCGAGGACATCGTCGACATTCACCTGGGAACCGTGCGGCAGGTGACGCGCCTCGGCTTCTGAAGGACTCGTCAACGAGGCTCTTCAGAGAGATCCAGCTCACGGAGCTTGCGCAGCTGGTCGAGCAGACGTTCGATCTCGCGCTGGAGCTGCACGAGGACGGTCGCGGTGACCTGCTCCGGCCCGGGGCCGGCGTCGTCGCGAATCTCCTCCAGGATCGTTCGAGCTCGCCGCCAGTCGGGCGAGTCGTTCTCCGGGTGGAGCAGGGCCAGGGCAAGATCGAGGCGCTGAAGGACGGAAGCGTCGCCCGGGGCGGCGTCGAAGCAGGCGATCGCGAGGCCTGGCTGGCCCCGTGCCAGGTGTCGAGAGCAGCCTGGAAGATCCGCGTCGTCGGAGACCTCGACGGAGGGCGGCTGCGCGGGAGCCGCCGCTTCCGGTCTGCCCCTGCCGGCCGAGCATCCGGCGAGTGCGAGACCGAGACAGCAGAGAAGCGCGGCGAAGGGCGTTGCCAGGCTCTGCGAGGTCGGGGACGCCGCGAGAGTCACGACGAAACGGGCCCCGGGTCCTGCCCCCTGCAGCTTCTGCGGACGCGCCGGACCGACATGGATCGTGCCGTCGTGAGCCTCGGCAATGGCCCGCGCGATCGTCAGCCCGAGGCCCGTGCCGCTTTTGCCGCGGCGACTTCGATTGCGCTGAAAGCGCTCGAAGATGCGCTCGCGATCCTCTTCGGCCACACCGGGGCCATCGTCTTCGACCCAGAGCTCGACGCCTCCTTGGCCGCCGGCGAAGCCGAGCCTGAGCCCGGAAGCCTCCGGCGCCGCCTGCGCGGCGTTGGTCACCAGATTGCTGACGAGTTGAGTGAGCAGCGGAGCGTCGCCAAGCACGATCGGCAGCTCGTCTTCCGGCAGCTCGAGATCGATGTCCAGCTGCTTCTGGCGCAGCGTCGGGCCTGCCCCCTGCAGCGCCGCTTCGATCACCTGAGCCAGGTCGACGGGCTCGCGTTCATGGATCGCCGAGCCCGACTCGAGCCGCGCCAGATCGAGCAGGTCCATGATCATCTGACGAAGCCGCTCGCTAGCGTCGAAGTTCAGCTCGAGCATGCGCCGCTGCTTCGGAGTGAGCTGGCCCAGGGAGCCGTCGAGGACGAGTTGCAGCGTGTCCTGCATCGAGGCGAGCGGCGTCTTGAGGTCGTGCGACACCGACGTGACGAAGTCGCGCTTTAGCTGGTCGAGCTCTCCCAGCCTGGTCGTCATGCGGTCGAAGTCCTCTGACAGGCGCTGGATCTCCGGGCTGCCGATGGCGCCGCCGGACTCGACGGCACCGGTTTCGAAGACGCGGTGCTCGAAGTTGCCGCTGGCGATCTCGCGCGTGCCTTCGACGAGTCGCTCAAGCGGGCGGCTGACCGAGCTGGACAGCCAGAGTGCCAGAGCAATGCCGAGGACCGTGCCGAACACCGCGCTGAGCCAGGCGACGCCGCGGGCTGCGTTCGCCTGGGCGACGCTGCGGCTGGTTCGCTCCTCGATCCGCTGTCGGGTCTCCGGCAAGAGTTCGCTGAGTCGTTCGCGAAGGCGCTCCGCGGCGGGCAGCACGTTGCGCTGGAGAACGTCGGCGACGAGGTCGGCTTCGCGGAGGTCGAGAGTTCTCAGACTGCGAAGCTGCTCGAAGTCCGATCGCGCCGTGCTCGCCGACCAGAGGTCGGGCTCGGCGACGTCGTCGAGCTTCGTCAGGTTGGCTTCGAGATTCTGGTCGAGCGTGGTCATGCGAGCGACGTACGCAGGATCGCGCAGCACGAGGTAGCGCCGGCCCAGATCGCTGTAGGCGTCGATCTCCTGGAGGAGCTCGAGAGCGACCTCGATGGACTGTGACGCGCCCTCGGCGAGAGAGAGGTGCGCCAGTTTGAGGCGCTCCACCTGCAGCAGCTGGTAGCTGACGACCAGGATCAGGAGCGCAACGACCGCGAGGAAGCTGGCCAGCAGCCGGTTGCGCAGGCTCATGAGCGGATCAGTCTTCGGCGGCGTCTTCGCCAGTGGCGTCCTCGCCGTACGTCTTGAGCTTCGCGCGGACCGTCTTGACGTCGATGCCCAGTTGGCGGGCCGCTTCGGACTTGTTGTTGCCCGTCTTCTCGAGCGTGCCGAGGATGAGCGCGCGCTCGGCGTCGGCGACCGTCGTGCCGATCGGCAGCTCGAGCACGTCGCCGGTGGGGCGTTCGCTCTCGGTCTGCAGGTAGACCGGCAGATGTCCGGGCTCGATCCACCGATCCCTGGCGACGATCACGGCGCGCTCGACGACGTTGCGCAGCTCGCGCACGTTGCCGGGCCACTCGTAGCTCTGCAGGATCTCCATCGCGGAGTCGCGAAAGCCGCGCAGGTCGCTGCCGTGCTTGGCGCCGAGCTCTCGCAGGAAGGCGGTCGCGAGGAGCGGCACGTCCGTAGCGCGGCGACGCAGCGGCGGCAGCTCGATGGTGAAGACGTTGAGGCGGTAGTAGAGGTCGGCACGCAGGCGCCCCTCGGCGACGGCTTCCTCGGGCTTCTGGTTCGTCGCCGCGAGCAGGCGGACGTCGACGTGGCGCTCGGTCTTGGCGCCGAGTCGTCGCACCCTGCTGTCTTCCAGGACGCGCAGTAGCTTCGGCTGCAGCTCGGTCGACATCTCGCCGATCTCGTCGAGAAAGAGGGTGCCGCCCTCGGCGAGCTCGAAGCAGCCCTGCCGCGTTTCCGTGGCGCCCGTGAAAGCGCCCTTCTCGTGGCCGAAGATCTCGCTCTCCATCAACTCGCTCGGGATGGCGGCCGCGTTGATGGCGATGAAGGCTTCGGACCGTCGCCGAGAGAGCTCGTGGATCGTACGGGCGGTGACCTCTTTTCCGGTGCCGCTCTCGCCCAGAATCAGAATCGAAGCGTCGGTGCCAGCGACCATCTCGATCTGCTCGTAGACGGCGCGCATCGTCTCGTGCGCGCCGATCAGGTGGCCGCAGCGGGCCTCGGAGCCGCTGGCCTCGGCGCCGAGATCCTGCTGCTCGCGGCTGGCGGCGAGATCGCCCGCGATCGCGTCGAGCGTGGCGCGCAGCTTGTCGTAGTCGAGCGGCTTGGTGAGGAAGTCCTCGGCGCCGTTCTTCATCGCCTCGACCGAGAGATCGATCGTTGCATGCGCCGTGATCAGCAGCATGGGCGGCGCCGGTGAGGTCGCTTTGAGCACGCGCAGCAGATCGAGGCCGTCGCGCTCGCCGAGGACGACATCGGAGACGACGATGTCGGGCGGCTCGGCGGCCGCGGCGCGTTCCGCCTCCTCGACGCTCTCTGCGGTGACCGGTTGGTAGCCCCACTGCGACAGGCGCTCTTCGAGGACCGCGCGCATCGCTTCGTCGTCGTCGACGATGAGCACCTTGGCTTGCAGTGGACAGCTCCTCCAGCGAAAAGCCCGGGACGGGGCCCGGGCTTCGGATCGAGTCAGCAGTCTAGTGCACTCGAGATGACTGAACATGGTGTCTGATGCAGCGCTGTTTGTTGGGTCAGCGGAAAAAGATGCGCCACGGCTCAGCGGGGAGGACAGACGACCCGCCGAGCCGCAGCGCGACCCGAGAGCGTTTCCTCAGCGCAGGACGATCAGGGAGACACGACGGTTCTGAGCGCGGCCCTCGCGGGTGTCGTTCGGTACGAGCTCCGCCTCTTCACCGTAGGAGAAGATCGCCATGCGGTGCAGCGGCACGTTGTGCTCCTTGTAGAGGTGGTCACGGACCGCTTCGGCGCGCTGCTGACCCAGGATCAGGTTGTAGGCCTCGGGCCCCGTCGAGTCGGTGTGGCCCTGGATCTCGATGAAGACGTTGTTGTTGTCGTCGAAGAGCTGACTGGCGAACTCACCGAGAACCTCGGCCGCGGCTTCGTCGAGATCGGCGCTTTCGAAGCCGAAGGTCAGCTGGTCGGTCGCGAGCACGGTCTCGGAGACGAACTGGCCTTCGGCGAGCTTGCCGGCCTGGAGGGCGCGGTCGAGCGCCTCACGGGCAGTGCCGGAGATCTCCTCGGTCTTCGTCTCGAGGCCTTCGATCTCACCGTCGTGGCGGTCAAGGTGGCCCGAGTGCTGTGCGATGTCGGACTGCGACGTTTCGATCTGCGTGCTGAGCTCGGCGATCTGTTGGCTCATCTGCTCGCGCTCCTCGGCGAGGCTCTTGGTGACGAAGCCCTTCGACGCACATCCGGTCGCGCCGATACAGAGAAGGGTGAGGGTGCCGAGGCCGAGGCCGGCGCGAAGGGTTCGGTTGGGAGTGCTGTGCTTCATGAGGGTTCTCTCCTCTGGGAAGTTCTCGGGCTCCGGAGAGCCGAAGTCGTCGACGCGGGAGCGCGTCGGGCATGGCGTGCAGGCAGAGATTGCAATCAGGATGCCGGGATGGTTGAAGATCGAAGGGGCAGAGAGCGCGAACGCCCGAAACCCCAGCGTTCGCGGCGAAACTCGTCCTCGGCCCTGGGGGGTGCGGCAGCACGTTGCGAGACTCGAACGCCCGCTCACACCGGCGACGCTGGGGAAGCTCTTCCCATCCCTAGGAAAGATCGCCCGGGTGGAAGGTGTGTGGCGGCTTCGGTGCCGAGGCCCTCCAGGCAAGGAGTCGGGCGGCCTCCCGGGTCAGGCAAAGCCGCGTACTATGTCCGCACTCCCAGCGGACTCCACCTGCCGAACCTCTCGGCAGCGCATTCGATGCGAACGAAGTGCATCCCAGGCCATGCGTGACGACGAAACCCGTTCTCCAGACCTGACGAGAGGGACGACCCTCGATTCCTCCGACGCCGACACGCCGATCCGAGATTTCGGGCCCTACAAGCTCGTGCAGCGCCTCGGGGCGGGAGGAATGGGTGAGGTCTGGGAGGCCGAACAGACGAGCCCGGTGAGACGCCGTGTGGCTCTCAAGTTCATCAAAGCCGGCATGGACAGCGCTGCGGTCGTCAGTCGCTTCGAAGCGGAGCGACAGGCGCTGGCGCTGATGGATCATTCGGCCATCGCTCGCGTCTTCGATGCCGGAACGAGTCCGCAGGGTCGGCCCTTCTTCGCCATGGAGCTCGTCAAGGGCGTCCCGATCGACGACTACTGTGATCGCCGCCGCTTGACCAACGACGAGCGACTCGCGCTCTTCACGCAGGTCTGTGCCGGAGTACAGCATGCACACCAGAAGGCGGTCATTCATCGCGACCTCAAGCCGTCCAACATTCTCGTGCACGAGGAGGACGGTCAGGCCAAAGTGAAGATCATCGACTTCGGCATCGCCAAGGCCACTGCTCAGCGGTTGACCGAGAAATCGCTCTTCACCGGGCTCGGTGTCCTGCTCGGGACGCCGAACTACATGAGCCCGGAACAGGCCGATCTCTCGGCGCATGATGTCGACACGCGTACCGACGTGTACTCGCTCGGCGCGGTTCTCTACGAACTTCTGGTCGGCGCTCCGGTCTTCTCCAAGGAGACGCTGCGCTCGGCCGGCTTCGATGAGATGCGCCGACTCATCCGCGAGGACGATCCGAGCCGCCCCTCGACGCGCGTGGGGAGTCTCGGCGATGCGAGCGGTCAGGTGGCCAAGTCTCGCAGCACGCAGCCGGCGGTGCTGTCGCGTCAGCTGCGCGGCGATCTGGACTGGATCGTGATGAGAGCGCTCGAGAAGGACCGGAACAGGCGCTACGGATCGCCGTCGGATCTGGCGGCCGACATCGAGCGACACCTTGCACAGCAGCCGGTCCTGGCGGGGCCCCCGAGCGGACTCTACCGAGCGCAGAAGTTCGCGGCGCGCCACCGCGTGGGCCTGGCGATCGCAACGCTCGCCGTCCTGGCTCTCTTGTCGTTCTCGATCGTGACTCTCCTGCAGAGCCGGGCGATCGCCGCGGAGCGGGACCGGGCCAACGCGGAGGCGGAGACGGCGACGCGCGTCTCCGACTTCCTGGTCGAGCTCTTCGAGGTGGTGGATCCGAGCGAGGCTCGCGGGGAGACCGTCACCGCTCGCGAGATCCTCGACGCAGGTGCCGCACGAGTCTCCGACGAGCTCGAAGGCCAGCCCGTCGTGCAGGCACGGCTGCAGCGCACCATCGGCACGGTCTACAGCAGCCTCGGGCTGTTCGAGAGCGCTGCCCCTCTCTTGGACGAGAGCCTTGCTACGAGCCGGGAGCATCTCGGGAACGAACATCCGGAGACCGCTGCCGCGGCTCTGACGATCGCGTCCCTCGAGTTCTCTCGCGGCGACTACGAGCGATCGGGAGCCGCTGCGCTCCAGGCGCTGGAGGTTGGTGAGGCGGCACACGGTGAGAATCACGTAGACGTTGCCAACGCTCTCCAGCTCCTGGGCATGACTCGAACGCGGGAAGCCAAGTTCGCGGAGGCCCGCGAGCACCTCGATCGGGCCGCTTCGATCAGTCTTGCCGCGGAGGGGCGCTCGAGCGGCTTCTACGCGCACAGCCTGGCCCAGCTCGGGAACCTCGAAAGTGCGCAGGGGAACTACGAAGAGGCAGAACGCCTCCTTCGGGAGGTGCTCGAGATCAAGTCCGAGGTCTACGCGGCGCCGCATCCCGAGATCGCCGACAGCCTCAACGATCTCGCGGTCGTGTTGTCGACTCGGGGGCAATACGCCGAAGCGGAAAGGGTGTACCTCGAGCACATCGAAATGTACGAGGAGCTCCTGTCGCCCGAGCACCCGAGAATCGCCGTCGCGCTGGAGAACCTGGGCGGCGTCTACTTTCGGCAGGGTCAGTACGATCGCACGCTCGAGCTGCTTCAGCGCGTGCTCGCCATTCGCCGCCAGGCTCTCGGTCCGGAGCACAGCTTCGTCGCTCGAACGTACGCCAACCTCGGCACGGTCAACACCTTCGCCGGGAGACTCGACGATGCGGAAGCGAGCTTTCGCAATTCCGTCTCGGTTCTCGAGCGCTCGCTGGGGGAAGATCATCCCGACGTGGCGACGACGCTCGTCAATCTCGCGCGTCTCTACCAACGCCAGGGTCGACTGGGAGAGGCCCGGAACGGCTTTGAGCGAGCCCTGAGGATCTACGAGGGCAAGCTGGAGAACGATCACCCTCTGGTCGCGAGTACGGTCGGCGCGCTGGCGTTCCTGGCCGCTGAACGAGGAGCTCTGGAGCGCGCCGAAGAGCTGATGCGTCGTGCTCACTCACTGTACGAGGACCGCCTCGGCGCCGAGGAACTCTCGACGCTGGGTGCTTCGCTCGACCTCGCTTCCATCCTCCAACGCCGTGCAAAGCACGAGGAGGTCGAGGAGCGGCTCCTCGAGGTCCGCTCGAAGCTCGAGAAGCTGGTCGAGTCGGATCATCCGTTCTGGATCCGAGTCCACGCAATGCTGGTGACCCACTTCGAGGCGGTGGGGCAGGCGGGTCGAGCGCAGGAGTTCGCGCTCGCCAGCGAATCGCCGGAGAACTGAGCGCGCGGAACGCAGGAGTCTGTCTCGAGCGCCGGCGCTAGGAAGGGTCTCCCTAGCGCTAGGGCGGATCGCCCGGTTTCGGCGCGTGCGCTGCGCAGGTTCTCCGTGTTGCCGAAGCGCGATGCAGAGAATCGTGATCGCGCGATAGAGCCCGCTGCAACGGGAAGAAGTCGTGGCTCGGCTCGTCGCCCTGCCGCGTCCTCGGGCCCGTTGGCATCGCCGTTGCTCTTGGGTCCGGCGCTGAACGACAGCAACGACGTCGCGGCGCCTCGGATCAGAGGGTCGCGACGAACCCAAGGAAACAGCGAGGCTCCGTCCTCGAGGAGGCTGAAGATGAAGAACTCGACCCGCAACCTGATGGCCGGTACCGCCGCTCTGGCTCTGCTCGCTCTTCCCCTGAGCGCTCAGGAGCCGCCGCAGGAAGAGCCGCAGCCCGCGGAGCAGTTGACCGAGGTCGTCCAGGAAGAGAAGGCTCCGGCGATCGAGGAAGCCGCGGAGGTCGTCAGTGAGGTTCCTGCGGAGGCCGACGAGGCCCAGCTCGACGAGACGGCGAGTGCGGACGCTGACGAGTCGGTCGAGCGCGAGCTGCCGAAGACCGCCGGTCCTGCCGGTCTCCTGGCCGTGCTCGGTCTGACGGGCCTCGGTTTCGCCGGCGCGCGTCGTCTGCGCAAGTAAACGCTTTCGGCCTGGTGAGCGTCTTCTGAC
>JBCCLJ010000160.1:0-16713 GCA_039026915.1 Acidobacteriota bacterium
CGCCGCAGCGGCGGCAGGTCTTCAGCGAACGGAGACTGGATACCGCTCGCCGGAGCGATGCCCAGAACGCCGCTGAAGAGGAGGATCATCATCAGACCGAGCCAGAAGGTCGGCACGGAGTAGACCGTCAGGCTCAGCAGGCGCAGGATCCGGTCGGCCAGCGAGTCCGGCCGTTTTGCCGTCCAGATGCCGCCCAGGATGCCGAGCGTATAGCCGATCAGTAGAGCCGCGACGGCGAGCAGCGCGGTCGGCGGCAGGTTGCGACGGATGACCTCACCCGGGGGCGCAAGGTGAAAGAACGACACGCCCCAGTCGCCGGCCGTCACGGCGTTGCCGAGCCAGCGCGCGTATTGGGTGTGCAGTGGCTGATCGAAGCCGAAGAGCGCTTCGAGACGCTCGATCTGCTCCGTCGGGATCCGAGGGTCCATGAAGACCTCGATCGGGTTCCCGGGAGCAACGTGAATGAGAACGAAGGTCAGCGTGGCGACGAACCACAGCAGGACGGCGCCGACGATCAGCCGCCGCACGAGGAAGCGTCCCAAGGGGCGACCTCAGTCCTGCGACCACTCCCAGTGGCGGAGTCGCCAGAGGTCGCTGCTCGAAGAGGGCGTTGCGTTCTTGAGGTTGGCGGACAGGCCGCGAATGCCGAGCGGCTCCCAGAGCACGCTCATCGGCTGATCGCGGTGGAAGATCTCCTGAATCCTGTGAATCTTCTCGATCGCGGCGCCCTTGTCCAGCGCGGCCGCGTACTCGTCGAGAAGCTGGTCCATCTCGGCGTCAGCGTACTGCCCGAAGTTGTAGGTGGCATCGCCTTTGAGCGTGACCGTGTTGTCGAGCGTGGTGTCGATCAGCAGCCCGATGACGGCAGCGTCGAAGTCGTGCGCCTGCGTGCGCGCATTGATCGTCGGCAGGTCGTAGCGCGCGGGCTTGACCTGTACGCCGATCTTCGCGAGCTGAGCCTGAACCATCTGGATGGTGTCCCAGCGCTGGGGGTTGCCGGTGTTCGTCGCCAGCTCGAAGCTGAAGTCGACGCCGTCCTTGTCGCGAACGCCGTCGCCGTCGCTGTCGGTCCAGCCGGCCTCGTCGAGCAGCTGTCCCGCCTGGTCGGGGTCGTAGGGAAGCGGCGCAATGTCGGGATGTGCAGCCCAGGTCGAGCTCAGGACCGGCGTGACGCCCGGGTTGGCGTAGCCGAGCCAGAGAGTCTCGATGATCGCGTCGCGGTCGATCGCCAGAGTCATGGCGTTGCGCACTGTGGGGTCTTCGAAAAGCGGCTTTCCCACGTTCCAGGAGATGAAGGTGTACTGCCTCTGATCGTGCGTCAGGACTTGCAGGTCTTCGCGGGCTTCTGCCTCCGCGATGTCGGCCGGCCTCATGGTCTGGATGAAATCGAGTTCCCCGGCGAGCAGCTGCGAGAAGAGCGACGAGGTTTCACTCACTTCTCGAAACAGGATGCGCTCGATCTTGGGCAAGCCCTCCTCGTAGTACAGGGGGTTGGCACGCAGTTCGAAAGAGACCGCGGGCTTCCAGTTCTCCAGCATGTAGGGACCGCTGGTCACGAGGTTCTCGGTGAACCACTCGGGCTGCTCGCGCCACTGCTCGAAGGGCAGCTCTCCCCACTTGTGCTTGGGAAGGATGACTCCGTCGACGGCGTCGACGAACTGAGTGCCGGACGGCTCGTCGTAGTGGAAGCGAACGGTGTGGGGATCGACGACCTCGACGTCGCGGATCGTCTCCTTGGCGAAGGCGTAGCCGTATCCCGTGTGCTCCGAGATCTGGGCCTGCCAGGTGTAGCGCACGTCCTCGGCGGTGAGCGGCGTGCCGTCGCTCCAGACCACGTCATCGCGCAGTTGGAAGGTCAGCTGCAGTCGATCGTCGGAAAACTCCCAAGAGGTCGCGAGCCGAGGCGTGAACGTCAGCGGGCCGGATTGGAAGTCCGGCTCCTCGTCGACCAACGACAGGAAGAGCTGATCGAAGACCGCGCCGTTGAAAGAGCCGCCGAGTGAGAGAACCTCGTTGACCGTTTCGAGCGGCGCGATGACGCCGGCGATGAGTCTCGAGGTGTCGCGGCTGTCGGGCGTCGCGGTGCATGAGATCGACAGCGCGGCGACGACAACCAGCAACCAGAGTGCGATGGAATCGAGGGAGGAGAGGCGACGAAGAGAGTGCATGAGAGTCTCGCTGCGTTGAGAGGCTGGGCTGGGCGAGCGACGACGGGAACCCCGTCGACCGAATTCTAGCGGTAGTGGCGAAGTCGGCCGCTGGCCTCGGTCGCATGGGGGTCCCCCGCCTCTCGAGCGGCTTCGCCCGCCCTTCGGTGGGGACGGTCCGGAGGTTTGCTTCGGTGTGGGACGAACGGCGGGGACGCTCGGACCGGTCGCGGAGGCCTTTGAGTATCCTCCGCGCATGGCCCGGTCCCCCTCCAGTCCGCGCGGAATCCTCTGGATCGCGCTCGTCTTCGCTCTGTTCGTGCTGGCGGATCTCGGTCTCTTCGGCTGGCTGATCTTCCGCTCGCTCTCGCAGCGCGAGGTCAACCAGGTGATCCTCGAGGCACAGACCGAGGCCGAGGTGCTCGCGGCGCAGATCGCGGGTGAGGCGAATCGCTTCGAGCGGGATTTGTACACCGCTGTGGCGACCCAGTCGGAGACACGGTCCTACATCGAGGACGTGCTCTTGCAGCGCGAAATCGTCGAAGTGGCCGAGGTCTATGACTCAGAGGGTCGTCTCGTCGTTCGTCATCAGCGTACCGACCGCCAGGGCAGCGACGAGGAGCTTCCCGAGGGCATCGACCTGACCGATGTCGTGACCGAGAGCATCGCCTCGGAGCCTGCGAGGTTCCAGGAGGTGCGCGTACCGGTGGGCGACATGGGTACCTTCGTGATCGGCCTGCGACGCGAGGAGATCGAAGGGCGCCTCAGCGAGCTGCGCAGCGACCTTCTGAATCAGGCCAGCCTGATCGCTCTACTGACGCTCGTCCTGTTCGTGACGGGGTACTTTCTCTTCGTCCGCGTCCTGCGCCGATCCCGTCAGCTCGAGGTGCAGGCCGCCGAGGCGGAGCAGCTCGCTCTCGTCGGCACGCTGGCTTCCGGCCTGGCGCACGAGATCCGGAGTCCCCTCAACTCGTTGAACCTCAACATGCAGATGCTCGAGGAAGACTCGAAGATCGACAGCTCGGACCGTCGCATTCTGCAGCTGACGCGGTCCGAGATCGGTCGCCTCGAGCGTCTCGTGACCGACTTTCTGAGCTTTGCGCGACCGCGCTCCATGGAGGTCGAGACGGTGGAGGCAGCGGCACCGCTGCGGCGGGCGGAGCAGCTTCTGGCCGCACGCATCCGAGCGCGCGGCGTCGAGCTCGAGGTCATCGATACGGCCGAAGGTGAGCAGGTCGAAGTGGATCGCGGTCAAATCCATCAACTTCTCCTGAACCTCATCGACAACGCTCTCGAGGCAAGCCTCGACGGTAACGCGCAGCCTCGGATCGAGCTCGAGGCGGAAAGCCGAGGTGACCGCGTCCTACTGTCGGTCGGTGACAACGGACGAGGCATGACGCCCGAGCAGGTCGAGCGCGCCTTCGACGTCTTCTTCTCCGAGCGCAAGGGAGGCACGGGCCTCGGCCTGGCGATCGTGCAGAGGATCGCCTCGGATCACCGAGGTCGGATCTCGATCGATTCGGCGCCGGGAGAGGGAACGCGCGTGACGCTCAGTCTGCCGCGGGCTCGCCGAGCTCAGTCTGCGCCCATCGCCTCGAGGTCTTCGGAGGTGGCGAACTGATCGGGCTCTTCGTTGCCGCACACTTCGCAGAGGATCTCCAGCAGCTTGCCGTCCTTCCATTCGAAGATGTAGCAGGGCGTTTCACAGTCCAGGCAGACGAGATATTCGGGCGTCGACATGAGAGCAAGACCTCCTTTGAGGAACACATCAGAGGCCTGATTGTACGTTGCCCGGGCGCTGGAGGCGTGCTAGCCTCACGGGCTCGTCCCGGAAGAGGGTGCGGATCGACCTGCGCGCCGAGGTAGCGCGCTCCTGCAGCCACCGAATCACGGACCCGGGAAGCATTCTGAGGAGTTCGTCTCATGTTCGCGATCATCGAGACCGGCGGTAAGCAGTACCGCGTGCAAGAGGGAGACATCATCGACGTGGAGCTCACTTCGGCAGACGCCGAGGCCGGGGCCGACGTCGAATTCGACCGTGTGCTGATGGTCGGCGAGGATGCCGACGTCAAGGTCGGCACACCCACGATCGAGGGCGCCAGCGTCAAGGGTTCGCTCATGGCAGCCGTGCGCGGCCCGAAGATCAAGGTCTTCAAGAAGAAGCGTCGCAAGGGTTACCGGCGCACCATCGGACATCGCCAGGACCTGCACCGGGTCCGCATTGGCGCGATCTCCGGCTAAGGCCGAGGAGGCAGCAAGATGGCTCACAAGAAAGGTCAGGGCTCCAGCCGGAACGGCAGAGACTCTAACCCCAAGAACCTCGGCGTGAAGCGCTTCGGCGGCCAGCACGTCCTCGGCGGCACGATCATCGTCCGTCAGCGCGGCACCAAGTTCCAGGCCGGCCAGAACGTCAAGCGCGGTGGCGACGACACGCTCTTCGCTCTCGTCGAAGGCACGGTCGAGTTCCGCAAACGCGGTCGTCTCGGCACCTTCGTCAACGTCAACCCGGCGGAGTAACCCCGGGATCGCTCCGGCGCGCGGCGCCTTCGGAGCGGTGACCTTCAGAGTCCTCGATGCACTTCATCGACGAAGCCTCTTTCCGTGCCGAAGCCGGCCACGGCGGCTCCGGCTGTGTCGCTTTTCGTCGCGAGAAGTTCGTGCCGAAAGGCGGTCCGGCAGGCGGTGACGGCGGCGAGGGTGGCTCCGTGCTGGTCGTCGGCGACGGCGGGCTCAACACGCTCTACCACCTCCGCCACAACAGGCTCTACAAGGCGGAGCGTGGTCGTCACGGCGAGGGCTCGCGCAAGAGCGGGCGCGGCGGCGAGGACCTCTCGCTGAGGGTTCCTCTCGGAACGATCATCGAAGACACCGAGACGGGAGAGATCCTGGGCGAGGTGCTCGAGCACGGCGAGGAGATCTTCGTTGCTCGCGGTGGTCGCGGCGGCAAGGGCAACGCACACTTCGCCACGCCGACCCGCCAGGCGCCTCGCTACGCGCAGCCGGGGGAGCCGGGCGAAGAACGCTCGATCCGGCTTCAGCTCAAGCTGCTGGCCGACGTCGGTCTGGTCGGCCTGCCGAACGCAGGCAAGTCGACGCTCATCAGCGTGCTTTCGGCTGCGCGACCGAAGATCGCCGACTACCCTTTCACGACCCTCGTTCCGCAGCTCGGTGTCGTGGCCCGAGAGCCGGGCGAGACGCCCTTCGTCATTGCCGATCTCCCGGGTTTGATCGCGGGGGCGGCGCAGGGCGCCGGCCTGGGGATTCGCTTCCTCAAGCACGTCGATCGCTGCCGAGTGCTGGTGCATCTCGTCGACGTCGCGCAGGGCGAGATGGACGCGGAGCACGAGCTCGCGGTGATCGAAGGAGAGCTCGAGGCTTTCGATTCGACTCTTCTGGATCGGCCGCGCCTGCTCCTTGCCAGCAAGATCGACGCGGCCGATTCGGAGCGGCTGGAACAGCTGCGCGCCGCCGCGACCGCGCGTGATCTCGAACTTCTCGAGATCAGCTCGGTGACGCGTGACGGCCTGTCGCGGTTGGTGCGCGCGATCGTCGTACGGCTGTGGCCGGAAGAGCTCGAATGACGACGAAGGAGCGGCTCGGCCTCTTCGGGGGCAGCTTCGATCCGATTCACGACGGTCATCTGCGGCCGGTTCTATCCGCGTTGCGGGAGCTCGAGCTCGACCGGATCCTCTACCTGCCGACGGCTCAGCCTCCTCACAAGCCCGGCCGGCGGTTCGCTCCGGCCGTCGCGCGATACGCCAGGGGCGAGCTCGCCTTGCTCGAGGAAGAGGCTCTGCAGGTGTCGCCCTTCGAGCTCGAAGAGGGACCGACCTATACGATCGATACGCTGCGGCACTTCACGGCAAAGGAGCGCGATCTCTTCCTCCTGATCGGCGCCGACTCCTACCTCGAGCTGCATACGTGGCGCTCCTGGCGCGAGCTCTTCGCCCTCGCGACGATCGTGGTTCTCGCGAGGCCCGAGTACGACCGGCAGGCACCGGAGGAAGTCCGTCGGCTCGCGGCCGATCACGAGGTCCTTTGGGTCGAACACGAGCTCGTCGACATCTCCTCGACGCAGGTCCGCAAGGCTCTTCGGGACGGGCGAACCACAGCGCTGCCGGTCCCCGGCCCGGTGCTACAGTACTGTTGGAAGTACAAGCTCTACGAGAGGGGAACGCGGAGAAACGATGACGTCAGAAGTGAGTAAGGCAGAGACAGTGGATACCGAGGCCGCCGGACTGCGCACCGCAATCGATGCAGCCCTCGATCTCAAGGCTTCCGACCTCGTCGTGTTGAATCTCGAAGAGCTCTGCGACTTCACCGACTTCTTCGTCGTCTGCAGCGGATCGAATCGCCGTCAGGTCGCTGCGATCGCCGACGCCATCTCGTCCAAGCTGCGCGACGCTTCTCTCCGCCCGCTGCATGCCGAGGGAATCCGCGAGGGTCAGTGGGTTCTGCTCGACTACGGAGACTTCGTCTTTCACGTCTTCGACCAGGAGCGTCGCGACTTCTACCGCCTCGAGCGGCTCTGGGCGGACGCTCCCAATCTGACGGAGCAGTTCATCTCCTGAGGAGAGGGGCGACCGGCGCATGGCGGCCGAGCTCACAGACTGGCTGACCGCGGTACCGAGCCTCGAACCTCTGGCGTCGGCTCTGGAGCGAGCCGCGCGCAGCGATTCGCCGATCCTGCTGCTGGGTCCTCCGGGATCCGGGCGCACGAGCCTCGCGCGCGCGCTGCACGCGGCGAGCGGTCGGGCCGCAGGCGCGCTCGTCGAAGTCGACCCGAGCACGATTCCGAGCTCGCTCTTCGAGAGCGAGTTCTTCGGCTACGCCAGCGGTGCGTTCACCGGCGCCGACCGGTCGCGTCCCGGACGGGTCCGCCGAGCGCGCGGAGGCAGTCTGCTCCTCGATCACGCCGAAGAGCTACCGCTGGCGGCCCAGCCCAAACTCCTTCGACTCCTGGCCGAGGGGCGCTATACCCCGCTGGGCGGTCGGGAAGAGACTTCGGACGCGAGAATCCTCGCCACCGCGTCCGAGGGACTCGTCGCCCTGGTCGAACGAGGGAGGTTCCGAGAGGACCTCTTCTACCGCTTGGAGGTTCTGGCCTTCACGCTGCCGCCGCTGCTGCAACGTCGGCAGGACGTGGACCCTCTGATCGACGCCATGATGAATGACCTCAGCGAGCGGTACGGCACCGAGCCGGTGGGCGTCACCGCGTCGACGCGTCGCTGGATGCGCGAGTATCCGTGGCCCGGCAACCTGCGGGAGCTGCGGAATCTGCTCGAGCGCGCCATGGTCCTACATGACGGCGGCGTGCTGGAGGTCGAGCCTCCTCGGCAGACGACACCTCGCCCCAAGAGCCTTCGAGAGGTGGAGAGAGACGCCATCGTGCGCGCGCTCGAGTACACGCGCGGAAACCAGAGTCGCGCAGCGGAGATCCTCGGCATCTCGCGGAAGTCGCTTTGGGAGCGTCGTCGTCGCCTAGGGCTGCCTTGAGCAGCCGACGCGACTTGAGGGTCGCAGATCGAGGCTCGGTCGGCTAAAATATAGCGTTGGCGCTATTCAACATTGCGTAGCGCTCGGAAGTGCTCCCGGCCTTCCGTCTCCAGCTCTTCTCTCTTCCGATCGAATCTGATGCTGACCGGCTACAACACGGACGTAAGCCATGCTGATCGTGTCTTTCACGTTCAGACAGAGGACAAAGGGACCTCGAATCCCTACATCGAGAGCCTCGTCTACGTGGGGGGACAGGTCGTCTCTTCGAAGCGAACCGACTATGGAGACCGCGTCGAGGACGGCAAGGATGCTCTCATCAAGCTGATGGAGACGCAGCACCGCGAGATGATCGCCGCCATTCGCGCCGGGACCTTTGATCAGAAGGTCATGGAGCTGCTCGGCCCACCCAAGAAGCGCCGAGTGCAGCAGGCGAAGAGCGCTTCCGTTCCGGCCTTTCCGCAGATCAAGATCAACGCCGACCGTTCGCTCGACGAAGTGATCCTGGAGTATCTCACCAACGAGGCTGAGCAGGAGCACCTGGTCATGCTTCTCGAGGAGAACGTCGAACTGGCCATCGGCGAAGCGACGAGCCTGCCGGTGCGTGCGAGCTCGAGCAAGACCGGACGCCCGATCCCGGGAGCCGAAGTCGTCTTCAAAATGATCTCGACCGTCGCCGAGCCGAAAGTGCTCGCCAAGGGAACCACCGACGAGGATGGTCTCCTCGAGGCTTCGGTGACGATCCCCGATCTGCGCGAGGGTCGAGCCGCTCTGATCATCACGGGCTCGAGCGGTCTCGGCAAGGCTTCGCTCAAGTACCCACTCTAGAGCCCCCGATGAGCGGACAGATCACTCTTCAGGTCAATGGCGAAGAGCGCGCGGTCGGACCGGGCACACTTCTCGACCTGCTCGCCGAGCTCGAAACGCGCCCGGAGCTGGTTGCCATCGAGCACAACGGCAGCATCATTCCGAGGGCTCGCTTCGGCGAGACGGCGCTTGCGGACGGCGACCGGATCGAGATCGTCCAGTTCGTTCAGGGCGGGTAGAGAGGGGCCGTTCCGTCGGCCCTGGCCGACTTGGCTCGGACCGATCCTTTCAGCGTGGCTAAAGCGGGGTCCTTGAGGTATAGTTCCGCGCTCGTGGGCCGCTAGCTCAATTGGCAGAGCAACAGACTCTTAATCTGTGGGTTCTAGGTTCGATTCCTAGGCGGCTCACCACCCGAAGCCCTCAAGGACCTCCGTTCGGAGAGCCTGCTTCCCTCGACCGGTCGGATCCACGCCCGCGACCATCCGAGACATACGGCGCAAGCGCGCCGAGCCGCGAAAGTGGCGAAACTGGTATACGCGCTAGATTTAGGATCTAGTCCCGCAAGGGTTGGGGGTTCGAGTCCCCCCTTTCGCACCATCCCGCCCTCCTGCCTCCCTTCTTCTACTCATCTCCACGGAAGCTATGCCATGAGCGTCGTCACCTCGCTCGAAGACGTCGGCCCCTGCCGGAAAGAAGTTCACATCGAGATCCCGGCCGCCGCGGTCGACGCGGAGATCCAGAGGATCGTCGGCGAGTTCGGCAAGCAGGTGCGTCTGCCCGGCTTTCGCAAGGGAAAGACGCCCCAGTCGATCGTTCGCAAGCGCTTCAAGGAGCAGATCGACCAGGAGGTGCTGGAGCGCCTCCTGCCGCGCTACTGGCAGCAGGCCCAGTCCGAGAAGTCGCTCAAGCCCCTGCTACAGCCGCAGGTCGAGGACATCGAGCTCGAAGACGGCAAACCCCTGACGTTCAAGGCGACGGTCGAGGTACAGCCCGAGGTCGAGCTCGACGACGATCGCGACTTCGATCTGCCCGACGGGGAAGTCTCGGTCGGCGAGATCGAGGTCGACGAAGTGGTCGAACGCATCCAGAACGACGCGGCACCGTGGGTGGTCGTCGAGCGCGCAGCGATGCAGGGCGATCTCGTCAAGATCAGCATCGAAGAGGTCAAGGACGAGGAAGAGCCGGAGGCAGACGGCGAAGAGTCCTCCGAGGGCGACGCCGAGCCTCAGGCGCCCTCAGGTCCTCAGGAGATCGAGGTCGAAGTCGGTGATCCCCGCGTCTGGGAGGAGCTCTCGGTCGCGCTGACGGGCATGGAAGCCGGCCAGAAGAGCGACTTCACACACGAAGAGACCCGCACGGAGGAGACCGAGACCGAAGACGGCGAGATGGAGACGGAGGAGGTCGTGCACGCGCAGAGCTTCCGCTTCGACGTCGTCGAGGTGAAAGAGAAGGATCTTCCGGAAGTCGACGATGAGCTGGCGAAGAAGGCAGGTGACTTCGAGAGCCTCGAGGCGCTACGCGAGGACATCGAGTCGCGCATTCGTCTCACCAAGACGAACGAAGCCCGACAGAAGCGCGAAGAGGCGCTCCTCGATCAGCTCCGTGAGAAGTACCCGCTCGAGCTCCCGGAAGGCGTCGTCAATCAGGAAGCCGAAGGCATGATGCGCGAGTACGCCGAGAATCTCGCCCGCAGCGGTGTCGACGTCGCTCAGGTGCAGATCGACTGGCAGAAGATCGCGGACGAGGCCAAGCCGCAGGCGGAGAAGCGCGTGCACGCTCGCCTCCTCCTCGACGCTTTCGCGGAGAAGGACGGCATCGAGGCCAGCGAAGAGGACATCGACAACGCCGTGTCGATGATCGCGCGCGGCCAAAACCAGTCGGCCGGTCAGGTGCGAAAGGCCTTAGAGGAGTCGGGGCGGTTGGAGATGCTGCAGGAGCAGCTCCAGCGAGACAAGACGCTGCGCCAGCTCCTCGGTGAAGAAGAGCTTCCGGTCGGAGGGGACTCTCCGTCGGAAGCGGCTTCTGGAGCCTCCGAAGACACCAGCGAAGAAGAGTGACCGATTTCGAGTTTGCAGAAAGACGTTCCGCGCGATCGCGCCCGGACGAGATAGAGAGGAGCTGACCATGTTGGTGCCGATGGTTGTAGAGCAGTCGAATCGTGGCGAGCGCGCCTACGACATCTATTCGCGCCTGTTGAAAGACAACATCATCTTTCTTGGTCGTGCGATCGATGACGAAGTCGCGAACCTGATCATCGCGCAGTTGCTCTTCCTGGAGTCCGAGAACCCGGAGAAGGACATCTCGCTGTACATCAACTCACCCGGTGGGTCGGTCTCAGCGGGCTTCGCGATCTATGACACGATGCAGCACGTCAAGCCCGATGTGGCGACACTCTGTGTCGGTCAGGCGGCATCCTTCGCGGCTGTGCTTCTGGCCGGCGGAGCCAAGAGCAAGAGAGCCTGTCTGCCGAACAGTCGCGTCCTGATCCACCAGCCCTGGGTTCAGGGTCTCGGCGGTCAGCAGACCGACATCGACATTCACGCGAAGGATCTGCTGCGGATGCGTCAGCGGATCGACGAGATCCTCGCGCATCACTCCGGTCAGACGGTCGAGAAGGTCCACCAGGACTCCGAGCGGGATCACATCCTGCCGGCCGACGAGGCGGTGGCCTACGGCCTTGTGGACACGGTCATGGAGCGTCGCCCCTGACCTCTCTGGCCGCTCGATCACGGGTGCTCGAACCCGCGGTGGAAGCGATGCTTCCGGCGCGGCAGGACTTTTGCTTAAGCAGGTGTCATCCGGAGGCTCACAGAGTCGCTCCGGGGTGGCCCAAAACCCAGGAATAGTGCGCACTATCGGGCCGTTAGAAGCGTTGTAGCCGCCGGCGGCACGGTGTTGACACCCCTAGTTGGGCTGCTTACCATCGAAACGCCCGGCGTGACGGAGGTTCCATGGCGAAAAAAGAGACAGGCGACGAAGCACTGAGGTGCTCGTTTTGCAACAAGAGCCAGCGTGAGGTCAAGAAGCTCATCGCTGGTCCGACCGTGTTCATCTGCGACGAATGCGTCGACATCTGTCTCGACATCATCGCCGAAGATCGCATGCTCGAGCAGCAGCAAGAGACCTCGCTGCCGAAGCCCCAGGAGATCAAGTCTCTGCTCGACGACTACGTGATCGGACAGGAGCAGGCGAAGAAGAAGCTCTCCGTCGCGGTCTACAACCACTACAAGCGCATCGACTACTCCGAGCGCACGCGCAGTGACGTCGAGCTGCAGAAGTCGAACATCATGCTCATCGGTCCGACCGGCACGGGCAAGACCCTGCTGGCGCAGACGCTCGCTCGTCTCCTCTCGGTGCCGTTCACGATCGCCGACGCGACGACTCTGACGGAAGCCGGCTACGTCGGCGAGGATGTCGAGAACATCATCCTGAAGCTGTACCAGGCGAGCGGCAACGACAAAGAGAAGACGCAGCGTGGCATCGTCTACATCGACGAGGTCGACAAGATCTGCCGCAAGGGCGACAACCCGTCGATCACCCGAGACGTGTCGGGTGAAGGCGTCCAGCAAGCTCTCCTCAAGATCCTCGAGGGGACGCAGTGCAACGTTCCGCCCCAGGGTGGCCGCAAGCATCCGCATCAAGAGTTCCTCCAGATCGATACGACGAACATCCTCTTCATCTGCGGCGGCGCCTTCGTCGGTCTCGAAGACCAGATCGAGCGTCGCCTGAACGAGAAGTCCATGGGCTTTGGCGCCGAGATCAAGAGCACCAAGGACCGCACCGGCAGCGCGCTTCTGCAGCATGCTCTGCCCGAGGACCTGATGAAGTACGGGCTCATCCCTGAGTTCGTCGGCCGTCTCCCCGTCATGGCTACCCTCGAACAGCTCGACGAGGACGCGCTCGTGCGCATCCTGTCGGAGCCCAAGAACAGCCTCGTGCGCCAGTACGAAGCGATGTTCGAGCTCGAGGACGTCAAGCTGGAGTTCACCGAAGGTGCTCTCCATGCGATCGCCCGCGAGGCGATCAAGAGGAGCGTTGGCGCTCGCGGTCTGCGCATCATTCTCGAAGAGCTGATGCTCGACCTCATGTACACGCTCCCCTCCCAGACCGACGTCAAGGAATGCGTCATTGACGAAGATGTCGTCATGAGCCGCACGCATCCCCTCGCGGTCTACAAGAAGGCCGGCTAGGCCTCCCCCCTTCGGTGCTCTCCTAGCACTCGATGCTGCTGTAGCGCAGCATCGTCACCCCAAGAAAGGCGCTCTTCACATGCCCTCGAGTTACTTGACCACGAGCCGGCAGCGACTACCCGTCGTTCCGCTGCGGGACATGGTGGTGTTTCCCTACATGATGGCGCCGTTCATCGTAGGTCGTGAGGGCTCGGTTCGCGCCCTCGAGCAGACGCTTTCCACCGGCGACAAGCTCATTTTCCTGGTGGCTCAGCAGGATCCGAAGATCGACGATCCAGCGCGCGAGGACGTCTTCGAGATCGGCGTCATTGCCCGCGTCATCCAGAACATCAAGCTGCCGAACGGCAACGTCAAGGTGATGGTCGAAGGCCTCAAGCGAGGCAAGCTGCTGGAGCTCGAGGAGCAGGACGGAGCGTACGAGGCGGAGGTCGAGGCCTACGACATCGACTTCGAGGTCGACGACAAACTGCAGGTCTACATGAGCAAGCTGCTCAACACGTTCGAGCAGTACGCCAAGATGTCCCACCACCTCGCCTTCGAGTCACTGATGTCGACGCTCAAGCTCGACAACCCGGACCGCTTCGCCGACACGCTGGCTGCGCACCTGATGGTCAGCACGCCCGAGAAGCAGAGTCTGCTGGAGATCTTCAACCCTGCCGAGCGCTTGCAGACGATCAACGATCTGCTCGACGTCGAGGTCGAGAAGATCAACATCGACAAGCGCATCAATGTGCAGGTCAAGAAGCAGATGGAGAAGGCTCAGAAGGAGTACTACCTCAACGAGAAGATCAAGGCGATCCACCAGGAGCTCGGCCGCAAAGACGACCGCGGCGACGAGCTCGCCGAGCTCAAGGAGAAGATCGAGAAGATCGGCTTGCCGAAGTCGGTCAAGGAAAAGGCTGAGCAGGAGCTCAAGCGTCTGGAGGCGATGCCGCCCGTGTCCGCCGAGGCAACCGTGTCGCGCAACTACATCGACTGGCTCGTCACGGTGCCGTGGAAGAAGAAGAGTCGCGAGCTGCGCGATCTCGACAAAGCCGAGAGCATTCTCCACGAGGGACACTACGGTCTCGACAAGGTCAAGGAACGCATCGTCGAATTCCTCGCCGTACGGCATCTCACGGGCAAGACGCAGAGCTCCATCATGTGCTTCGTCGGACCTCCCGGAGTCGGTAAGTCGTCGCTCGCCAAGTCCATCGCCGCCGCCACCGGCCGCAAATTCGTTCGTCTGTCGCTGGGCGGCGTGCGCGACGAGGCCGAGATCCGTGGTCACCGTCGCACCTACATCGGCGCCTTCCCGGGCCAGATCATCCAGTCGATGAAGAAGGCTGGGACCGTGAACCCCGTCTTCCTCCTCGATGAGATCGAGAAGATGTCGATGGACTTTCGCGGCGATCCGAGCTCGGCGCTGCTCGAGGTTCTCGACCCGGAGCAGAACGACGAGTTCGTCGATCACTATCTCGACGTCGAGTACGACCTGTCGAAGGTCATGTTCATCGCCACGGCGAACGTCATCCACACGATTCCGGCACCGCTGCGCGACCGTATGGAGATCATCGAGATCTCAGGCTACACGCCGACGGAGAAGCTGGAGATCGCCAAGCGACACCTGCTGCCACGTCAGCTCGAGAATCACGGCCTCGACGCAGACAAGATCACGCCGACCGACGAGGGCCTCAAGCACCTCATGGAGTCGTTCACCCGGGAAGCCGGCGTGCGCAACTTCGAGCGCGAGATCGGGGCGGTGTGCCGCAAGCTCGCCCGCAAGGTCGTCAGGGAAGGCAAGGCGTTCGAGGCACAGATCACCCCCGAGCTCGTCGGCGAGCTTCTTGGCAAGCCCAAGTTCCGGCGCCGTCCGAAGGCGGAGGAATCCGAGGTGGGTGTTGCAACCGGCCTCGCGTGGACCGAAGTTGGCGGTGAGCTACTCGAGAGCGAAGTCGGTCTGATGAAGGGCGACGGCAAGTTCATCCTCACCGGCAAGCTGGGTGACGTCATGCAGGAATCGGCGCGGGCGGCCATGAGCTATCTGCGCAGCAAGACAGATGTGCTGAACATCGATCCGGACTTCAACAGTCAGTTCGATTTTCACATTCACGTCCCCGAAGGCGCGATTCCGAAGGACGGCCCCTCGGCCGGCATCACCATGGCGACGGCGCTCATCTCGGCGGTCAGCGACCGGCCGGTGCGCAAAGACCTCGCGATGACCGGTGAGATCACTCTGCGTGGCAAGGTGTTGCCTGTTGGCGGCATCAAGGACAAGGCCCTGGCCGCCTATCGCGCCGGGATCACCGAGATCATTCTTCCCAAGGAGAATGAGAAGGACATCGACGACATCCCCGAGGAGGTGCGCAACGTCATGCAGCTCCACCTGGTGGAGTCGATGGACGAGGTGATTCGCTACGCTTTCGACGGTGCACCGGCGCCGCTCCCAGCTCCGGAAGCCCCCGAGATGGGCGACTCGAGCAAGCCGGTCACAAACTAGTCGTAGAGGACTCACTGCGCGTGAGACGCCGCCGATCGTTGGTGGCGACTCGTGCTCCTCGTTGCCGCTGGCAAGCGCACCTGTGGGCAGGGCCTGGTTACTCGGCTACGGCGCCGAGGTAACGGTGAAACCAGTCGAGAGAGTGCCTGTAGATCGCGTGTCGGTCCGTCGGAATGTGTGCACCTTCGAGCACGACGTGCTTCTTGTGCTCTGGGTCGGTGCCGAGCAGGTCGAAGAGCGGTTTCTGCGCCGTGCTTACGGGGAGCGAGTAGTCGGCGTCTCCGTTCAGCATGAGGACCGGTTGAAGAACGCGCGGAGCGAAGTGCCAAGGCTGGATTTCATAGGGCTCGCGCAGCATATGAAGGTCGTCGAAGCCTCCCGCCAATAGAATGACCGTCTTGAGGCGCTTCTCCACTGCGGCGATCACAGCGGCGTACTCGGCGCCGTAGCTCATGCCCATCAGGGCGATGCTCTCGCCGTCGATGTCTGCCCTCGTCGACAGATAATCCACGGTACGCCGAACGTCGATGACCTGCTGAGCGAAGATGTCGCGATGCTGGTTCGGGCCGGTCAGAGGCACCCTCTCTCGCCCGTGCGTTCGCGCAATCGCTGGCAGCGCCAGCACGCGCCCGCCTTTCGGGACGAATTGGAAGAGCCTGAGGTCGGGCACTTCGTCGATCGACGGCATGAAGAATGCCATGCTGCTCGGAAACCAGACGACGGACTGATAGGGCGGCCGAGCCTTCTTCGGGATGTAGAGGGCGACCTGCAGTCTTTCCTCAGAGTAGGGACTCGCTAGAGCGACGACCTCACGACGCCAGTGCCTCGAGGATTCCTCCCGAGTGAGAACTTGCGGGTCCAGGTCGATGGCGTCGTAGCTGTAGCGCGACACCAGGCTCTGGAAGACCTCGTCGCTTGCAATCTGGACGTTGGCGAAGTCGTAGCGCTCGACCTCGGCCTTGTCGATCGCTAGCTGGCTCAAGGACTGCTCGTATCTGGCGAGCCGGAAGCCCACGGTTTCGAGTCGCTGCCAAGGAGACAGTGTCGGTTCGTTTGCGAAGACATAGGACGGATCCCGCCACGAGGCACCCAGAACGAACCTCTTGTCGCCAATCGCGGTGTCACACCACTCGGCCACGTTGCCGGCCATGTCCGCCGTGCCAAACGGACCCAGCGCTCCGCTCTCTCCCACGGCGAGGACCCGGTCGCCAAAGTTGCTCTCGAGGAGCAGTTCCCCGAAGACCATTGGGTCGGCAGCTCTTCGCCAGTGATGCACCGTCGGCAGGCTTGCCTCGGCGAACCGGGCGTAGGCGGACGCTTCGAACCAGCTCAGACCACGTACCGGTAGGTCCGCTTGGCCTTCGGGATAGCTGCCAAACGACCATCCGCTGGGGCCGAAGCTGCCGGTGAGGTCACGAAAGCGGTCGACGGCGGCCGTGTGATCGAGGCGCTTCCCGTCCTCCTCCATCGGTGGCCACAGCTCTTCGCTCTCGTAGCCGCCCGCGTCGACGAACTCCTGATACTCGCGGTTGGTGACTTCGAACCTGGAAAGCCAGTAGGTTGGGAGTGGCGTGGGGCTGCCGGCGCCTACTGTCGC
>JBCCLJ010000161.1:0-16626 GCA_039026915.1 Acidobacteriota bacterium
CGGGCGCACGTTGGCCTGTGCGGCGGTCCAGTCGAAGTACTCCAAGGGTGGCTCCTTTGGCGTGCTCGGGGCCGCCTGAGGGACGGCCGATGGGAGGGGAGGTGGGGGAAGAGTGTATCGGCCGAGAACCGGCGGGCCTGTGCTTCTCGGCAGGACCATGCCGGATGCGGCCTGGCTCGGAGGGCGTTACCTCGGCAACCCGTAGCGCGCCGAACCAAGCTGTCGAGAGCGATAACATCGGTCTGATGTCCTTCGACTCCCTCATCGCGAGCGACGACTTCGTCGAGCCCGGCGACACCATGCCGGACGCGTACCGCAAGACCCTGGTGCGCCAAATCGCGCAGCACGCGCACTCCGAGATCATCGGCATGCAGCCGGAGGGCGAGTGGATCGCGAAGGCGCCGTCGCTGCATCGCAAGGCGATCCTCCTCGCCAAGGTGCAGGACGAGGCGGGTCACGGCCTCTATCTCTACGGCGCCGCCGAGACGCTCGGGACACCGCGCAGCGAGCTGCTCGACGCGCTGCACGAGGGCCGGCAGAAGTACTCGAGCATCTTCACCTACCCGTCGCTCAGCTGGGCCGACGTCGGGGCGATCGGCTGGCTCGTCGACGGCGCGGCGATCATCAACCAGGTGCCGCTGTGTCGCTGCTCCTTCGGCCCGTACGCGCGTGCCATGACGCGCATCTGCAAGGAGGAGAGCTTTCATCAACGTCAGGGGTATTCGATCCTGCTGGCACTCTGCGAAGGCACTCCCGAGCAGAAGGCGATGGCGCAGGATGCACTCGACCGGTGGTGGTGGCCGTCGGTCATGATGTTCGGCCCGCCGGACGGTGAGTCGACGCACTCCGAGCAGTCGATGGCGTGGCGCATCAAGCGTTACTCGAACGACGAGCTGCGCCAGCGCTTCGTCGACCAGACGGTGCCGCAGGCCGATCGTCTCGGTCTCGAGATTCCGGATCCGGATCTGCGCCTCGACGAGGAGAGCGGTCGCTACGTCTTCGGCGAGCCGCCCTGGGACGAGTTCTGGCAGACGGTCCAGGGCAAAGGGCCGATGAGCCGCGAGCGACTCGCGCACAAGGTGAAAGCGCACGACGACGGAGCCTGGGTGCGCGAAGCGGCTGCGGCGTATGCGGCCAAGCAGGAGACCCGGGAGCGCGCTTCTTGAGCTTCGGTGAAGGCCCGCTCTGGCAGGTCTTCGTGCGCCCGCGACGCGGCGTGAGTCACCATCACGTCGGCAGCGTGCACGCCCACGACGAAGAGCAGGCGCTGCAGAGCGCACGCGATCTGTTCACGCGGCGCGGTGAGGGGCAGAGTCTCTGGATCGTTCGGTCCGACCACGTCGTCGCATCCGATCCCGACGACGAAGGAGAGCTCTTCGACCCGGCTCTCGACAAGGAGTTCCGGCACGCGCGCGCGCACCCGCTGCCCGACGACGTGGACCACATGTGATGGCGGCGCCCGCCCGCGTCGTCTACTGCCTGCGCCAGGGGGACCGCGCCCTGGTCCTGAGCCAGCGACTCTCGCTGTGGCTGACGCGCGCTCACGCGCTCGAAGAAGAGATGGCGCTCGGCAACCTCGGGCTCGACCTCCTGGGTCAATCGCGCATCCTCTACGGCCGCGCCGGCGAGCTCGAAGGACTGGGACGTGATGAAGACGACTTCGCCTACGGCCGGTCGCCGGAGGAATTCCTGAGCCCCCTGCTGCTCGAGCAGCCGGACCACGATTTCGCCTGGGTCGTCGTCCGTCAGCTGTTCCACGACGCTTGGGCGATGCCGTTCTGGAGTGCTCTACGCTCGAGTCGGGACGAGACCCTGGCGGCCCTTGCCGGGAAGGCGGTGCGCGAGACCGCCTACCACTGGCGGCATGCGCGTAGCTGGGTCGTGCGCCTGGGCGACGGAACGGAAGAAAGCCACCTTCGCACCCAGGCTGCCGTCGACGGACTTTGGCCCTTCGTCTCGGAGCTCTTCGAGTCGGATGAGATCGAGCAGGAACTCGTCGCGGAAGGGGTCGCCGTCGACCCCCTTTCGCTGCTCGACGAATGGCGGGAGCGCGTGGACGCCGCGTTGAACGAGGGTGGTCTGCGGCGTCCGTCGGTCCTGGACGATGCTCCGACGGGCGGTCGCTCGGGTCGACATGGCTCCGACTTCTTCGCACTTCTCGACACGCTGCAGTCCGTGGCGAAGGAACACCCCGGAGCACGCTGGTGAGAGTGACGATCGACCGCGTCGAGGCGTCGGTACGTGCCGTCGAGGACCCGGAGCTGCCGCACGTCACGCTCGGCGACCTCGGCATCGTTCGCTCCGTCGACCTCGAAGGCGGCGTCGTGCGCGTCGTGCTGACGCCGACCTTCGTCGGCTGTCCGGCACTCGAGCAGATCAAGGACGATGTGGGCGAGGCGATCGAGATCCTGGGTCTGGAGCCGCGCATCGAGACGACGCTGTCGCCGCCCTGGTCGAGCGACTGGATCACCGAGGAGGGGCGCGAGAAGCTGCGCCGCGCGGGCATCGCGCCGCCGCCGCGCCTCGGCGACGAGGACCCGCTCGTCGCGCTCGATCGGCCCGTTCGCTGTCCGCGCTGCGGTGCCGTCGCGGAGCGACTCTCGGAGTTCGGTGCGACCGCCTGCAAAGCGCCTTACCGCTGTACCACCTGCTCTGAGCCCTTCGAGGGGTTCAAACCTCTATGACCGTGGCGCCGAGCGAAGCGGCTCCTCAGCGGGCGACCGTGCGCATCGCTTCGATCGAGCGAGACTCCGACGCTTCGACCCTGCTCACCTTCGACGGTCCCGACGCCTGGCGTCCGGCTCACGGGCAGTACCTCGTGCTCGAGCGCGACGGGATCTCGCGCTGCTACTCCCTTTGCGGTACGCCGGAGGCGCCTCTGCGCGTCGGCGTGCGGCGCGTCGAGGGAGGGCAGTTCTCGACCTGGGCCCTCGACGCCGCTCGCATCGGCGACGAACTGTCGGCGCGTGCGCCGCGCGGGCGCTTCACTCACGCGCTCACGCCGCAGAGTGCGCGGGAGTACCTGCTGGTGGCTGCCGGAGCCGGCGTGACGCCGATCTACGCAGTGGCCCGGGCAGTCCTCGAGCAAGAGCCGTCGAGTCGGGTGACGCTCCTGTGCATCAACCGCAGTCTCGAACGAGCCATGCTGCTCGACGACGTCGAGCGGTTGCGTAACCGTCATCTCGACCGCCTTCGGCTCTGGCACAATCTGACGAGAGAGAGTGTCGCTCTGGAGCTGCTGTCCGGGCGACTCGATCTCGAGCGGCTGCGCGAACTGCAGCGCCGGGGACTTCTGCCGACGTCGCCGAACGAGGTCTTTCTCTGCGCTCCAGCGGAGCTGACGGACGTCTTGATGGAGTTCGTGGCCGAGGCTGGAGTCGACGGTTCGTCGGTGCATCGCGAGAGCTTCGGTGCTCGCCGCCGCCCGGTTGTACCGAGCGATGCTCGCGCCGGCAAAGAGCTGCGGGTACGTCTCCACGGGCGTACGACGGTCGTTCCGACGCGAAGAGGCGAGACCGTGCTCGAAGCCGTGGAGCGCCTTCGTCCGGAGGTGCCGTCGTCGTGTCGCGCCGGGATCTGTTCGACGTGCATAGCGCGGCTCGTCGAGGGCGAGGTCGAGATTGCCGCCGATCACGCTCTGAGTCCGTCCGAGCGAGCGGCCGATCTGATCCTCACCTGTCAGGCGCGGCCCAAGACGCCGTCCCTCGTCGTCGACTACGATGTGTGACCCGAGACGTGTGATCTGAACCCGGAAGCTGTGACCCGCAACGCGCGAGTTCGTGTCGTCGAGCTCGTCCCTCTCAGGAGACCTCCATGCTGAAGCTCTACCACGCTCCTCGCAGTCGCTCTTTGCGCATCGTCTGGCTCATGGCGGAGCTCGGCCTCGACTATGAGCTCTGCCAGCTCCACTTTCACCCCAAAGATCTCAAGTCGGACCAGCACCGAGCGCGACATCCTCTGGGGCGCGTGCCGGTGCTCGAGGACGGCGATCAGACGATCTACGAGTCCGGTGCCATCGTCTGGTACGTCTGCAGCAAGCACGCCGACGGCGCGCTCCTGCCGTCCGTCGACGCTCCGGAGTATGCCGAGTTCCTGCAGTGGTTCCACTACACCGAGGGCATGGTCATGCCGCCGGTGAATACGATCGTGGTGCATACCCTGCTACTGCCGGAGGATCGGCGCGACGCCACGGTGCTCGGCCAGGCGCAGCGGCTGCTGAACAAGTCGCTCGGGCCGGTGAACGAAGCGCTCGAAGGGCGCGAGTACCTCGTCGGTGATTTCTCAGCCGCCGACATCATGCTCGGTCACGCCTGCTGGGTTGGCAACAACCTCGGACAGGTGAGCGACGACATGCCGAACCTCCAGGCGTACGTCGAGCGCCTCGTCGCGCGACCCGGGTTCCAGAAGATGCTCGAGCACAACTGAGGAGCTGCCATGAGCATTGCTGCAGAGAAAGGCGACGCCGAGACGTGGACGAACTGGTCGGGTCGCCTCGAGTGCCGTCCCGAACGGCTCGAGGAGCCGGAGTCCGTGGACGAGTTGGCGGCGGCCGTCGAGACCTCGGACGCGGTCCGCGTCGCCGGTAGCGGTCACTCCTTCTATGAGCTCGTGCCGACCGACGCGACGCTGCTGAGCCTGTGTCGCCTGTCGGGGCTTACGTCCGTCGACGAGGCGTCGTCGCGGGCCGAGCTGCACGCGGGCACGACGATTCGCGACGCCGGCCCCCTGCTCGAAGCGGCTGGGTTGGCGCTCGCCAATCAGGGCGACATCGACTGTCAGGCCTTGGCGGGTGCCGTCGCCACCGGCACCCACGGCACCGGTCGCTCCCTCGGTTGCATCGCGAGCGGAGTCACCGACTTCGAGCTCGTCACGGCCGACGGCGACGTCGTCTCCGCGGCGGACCGCCCCGATCTTCTGCAGGGCGGCGCCGTCTCACTCGGCGCGCTCGGCGTCTTCTCCAAGATCGAGGTGCAGGCGGTGCCGCGCTACAACCTGCGCGAGCGGGTCTGGGCGGAGCCGATCGAGGACCTCCTGAGCCGCTGGGAGACGCTGGCGGCGAGTCATCGTCACTTCGAGTTCTTCGCTTTCCCCTTCACCGGCCTGGCGATGGCCAAGACCCTCGACGAGGAACCTTGGCAGGCGGCCGAGAGCTCGGGGCACGCCGCGGACTCCTCCGGAGGCACCTTCGCCCAGCTGCTCGAGCTCAACCGCGAGAACCCGCAGCAAGCTCGCGAGCTCTTTAAGGGCGGTCTCAGCAACACGCGTCCGACGGAGGACTTCGGTCCGTCGCACCGCGTCTTTCCCTCGGATCGCGACGATCTCTTCAACGAGATGGAGTACGCCGTCCCTCTCGAGCGCGGGCCGGACTGCCTGCGCGCCGTGCTGCGGGCGATCGAAGAGGCGGACCTGCCGGTGCTCTTCCCGATCGAGTTCCGTACGGTCGCTCCCGACGAGCTTTGGCTCAGTCCCTTCTACCAGCGGCCCTCGGCGGTGTTGGCCGTCCATCAGTACGCTGCCCAGGAGTGCGAACCGGTCTTCGAAGTGGCCGAGCCGGTGCTGCGCGAGCACGAGGGCAGGCCGCACTGGGGAAAGATCCACACTCTCGGCCCCGAGGATCTCGCTCGGCTCTATCCGCGCTGGAACGACTTCCTCGCCCTGCGGCAGGAGCTCGATCCCCGGGGCAAGTTTCTGAATCCGGCGCTTCGAAAGCTCTTCGGAGTCGCTGCGTGACCCTGGATCTCGAGTCTCTGACGGAGCTGCCGACGCCGAGCCTGCTGCTCGACGCCGACGTGCTCGAGCGCAATCTCCTGCGCATGAACCGTTTTCTCGAGCAGCGAGGAGCGTGGGCGAGGCCTCACACCAAGACGCACAAGTGCGTCGAGATCGCGCGGTTGCAGATGGCGCAGTCGCGCACGGTGGGCCTCTGCTGTGCTCGGATCGCTGAGGCCGAAGCGCTCGCGGCGGGCGGTCTCGAGAACGTGCTGGTGACGTCGCCGCTGACGACGGCCGAGAAGATCGAGCGCTTCGCCGCTCTGGCTTCGCGCTCGAGCGGAATGTGGACCGTCGTCGACAGCCCGCTCGGCGTCGACCGCCTCGCTGAAGCGGCGCGGTCGCGCGGTGTGCGCTGCGGCGTGATCATCGACCTCGACCCGGGCTTTCATCGCACCGGCGTGCCGATGGGCGAAGCGGCGATCGAGCTGGGACGGCGCGTGCTCGAGCGGCCGGAGCTCGAGCTGCACGGCGTGCAGATGTATGCGGGTACGCTGATGCACCTCGAGGCGCCTGAAGAGCGCCGCAGCGGTAGCGCCGACCTCTGGCAGCAGGTGTCTGAGACCGTCGAGGGCCTTCGAGCGTTGGGGGCGGATTGCCCCGTGGTCACCGGAGGCGGCACGGGCACGTTCGACATCGACGCCGAGCAGGAGCTGACGACGGATCTGCAGGTCGGCTCCTACGTCTTCATGGATGCGCAGTACCGCGTCGTTCACAACGAGACGAGCGACGGCAGCAGCGCGCCCTTCGACTTCTTCGAGCCGTCGCTCTTCGTGCTCGCGTCGGCGGTGAGCCAGAGCGTGCCGCACCTGCTGACGGTCGACGCGGGCTTCAAGGCACTGTCGATGGACCATGCCCCCGAGGTCGTCGATCACCCCAAGCTGCGGTACCACTTCGCTGGCGATGAGCACGGCATCGTGGCGCTCGACCGGGACGACCTCGCCGTCGCCCCCAAGCTCGGCGAGCGCATGGTCCTGCTCGTCAGTCATTGCGACCCGACGGTCAATCTGTACGAGGAGTACGTCGTGCTCAGAGACGGTCGACCGACGGAGCACTGGCCCGTCCGCGCCCGCGGCCGCGCCTGAGGACCAAAGAGGGAGGAAGCCCATGCTGCAAGCTGTACAACTGGGGGACAACTGCGGACTGAGAGTCTCGAGGCTCTGCCTCGGCACGATGAACTTCGGTGAGCCCGGTCGCGGCCACCAGGGCGATTGGACTCTCGGAACGGACGACGCCCGCCCGATCTTCGAGAAGGCGCTCGAGTCTGGACTCTTCACCTATGACTGCGCGGACATCTACGGCATCGGCGCCAGCGAGAAGGTCGTCGGAGCGCTGCTGCGTGAGCTGGCGCGCCGCGAGGACTACGTGCTGACGACGAAGGTCTCCTTTCCCATGGGCCGCGGTGCGAACAGCGGTGGCCTTTCGCGCAAGCACATTCGAGAAGGGGTCGAGGCGAGTCTGAAGCGACTCGGCGTCGACTACATCGACCAGCTCGTGATCCATCGCCATCCGCACGCGGTTCCGGGTCAGGCGATCGTGCCCGTCGAAGAGACGCTCGAAGCGCTGCATGACCTGGTACGCGAGGGCAAGGTGCTCTACCTCGGTGCGTCGTCGATGTTCGCCTGGCAGTTCGTCGAACTGCAGCTGACGGCCGAAGCCAACGGCTGGACCCCCTTCGTCTCGATGCAGAACCACTACAACCTGATCTACCGCGAAGAAGAGCGCGAGATGATCCCCTACTGCGCGCAGTCCGGCGTCGCTGTCATGCCTTGGTCACCGCTGGCGCGCGGCATTCTCGCCGGCTCGTACAAGGGCGGCTTCGACAGCGGCTCGACCGACCGCTCGAAGGGCGGCGACCGTCAGCGCACGGAGAGCCTTTACCGGGGCGAAGCCGACTTCGCGATCGCCGACCGGGTCGTCGAGACGGCCGAGAAGTACGGCGTCAAGCCGGCGCAGATCGCCATCGCCTGGCTGCTCAGCAAGCCGGAGATCACCGCTCCAGTGGTCGGTGTCTCCAGGGTCAGCCAGCTCGAAGGCCTGGTCGCAGCGACGGAAATCCAGCTCGACCCTGCCGACGTCGACTACCTCGAAGAGCTCTACCGACCCGTCGAAAACCTGCTTTCGCTCGGAGCCTCCTGAGTCACTACGGGCTCGGTCGAGAGCGACGGAGGCTCCAGCCGTTTTCGCTCCAGACCGGTTCTTCGAAGCAGGTGGCGTCGGCGAGTCGTACGGCGTCTTCATGTCGTTCTGTCATTCGTGCCGTCGGTCGCTCGCGCCAGAGCGGCGTCGTGGTGCTGAGCAGCCAAACGGGCTCCTGGATGGCGCACACCTGGCGGAAGGCGTCCTCTCGCTGACGTGGCGACAGTGGACTCAGATCGACGTGAGTCGAGATGTCGGGTGGGACGGCGTCGGCGATCAAGATGAGAAGAGCCACGTAGCCCGACGTGATCATCAAGGGTTGCGGGCCGGCATGCTCGCGAATGGCTGAGACGGCTCGGTCGATCTTCTCTGCGGCGCTCGAGGACGTCAGCACGGAGCGGGAGAACGGGGCTTCGGTGCGCGCGCCGAGATCACGTCGCGGAGCGTCGCGGTGCACGAGACTGAGCGTCAGCCACAGGCTCGCGAAGGTCAGCGCGCTGAGGGCCCACACGCCACTATGGCTCTCGGTAGAGTCGGTGCTGGGCAGCTCTTTGGTCGTCCTTGATGCGTAGCTCCACAAGAGGGCAAAAGGGAGAAGCGTCATGCCGTTGAGCGCCTTGCCCAGCCCGGCGCTCGCGCCGACCGTCATGATGAGCGGCAGACCGAGACCAGCAACGAGCAGCACGATGCGGGTCTGAGCGACCGGATCCTCGCGGCGTTTCCATTCGCTCAGCAGCCGGGTCAGGCCCAGCGGATAGAGCAGGCCGACGGCGAGGACGGCCGTCCGGTTCCATGCGGCGCCTTCGAGAGGGAGCAGCAAACCGAGGGCAACGACCGCGAGCACCGTCAAGGCTCCGGTCGGTTTGCGGAGTCGCGAGCGTTCGGTCCGTCGATCGATCCCGAGGAGGAGGATTCCGAGGAGCGTCGTCACTCCGAGGAAAGGGAGCTGACGCAGCACGGTCTGGGCGAACCGTCCAGCGTGCCCGATCTCGCCGACCGCGGTCAGCTGCTCACGGTAGGTCTCGAGGAATGCGCCGAGCTGCTGTGACGAGAGCAGCAGCAGGAAAAGGAGGATCGAAGCTCCCGCGAGCCCGCTCAGGTAGCCGGCGCTCATGCGTCGGCCACGTCGGTCGAAGAGCGCCGGAACGAGGCCGAGCGCAAGCGCCGGCGCCACTGTCAGTCGGGAGAGTAAGGCGAGTGCGGCGACCCCACCGGCAGCGATCGCTGCCGCGGAGCGACCTCGAAGCGCGGCGACGAGCAGCACCGCGCTCAGCGTGAGCAGCAAAGGCGCGACGGAGTCGTAGCTCAGGATCAAGAGGCTGCGAGCGCTAAGTAGCGTACTCGTAGCAAAAGCGCCGACGAGAAGGGTGCTGCGCGGCAGTGAGCCGACCGTCGTCACGGCGCCGATCGCAATCGCCATTGTCACAGCGAGCACCCAGCCGAAGCGCACCCAGTAGAGTCCCAGATCGGCGGTCAGCGCCAGCCACAGAGCGGCGATGCCGTCACTGAGTCCGACCAGCCCGAAGGCGCCCTCCGTTCCGTAGTGAAGCACCTGGAGCTGTTGCGCGAGATGCAGCCCCGGATCACTGACGTCGAGAGACTGCAGGGCGAGCACCGCTGGCCAGATCGCCGCGACGGCCGCGGAGCCGACGATCTCGCCCAGTGGGGAGCGCGGTGCGGATGGGGGCGCGCTCTCGGAGTGGGTCATCGGGCAGGCGTCGGTCGTTCGCGGCAGTTCTACCAGATCGCGCCGCTGCGCCGCCGAAGCGCTCGCGCCGTGACCGCGCAGCCGGATCGCAGGGATCGAGCTAAGTCGTGAAGCGGACGTAGCTCTGCACGATGAGCAGAAAGAGGCAGAACGCGATGGCGATCAGAGGCGTCGCGGTAAGACGCGCCGTCTCGTTCCAGCTCAGGCGAACGAAGGAGGCGTTGACGAGGATGAACACCGTGAGAATGACGAAGCTGGTGATTTCGGCAAGGGTGACGAGCGGGAGCGCCAGCGCGAAGATCAAGACGACGCCGCCCGTGAAGACCGTGGCGCGCACCGGCGTCCTCGTCCGTGATGAGACGTTGGCGAACCACGCCGGCAGTGCGCCGTCGCGCGACATGCCGTAGAGGATTCGCGAGGCCATGATGATCTGCGCGAGTGCGCTGTTCGTTACCGAGAGCAAGCTGAGCACGGCGATCAGCGGAGCGGCGTCCGTCTTGCCCGCGGCGGCGACGACGTCCACCAGCGGCGCTTCCGAGGCAGCGAGAGCCTGCGCTTCGAGGGAAAGCACCGCAACGAGCGCGACCAGCACGTACAGGAAGGACGCCATGAGAAGCGCCAGGTAGATCGCCAAGGGCAGCGTGCGGCGAGGATCCTGCACTTCTTCGGCGACGTTCACCATGTCTTCGAAGCCGATGAAGGCATAGAAGGCGAGAAACGCGCCGAAGGTGATGCCGGTCCAAGCGCCGAACTCGAACGGCGGTAGCAGTTCGGGCCAGCCGGCTCGGAGCGCGAGCAGCGAATCGCTGGCCAGGAAGACGACGATCAACAGGCCCGCGATCGACAGCACGGTGATGACCGTCGCGACGAGAACCGACTCGAGGATGCCCCAGACAGCCACGGCGCAGAGCATGACGAGGAAGAGCACGATGACCACCTCGGCCGGAGAGTCGACGAAGACCTGGACGTAGCCGGCGAAGCCGTTGGCGATCGTTGCAGCGGACACGATGCCCGTGACGATCACGGCGAGACCCGTCAGCGCAGCGAGGTGAGGGTTCCCGAAGGCTTGGCGGACGTAGACGGCCTCACCAGCACTCTTGGGGAATCGTGCCGACAGCTCAGCGTAGGAGCGAGAGGTGAGAGCCGCGATGAAGGCCGACATGAGGAATGCGATCGGCGCGTAGAGGCCCGCACGCCCGGCGACCGCGCCGATCAGGACGTAGACGCCCGCCCCGACGATGGTGCCCAGACCGTAGAACGTCAGCAGCGGCAACGTCAGTCGGCGCTGAAGCTCGACCGGCCCTGGCTCAGGCAGCGGCATCCGTTGCCCGGCTGAGCAAGAGCTCAGGGCCCATGCCAGGTGACGAACTCGTCGAGCGCTGCACGTTCCGTTGCGAGCTGCGCCAGTGGGTGCGTCTGGTCCTCGTAGCCGATCGACAGACCGACGACGATCTGATGATCCCCGGGGACGTCGAGCTCTTCTTCGAGGAGTCTCTCCATCTCGAGCCAGGCGGCCTGCGGGCACGTGGCCAGGCCGTGCGCCTGCGCGAGCGCCATGACGTTGGACAGGTAGAGTCCGAGGTCCATCCAGCCGCCCTTCCGCATCGTCTCGTGCATCGTCAGGATGAGCCCCACCGGAGCGCCGAAGAACTCGAAGTTCCGGCAGTGTGCGGCGGCAGAGGCTTCGCGGTCGCCTTTGCCGATGCCGAGAATCCCGTACATGTCCCAGCCGATCTTGCGTCGGCGAGAGAGGTAGGGCTCGACGAACTCCGACGGGTAGTACTCGCCGAGTCCGTCTCCGTCACCGTTGCGGAAGCGTTCCGTCGCCTTGGCGACGAGGTCGTCGCGTGCGGCCCCCTGGAGAACGTGCACGGTCCACGGCTGAATGTTCGTTCCCGACGGCGCGCGGGCGGCGTCTTTGAGGATGCGCTCGAGCAGAGCTCGGTCGACGGGATCCTTGCGGAAGGCGCGCACCGAGCGTCTGGATGTGATGGCGTGGTGCACGCTCTCGGGGTCGTGGTTCTTTGCGTCCGTCATCAGGGGTCTCCAGAGATGTGGCAGGGTTCGTCGCGGCTCACGCCTGCGGTCCGTATTCAGCCAGGTAGGCATCCATGCGCGCCTTGCAGTCGTCGTCGAGCAGAACGCGCCCGTCGATCTCTCGCCCGTGCAGGTGCTCGATGATTTCGTGCACGTTGACGATGGAGCACGTTTCGAGGCCGAAAGTGCGACCGACCTCTTCGAGCGCTGTGCCGTCGCCCGAAGGTCCGCGCTCGCAGCGGTCGACGGCGATGACGAGTCCGCGCGGATCGATCTTCGCGGCGGACTGCAGCTGCGGCATCGTCTCGCGGATCGAGGTGCCGGCGGTGGTCACGTCTTCGACGATGATGACGCGCTCGCCGTCCTTGACTTCGTGCCCGACCAGGGTGCCGCCTTCGCCGTGGTCCTTCGCTTCTTTGCGGTTGAAGACGACGCCGCAGTCGTGGTCATGCTCGCGAGCCAGTGCGATACCGGTCGCCACAGAGAGCGGAATTCCCTTGTACGCAGGGCCGAAGAGCACGTCGAACTCCTTGCCGAAATGGTCGACGAGCGTCTGTGCATACCAGGAGCCGAGCTGCGCCATCTGTGCGCCGCTGCGGAAGCGCCCGGTGTTGACGAAGTAAGGCGTCTTGCGGCCGCTCTTCGTGGTGAAGTCGCCGAGGAGGAGGACCTCGGAGCGGGCGAGGAAGTCGATGAAATCGCGCTTGTACTGCTGCATGAAGGGATCCTCGAGAGATCAGATCCGGGCGTTGCCGTCACCGTCGAGGTGCACGGTGCGACCGCAGAACTCCTCTTCGCAGAGCGCGCCGAGTACGTCGCGGTCGGTGAGGTTGGCCCAGGTGCGGCGTCCGTCGTCGAGCCGGCAGGCGAGGTGGGCGAGCGTCGGCTCGCTACCGCTCTCGGCGGCCTTCCCGTAGATGGCGTTGGCGGACTTCGTGGGCTTGGCGGGGCCGCCGCCGAAGACGACGACGTAGGACTCGATCGTTGCAGCGCCGTCGTGGGACGCCGCGACCTCGCGCTTCGGTAGCGCGTCGACCTCTTCCTGGAGGTTCTCGTGCAGGAAGGGTCGGCCGCTTGGCTCCCGGCCGTAGACGCCGAAGGAGTGCTTGGTGAGCATGCCGCCGTTGGCGGTGACGAGCGCCTTGCCCGAGTTCGTTTCCCGCAGCAGCTCGGCGGTACGGGCGATGCTGTGCATTACGTAGTTGTTCAGAGGGCCGCCGCCGAAGGTGAGCCCACCGGTGACGCTCAGCCTCGAGCGGTCTTCGAGACCGAGCTCTTTCGCGGCGACCTGCACGGCACTCGGGAAGCAGCTGTAGAGGTCGACGAAGTCGAGATCGCCCGCGTCGACCTGCGCGAGCCCTAGTGCGCGGCTGCCGGCGAGCCGAACGGCGGGCGACGAGTGCAGGTCGTCGCGCTCCGAGACGAAGTAGTGGTCGTAGGCGTCCGTGCCGGACCACGGAAAGACGAAGCGCTCCTCGGAGATGCCGAGCGCTTTCGCCGTGCCCACCGTCGTCAGCACGAGCGCTGAAGCCATGTCGACGCGCATGTTGGCGTTCATGAACTTCGTGTAGGGGTAGGTGATCGCGCGGTTGCGCGGGCTCGCGGTGCGGATCTCCTCGGCGCTGATCGGCGAACGGATCCAGGCGCTCGGGTTGTTCTGGGCGACGCGATTGAACTGAGCCCACAGCTCGGAGATGCGCTGCAGGTGCTCGTCCGGGCTCTCGCCGCGGGCGTGACGCAGGGCGATCTCGAAGAGCGAGTAGTAGTGCACGGCGCGCTGGATACCGAGCGCCATCTCGGCGTCGTGACGCGTCCACTTGTCGGTGCCGTAGACGACGTCGGGAGCCGGCCCCAGGTCACTCTCCTCGAGCCAGGGAACGTCGAGCTCGGCCTTCTGCGCGCGCCCGAGAGTACGGCCGCACTCGGCGCCGGCCAGAACGATGACGTCGTGCCGGCCCTCTTGCAGATCGATCGCGCTCTGGTTGAGCACCATCTGCACGTGGTTGCCGCCGAGCACCGAGAGGCCGGTTTCGACAAGCCCGAGACCGAGTGCCTCGCGGACCTGTGCGGCTGGGTTCTTGTAGCCCCAGATGCCCTTGATGACGCGCAGTGCTGACACCTTCTGCAAGAGCTCGCTCACTCCGGCGTCGGCGAGCGCGTCGCGCACCGCCTGGGTCATCAGCTCGACGGGCTCGCGAGCGAGGTGGGGATCGTCTTCGCGCTGCAGTATCTGAGTGAGGCCGACGAGGACGGGGGTGCGATCGGTCATTCGAGTCTCCGAAGGTGCCGCCGCAGACTATCGCGCGAGCGAGTCCTGACGCGCCGTCAGGGAACGACGATGATCTTGCCGCGGGCGCGACTGCTCTCGACGTGAGCGACGGCCTGTCCGACGTCCTCGAGAGAGTAGGTGCGGTCGACAACCGTACGCAGTTCGCCCCGCTCGATCGTCTTTGCCAGCTGCTGCAGATCCTGCGCGCGCGGCTTGCCGATCATGCTGCGGCTGCGCCTGCGTCCCGGCAGACCGAGCCACAGCAGACGGGCAGGCGTCCAAGCCGCCGCCACGTAGAGGCCACCGGGGGCTCGCAGGCGTTGGAAGGTGCCGACGGTGTGATTGCCGACGATGTCGAGCACGAGATCGAACGCGGCATCCAACGAACGGAGGTCGTCGCGTTCGTAGTCGAGCACTCGATCGGCACCGAGCGAGCGTACGAGCTCGACGTTGCGTCCGCTGCAGACGCCGCAGACGGTCGCACCGAAGGATTTGGCGAGCTGCACCGCGAAGGTGCCGACGCCGCCCGAGGCTCCGTTGATCAGCACGTTCCCGCCTTCTCGGAGGCGACCGAAGTCACGCAGGCACTGCAGCGCCGTGGTCGCCGAGGCGGGAACACCCGCGGCGTCGACGAAGCTGGTGCCCTCTGGGATCTTGACCAGGTGATCCGCCCTCGCCGCAACGTATTCGGCGAACGAGCCCCAGCTGTAGCCGAAGACGCGGTCTCCCACGGCGAGACCGCCGGCTTTCGAGCCGAGCTCCTCGACGACGCCGGCGACGTCGAAGCCGAGCGTCGGCGACTGGGGCCGCAGGAGTCCCGTGCGGAAGCGAAGTACGTAGGGCTTGCCGCGCACGAGTCGCCACTCGAGCGGATTCACGCCGGCGGCTTCGACGCGCACGAGCGCCTGGTCGGGAGCAGGGGAGGGCCTCTCTCTCTCACCGACGTAGAGCTCACTCGGGGGTCCGAAGCGGTCGAAAGTGGCGGCTCGCATGATCGATATACTACACATGTGTAGTAAAGTTGCAGCGTGACGTCTCTGCACACTCTCTACTTCGTTGTCGACCGAGCTGCACACGGGCTGCGCAAGCGCGCCGATCCGGTCTTGTCGGCAGCGGCCGGACTGACCACCGCGCAGGCCGCGGCACTGCGCATCGTCGTCGACGAGGGCGGCGCGACACCCGGTCAGATCGCACAGCGCCTCGGCCACCGCGAGAGCGCTGCGACGACGATGGTGCGGCGTCTCGAGTCCGCCGGTTTCGTTCGACGCACACCGTCGAAGCACGACCGTCGCTCCGTCGTGCTGCGAGCGACGCCGACCGGTAAAAGAGCTTTGGGTCGACTCCTCGGTGCCTTCGAAGAGCTCGACGCACGTGTCGCCGAAGTGCTTTCGAAGGAAGAGCAGGAGGCGATGACCTCCGGGCTCCTGCGTCTGTTGGAGGTTCTTCACGAGCCGCGAGAGTCGAAGGAGCGATGATGCGACCTCGACCCATTCTTGCGATCGACAGAGCTCTGAGCGTCGTGGGGAAAGGATGAAGTGCGGCGCCGGCCTGCGAAAGCCGGCAGCCCGTTTCCTGTCAGCGCTCTCGGTCCTGCTCGCTCTCGGTCTTGGGTGTCGATCGACCCAGCCTCGTCCCAAGGATCTCGCAGCAGCCGTTGAGGTGGCTTTGGACGGAGTCTTCCAGGGTCGCCTTGGTGGGATGCGGATCAAGGTCTCGGAAGCCTACTGGCCGCTACTGGGTGGCCGACTGGAGCGCTTTCGACCCGGCCTCTGGGAACCGCCGCAGGTACTGGGGCAGTTCTGGGTTTCGCCGGCAACCGTCGTCATCGTCGAAGTGAAGCCGGTTGCCTCTCGCGTCGGTGTGAAACTGCTCGAGGGGCCTGTGCCGTTGTAAGAGGACGGCAGCTTCTTTCCGCTGAACTGCGGAACGACCTACTCCGTCTGGATCGAACGGCAAGGTTCCCAGTGGCGTTTCCCTGACGAGATGACCCTCACCGTTTGCTGACTCCGACTCGGAGCAGCGCTATTCTCGAGCGATGTCTTACGTTCTTTTTGGCGTCAACGGCACCGGCTCTTCGATCCTCGAGGCGCTCCTCACAGAGCTCGGTGAGCCCTACGAAGTCTCGTTCATCGATGGCGCCGCAGGAGCGCACCGCGAGCCGGCGTACACCGCCGTCAATCCGCAGCGGAAGATCCCGACGCTCGTCACGCCCGAGGGCGAGACTCTGACCGAGTCGGCCGCGGTTCTCCTCACTCTGCTGGAGCGCCATGACGATGACGATGGACGGTTGCTCCCCGCCGCGGGCACACCCGAGCGCGCCCAGGCGCTGCGCTGGCTCTTCTTCAGCGCCGGCGAGCTCTACCCGATGGTCGAGTTCATCGACTATCCCGAGCGCATGGCGCCCGACGAGGCGTCAGCGCCGGTCGTCAAAGACCGGGCCGACAGTCTGTGGAAGGAGCGCTGGCGCGTGCTCGACGGCGAGCTCGGTGACGGTCCCTTCCTGCTGGGCGAGGAATTCTGCGCCGTCGATCTGCATCTCGGAGCTCTCTCGCGCTGGCTCGACCGCACCTGGCGTGTCGAGAACGTGCCCAAGGTGGCGCGACTCAGCGACGCGGTCGCCGCCCGGCCGGCCCTCGAAGAGATCTGGCCGCGACACTTCCCCAAAGGTTGAGGGTCTGGACCCGTCGATCAGGGGGACTGGCGA
>JBCCLJ010000162.1:0-16535 GCA_039026915.1 Acidobacteriota bacterium
GCCGCGGTGATTCCGCTCTCCGTGGCGATCGCCACGAAGTGCACCGTGAAGAACGAGAAGATGAGGCCGGTGAGCCCGTCGCCGAGGGCGAGTCCCCAGAAGCTGCGCGTTCTCAGGAGTGCCGCGGGGCCGTGGTCAACGTCGTCTCCGACCTCTTCGCTGCCGCTCGTGCCGGCGGGACCTCCCGCTGCAGCGAGACCCCACCAGATCAACGGGAGCATGAGCAGTGCCAGGCCGGCGTAGATCCAGTAGACCTGCTGCCAGCCGAGCTGCAGGAGCCGCTGGGTGACGTTGGGAAGGACGAGACCGCCAACGCCGAGACCGAGCATCGCAACGCCCATGGCCTGACCGCGCTGCTTCTCGAACAGCGCCGAGACGGCCGCGGAGATCGCGATGTAGGTGTTCGCGCAGAGAGAGACGGCAGCCAGAGCGAAGCCGGCGTAGACCTGGAGAATCGAGGCCGACGTCGCGACGACGGCGAGAGACACCGCCTGCAGCAAGGTGCCGGCGGCGACCACGCGGCGCGGCCCCCAGGCGTCGAGCGCCGCACCCATCGCTGGAGAGACGATGGCACCCGCAACGCCCCAGACGAAGATCGTCGCGGTGACCGCGGTGAGCGAGACCTGCAGGTCTTCCTGCATCGCCGCCATGACGACCGGGAAGATGTAGAAGTGCAGGCCGCCGCAGACGGCGAGCACGGCAAAGCCGGTCCAGGCGACGAGCCAGCGCTGAGGGTGGGTATCGATGGGCAGAGCTTAGCGTTTCCGTGAAGCTCTCTGGCTTCGCACAGTTAGACTGATGGTCGTGAGGCTCATTGGGGACTTCGATCTCAACTCTCTGGCTTGGCCCTTGATGCTGCTCTTGGTCGTTCCGACGATTGGCCTTGCGTGGGCCTTCTTTTCGATCTTCTTCTGGATCGATGGAGGGGTGGTTCTCTATCGCTACTACCCAATCCCGCAGGTCTTGGCCGTGACTGTGATGGTCTCGTTGCTCTTGCTCTTGTTCGCTTTCAATGGGACTAAGAGGACAGGACTCCACTCCCTCTTGGCGATCTGCTTGCTCGCTCCGTTTAGCCTGAGCCTTCTATACGGTGATGCAACGGAGCCTCAACGCCGCGACTTCTTGCTGAAAGCGCACTCCATCGCCCCCGGCGATCCGGTGAGCGAGGTCGAGCGCCTTCTGGATGGGTTTAACCGCTCCGCCAGCGATCCAGCCAGCACCTCGGTCTCCTACGGAGTGCGAGTCAACCGCAACACTCACGTGGGAGTCACGGTGTACCTCACAAAGGACCGAACAGCTGTCAAGCGATTGAGTTTCAGCAGCGATTGAATCGCTCGGTGTCCTCAGGCTAGAGAAACGAGAAGGATCCGGATGCGGCTCGAGGGCCTACTCTGGCTGCTCCTCTAGCTCTTCCTCGCTTCTCTGCTCTTCCGCCCGTGCCCCCTTCAGCATGAGCGGCATGCTCCGGTTGCCCTCGTGGCAGGCGTACTCGTAGATCCTGTGCGGCGACTTCTTGAGCGTCTGCCGCGCGCTGAACGGTTGCTCGAAGGCCTTCGGATCGGTAATCGTCCACTCGTAGATCAGCTGCTCGCCGCGCCGCGTGAAGCTCTCGACGATCTTCATGTCCGGCGTCGTGCCGAGGGGATGAGCGAAGTCGTGGAAGTTCGTCGTCTCGACGACGAGCGTGTCGCCTTCGTAGTGCCCCTGCGACTCGCCGAGCCAGAAGCGAACTCCAGGAGGAGCGGACCTGGTCTCCTGCAAAGGAACGATGCGCGCTTCGTGGATCATCTCCGTGAGCAAAACGACGAAGTCCGGCGTCTGCAGGATCTGCAGATTGTTGTTGAACTCGATCGACTCCAAAGGGATGAGAGCCGAGGCGATGCAGCGCTCGAGAATCGATCGATCTTCGGGTCCTTCGGGCGATCCCCCCATCTCCTCCCAGAAGTCGTCGGCGATGCTCTCGCCGTACTCGGTGCGAGGCGGTAAGCGCCCGTCCGGCGGATCGAAGATCAGCGAGGCGCGGCCCGGTTCCGTCAGCTCCGTTCCACTGTCTTCCCAGGGCTCGCCGAAGACGCTGCCGCCGCCCTCGCCCTCGTCGCCGGTCTTCTCCTCCGGGGCCCGCATCGGCGTCGCCGTGCGGTAGTCCCAGACGCCGCCGAGATCCGGAGCACCCCAAGACGTTCGCGGCAGAACGGTCTCCTGCGCCGCGACGGCACTCCAAGGCATCAGCAGGAGCAGTGGCAGGAGAGTTCGACTCTTCACCCGGGCATCCTGCCACGGAGTCGTGACGTTGCGGGAAGAGCTCGCGAGCTTCGGATCGCTAACATCGAACCATGGGATGGATCTCGGTCGTCTTCGCTCATCGTGTGATCGATCTGGCGACGCCACCGGGAGACGGCTCACTGCGCGGCCAGCTGCTCGACTCGGTGGGCCTCGGCTCGACGGCGACTGTCGACCCTGAGCAGAGGATCACGGACACCGCGTTCTACGGTCTGCTGGAGAGCATCTCCGAGAGAGCCGAGCACGGGCGAGACGTCGCCCTGCGCGTCGGGGCCTCGATGCGCTGCGACGATTACGGCGCCTTTGGCATGGCCTTCAAGACGGCGATCGACCTCGAGGGCTCTTACCTCCGCGTCGAACGCTATGGCCGCATCGTCACCAGCATCGCCAACTTTCGCCTCGTCCGCGCCGGTCGTTCGACGTTCATGGAAGTGATCCCGGGCGACGAGAATCGCTCGGGGCTGCGCATGACGAACGAGCTCGCCCTCGGCGCGGCGACAGCCCTCAGTCGCGAGGTCGGCGACGCGAGCTTCACACCCGCCGCCGCTCACCTCACGCTTCCGGCGCCCGGAGACGGCAGCGCGTTCGAAGAGCACTTCCGTTGCCCCCTCCACTTCGGCGCCCCGCGAGACGCTCTGGAGCTGAACGACGAGCAACTGCGCACGCCGAACCGGCTCGGCGACGCATCGATCTCGAAGTTCTTCGACACGCACCTCGATCGAGCGCTCGAGAGTCTTCCCGAAGGCGATCTGGCGCAGCTCGTTCAGGCCGAGATCAAGCCGGCCCTCAGCGAGGGAGCGCCGTCTCTCGACCGCGTCGCAGCACGCCTGGGTCTCAGTAGCCGAACCCTGCAGCGCCGACTGCGCGAGAACGGCCTCAGCTACCGTACGCTGGTGAGCGATGCCCGCTACCAGCTGGCGATGCACCTGCTGCGCACGACGGACTACTCGCTGGTGGACATCGCCTTTCTGACCGGCTTCTCCGAGCAGAGCGCCTTTCAGCGGGCCTTCAAGCGCTGGACGGGAACGACGCCGCGCGCCTTTCGCCAGGAAGGGTGACGATGAGACGCCGTCGGCGCCAGGTACGGCCTGCCCGAGACGCAGCGCCCATGCGCGAACGGCCGAAGCGTCGCGGTCGTCGCCTTCCGCAACGCCCGTGAAAGCAGAGAGCAGACGCAGCAGCCAGCGTTCGGGCCAGGGCTCGCGGGTGCTGTCCAAGGCTCCTGCGAAGCGGCCCACGTGCTGAACGGTGACACCCGGCAGAAGCTCCGCCACTCGCTGCGCGTAGGCCGGGGACTTCTCTTCGGCCGCCGGCGTTCGCCGAGCCAGCACCAGACAGGTGAAGAAAGCGTGGACCGGACGCGCGCTCAGCGCCGCGCGGTGCGCCTCGGCAAACCAGACCGCCTCCGGAAGCCACCGGTCGTAGCGGATGGCGCTGCCGAGGATCACGCGGTCGTAGCGAGCGACGTCGACGGTTTTGGGCGATCGGCAAGAGATCCCACTGCCGTCAGAGTTTCGGCGACCCGAGACGCGACGCCGGCCGTCGAGCCGAGGCGACTCCCATAGGCGACCAGCAGGCGTTGATCTTTCATGAGCGACTCGCGGAAGACGCGGCGTTGTGCGCGAGCGACGACGCTGCCGGGCGTCGCGCAGCCAGCAGAAGCAGGCCCAGCGCGGCAACCGCCAGCTCCATGGCAGCGGCCCCGACGAGACCCGGCGCCGGCAGGCCGTCCACGGCGACGGCGACCACGCGAGCAAGGCCGAACGAGCCGTAGACGAGCACCGCGAGCTGGAGCGCCTGAGGCCTCAGGGAGGCTCTGAACGAGCTCCAGAGGAGCAAGAGCCCGCTGGCTGCGAGAAGTCCTCCCGGTGCCCGCACCTCGGAGAGCAGACTCGGATCGTCTCCCAGAACGATGCCGTTGCCGGCATGAAAGGAGTGGGGAGCCAGCAGCAGCGAGCTGCCGATGAAGAGCAACAGGAGTCCTGAGACGAGCAGAAAGGCGACGGTCCTTCGCGTCTTCGGAGCGCAGGTCACTGTGCACCTCTCGCGCGGACGACGAAACGTGGATCGATCGAAGTCACGGGGGTGTTCGGAAGCGGCATTGCGGTCATGAGGATCTCCTCGTCGTTGGGCGTTTTCGATGCTCCGCAGTGTGCCCAGGAAGCCGCGGCGGCGTCTTGACGACGAACGCCAGGCGATTGACTCGACGCGCCACTCGCCTCGCGGGGTCCAAAACCTCTCCTGCGCTGAGTCTCCGACCGCTATCGTCGGCGGCATGCAACACAGTGCTCGACTTGCTCGACTCTCCTTCTGGTGCGCCCTGGGGGCAGCCGCTGCTCTCGCCTGCAGCTGTGCCGCTCCAGAACCGTCGACCCCAGCCCCTTCACCAGGAGCCGCCGACTCAGTCCACGCACTGACCTTCAACGTGCGCTACGGACTTGCCGACGACGGCCCGAACTCCTGGCCCCAGCGACGCCAGCTCGTCTTCGATCTGATCGAGCGAGGACGCTACGACTTCATCGGTCTGCAGGAGGCACTGCCGTTCCAGATCGAAGAGATCCTGGAGGCCGTTGCCGGCTACGACGTCTACTACCGCACGCGGGAGATCGACCCGAGCGAAGGCGAGGCGTGCGCCGTGCTCTATCGCTCGGACCGCTGGGCTCTCGATGAGGCCGAGAGCGGAACGCTCTGGCTCTCCGAAACGCCGGAGACCGCCGGCAGTCAGAGCTGGGACTCGTCCCTGCCGCGCATCGCCACGTGGGTCTCGGTCGAGGAACGGAGCGCGGGGAGGCGTTGGCACGTCGTCAACACTCACTTCGATCACCGGGGTGAAGGAGCGCGCATCGAGAGCGCGGGAATCGTTCGCGAGCTGGCGAAGAGCCTGGCCGCCTCGACGCCCGTCGTCGTTCTCGGCGACTTCAACGCTGCAGAGAGCAGCGCACCGATGCTCGAGCTTCTGCGCGCGGAAGGTGACTTCACCCTCGAGGACAGCTTCCGCAAGCTTCATCCGGGGGCGCGAGACGTCGGCACCTTCAATTCGTGGACCGGAGAGACCGCGGGCGACAAGATCGACGCGGTGCTCGTCGGCCCCGGGATCGACGTGCTCGAGGCGGAGATCCTCCGCGACCACGAGGACGGGCGCTATCCGTCGGATCACTATCCGGTGCGCGCCCGAGTCGTGGCCGCCAGCCCGTAGCTCGTCACTCGGCAAGATCGCCCGTCACGTTTCCGTCTCCTCTGGCAACTGCTCAGTGAAGACCAGAAAGGAGACCTCCGATGAAACGAGATGTGACCGAACGCACCACGGAGTCCGGTCGAGAGACCTACCCGAGTCTGGAGGTAGCCGCTCACGCGGCCCGCCTCACGGAGCGGGTCCTCAGGTCCGAGCTCCGCTCCGAGATGACGCGCCAGCGGATTTCACACAAACAGATGGTTCTTCGCACCGGCCTGGCTCCGGCAGAAGTCGAAGCCGTGCTCCTCGAAGGCGGCGGCCCGCTGAGTCTCGAGCAGCTCTACCGAGCGGCTCACGCGACAGGCCGCACGCTGATGGTGTCGATGCTCTAGCCGTCGCGGCCTCGTCACCCTTCACTCGACCGACGAGAGCTTGGGCGACCGCCTCGCCCACCAGCGCAGTCCCTTTTGCGCGGCAGGCCGCTGCCGACAACGCTCATCCCAAGCGGGCGAGCGAGCGCGCCCGCCGAAGAGGTCCGCTTCGATGCGGCGCCTGCACTGAAGCGAGGCTTGGAACGTGCAGTCGGCGATGGAAACTCGATCGCCCCGAAGGAGCGGGCGGTCGTCGGAGAGAAGCTGTTCGAGGTAGTCGAGTGGCGTCTGCACCGCAGCCGCGGTCTGCGCGGCAGCAACCAGGTCCGGCTTGTCGCGAGCTTGCGACGGACCCGACGGAAGGCGCGGAGCAGTGCGGCTTCGAGAGGCAGCTCGTTAGACTCGTCTCATGAGCCAAATCCGCGCGTTCGCCCTGGCAGTGGCCTTCCTGCTGACCGCCGCAGCCGCCGCCCAGTCGCCCACGGTCACTCTCGAAACCGACCACGGCAACGTCGAGCTCGAGATCTACACCGACGACGCGCCGATCTCGGCGGCCAACTTTCTCGCCTACGTCGACTCCGGTCGGTACGACGGCGCAACGTTCTACCGGGTCGTCCGACCGGAGCACGGCAGCAGCGACCGGCCCGCCAACCAAGTCGTGCAGGGAGGCCTCTCGGGCACCGAGCTCTCCGGCGAAGCGGGGGAGGCGACGGACACTCTGCCACCCATCGGGCACGAAACGACCGAGACGACCGGGCTGCGGAACCAGCGGGGCGTAATCGCCTGGGCGCGACTCGAGCCGGGGACGGCGAGCTCGGAGTTCTTCTTCAACCTGAAGGACAACCCTTCGCTCGACACGGGTGACGTGAGCCGCCAGCCGGACGGCCAGGGCTACGCGACCTTCGGGCGCGTGACGTCGGGGATCGACGTGCTCGAGAAGATCCAGGGCCTCCCGACAGCAGACGAGGCGGCGATGCCGGCGCTTCGCGGTCAGCTGCTCGTGGAACCGGTCACGATCCTCAGCGCGCGCCGCTCAGGCGGTCCGTACAAGGCCGCGCCCGGCCCGCACGCGGTCGACGTCCGCGAAGGCCGGTGGACCGACGCGGATCGCGATGGACGCGTGGTCCCCTACCGGCTCTACCTGCCGAGAGAAGCCGGCCCCGTCCCCGTCGTCGTCTGGTCACACGGCGCCGGCGGTTCGCGTGCGGGCGCCGAGTATCTCGGTCGTCATCTCGCGAGTCACGGCTACGCCTGCTTCCACCTGCAGCATGCCGGCAGCGACTCCGCGGTCCTGCGCGAGCATGGCGTGCAGGGCATGTTGCAGCGCATGCGCAACCCGGAGGTCTCCGTGGCGCGCTTCGGTGATGTTCCCTTCGCGGTCGAGCAGATCCGAGCACTGGGAGCCGAAGGCGACCTCGCGGGACGCCTCGACACCGAGCGCCTCGGCATGTCGGGGCACTCCTTCGGCGCCATCACCACCCAGGCCGCCGCCGGCCAGATCTTCCCCGGCGTCGATCAGAACTATTCGGTCGACGCCTTCCTCGGCGCCTTCCCCATGAGCCCTTCGCCGCCACAGCGCGGCTCGGCCGAGGCCGCGTTCGCGTCGATGAAGATGCCGATCTTTCATCTGACCGGCTCGAACGACGCCATTCCCATCGGCGACCTGCAGCCGGAGGACCGCACGCGACCGTTCGAGATCATCACGGAGGTCGACCAGTACCTCCTGGTGCTCGGCGACGGGATCCACAGCACGTTCTCAGGACGGCGGATTCCCGCCAGCGCAGGCGCAGCGGCTGAAAACGATCCCCGCCACAAGAGGCTCATCAAGATGGCGGCGACGGCCTTTTGGGACAGTCTCCTCTCGCGGGACGAAGCGGTGCGTGCGACGGCGACGCGCTGGCTGCGAGAAGGCGGCATGGCGAGCCAGCTCGCGGACTCGGATCGGTTCGAGAGCAAGACCGCCGAGTAGGACGGCGGCCGCGGTCGGAGCCGAAGGGCCAAGCTCGGTATTGCCTCTTCCCATTCAGCGAGTGGCGGGTTCGGCGTCGTTCGCGATTCGCCTTCGTGAAGCACCCGTACAGAGGTCGAAAGAAGCGTCGCGCTCTTCCGAGGAAACCGATGCGCAGGATGTCCTTTCGCAGAGCCGAGCGAGCGCGACCGGCGCGGGTCGCCGGGGGTGCCCGCCCGGCGACCTCGAACGGTCTCGTCACACGGAGGCCCTCCGTCGCTAGACTGGTCGCGTCACCCCGAGAGAAACCCATGAACTGGAAACGCGCAGGACTGATCGCGATCTTCGTCCCTCTGCTCGCACTGAGCGTGACGGCGGCTCTCGTCTTCTCGGACAAGGATCCGCCCGAGGCCTTCCTCGAAGACGATCCGGCCGTGCGGTCCGACCCGAGGTATCCGGTGCGCGTCAACAGTGCGCAGGCGCTCGAGAGGCAGGTTTTGATCGAGAGGGACGTCGGCGTGACGATGCGTGATGGAACCCGCCTCTCGGCCAACGTCTTCCGCCCTGCCGGGGCCGGAGCCTACCCGGTCGTCATGGCGCTCACCGCCTACGACAAGGACCGCGGCCCTGACGAGTATCCGAAGATCTTGCGCTCGGCGCTGGAGCCGGACTTCGACCTCGGCAGCTTCACGGTCAGCGAATGGACGCCGTGGGAGGGCCCCGATCCCGCCTTCTGGACGTCTCAGGGCTACGCGGTCGTCACCGTCGACTCGCGCGGCTACGCCTCATCCGAGGGCAGGCCCAGCACGCTCTCTCGCCAGGATCGAGACGACTTCTACGACGCGATCGAGTGGGCCGGCACGCGCGACTGGAGCAACGGCAACGTCGGTCTGACCGGTGTCTCCTACCTGGCGATCTCCCAGTGGGTCGCGGCGAGCGGCCGCCCGCCTCATCTCGCGGCGATCATTCCCTGGGAAGGCCAGTCGGACAGCTACCGCGAAGTGCTCTACCACGGTGGAATCCCGGAGACCGCCTTCACGGCGTTCTGGTTGCGCAAGGTCCGGTCGGGCGCTAACGGCAACCCGCTTCCGCCCCCCGCGATCTTTCGTTTCGCCCATCGGCGCCCGGCGCTCATGCGCAGAGTCCAGCAGCGGCCCAGCACCCTCACAGGCGTCGATCTTCCCGCCATCGAGGTGCCCGCGCTCATCTGCGGCTCCTGGTCGGACCAGGGACTGCACACCCGTGGCTCCTTCGAGGGCTACCGGCGCATCGGCTCGCAGCAAAAGTGGCTGTTCACGCACGGGCGGCAGAAGTGGGACGTGTACTACAGCGAAGAGGCTCTCGCGACTCAGAAGGCGTTCTTCGACCGTTTCCTGAAGGGTCTCGACAACGGCTTCGACGAGAGACCGTCGGTGCGTCTGGAAGTTCGCGAGACCCTCTCCGAGTACGACGTGCGCTACGAGGACTCGTGGCCGCTTCCGGCGACGGAGTACACCGAGCTCTTCCTCGATACGAAAGAAGCTTCGCTCGTCGGGACGCTGGCCGACGCTCGTTCCGAAGCTCGCTACGACTCTCTCGAAGGACGGGCGACGTTCACTCATGTGTTCGCCGAGGACACCGAGATCAGCGGCCACATGAAGCTCAAGCTCTGGGTGTCGACCGAAGCCGGCGACGACATGGATCTGTTCGTCGGCGTCGAGAAGCTGGACAGAGAAGGGCGGCCGGTCAACTTCTTCTCGAAGACGGGCTACACCAAGGGTGCGGTCGCGCTCGGTTGGCTGCGGGTCTCGCAGCGCGCGCTCGACGAAGAGAAGTCCACGCCGTGGCAGCCCGTGCTCCGCCATGACGAACCGCTTCCGTTGCAACCGGGCGAGATCGTTGCCGTGGAGATCGAGATCCTCCCAAGCAGCACGCTCTTTCGCCAAGGCGAAACGTTGCGCCTCGTCGTGCAAGGCCGCGATCTGTTCGAGCACCCGATGATGGCGCACGGCTATGCGGTGAATCGAGGCAACCACGTCCTCTACTCGGGCGGCGACTACGACTCGCATCTGCTCGTCCCCAGGATTCCCTTCGTCGAGTCCGTCGCCACCACCGCCACCGCGGAGGATCCCTCTTGAAGATCTACGGCGTCTCCGTCTCCTACTTCACCGGCAAGCTCGAGGCGTACCTGCGCTACAAGCGAATCGCCTACGAGATGGAGTCGCCCTACGGGCGAGCGCGGGAGCTCAAGTCCGTCTTCGGCGCGATTCAGGTGCCCATGGTTCTGCGCGACGACGGCCGCGCCATGTCGGACACGACGCCGATCCTTCAGCAGCTCGAGAGAGAGCACCCGACCCCGGCGGTGATTCCGAACGATCCCGTCGTTCGGTTCCTGAGCCTGCTGATCGAGGACTACGCCGACGAGTGGCTCTGGCGTCCCGCCATGCACTACCGCTGGAGCTACGAGCACGACCGCGCACTGCTCTCGCGCATCCTTGCGGACGAAGTGGCGCCGCACCTCAAGGTTCCTCGGTGGATGAAGCTCCGGCGACTGGCCAAGCGCCAGCGCGAGGGCTTCGTGGTGCGCGACGGCGTCACCGAAGAGACGCGCGAGCACGTCGAAGCGAGCTACCGCACCGCGCTGGCCAACATGACGACCATGCTCGCCGCACGGCCCTACCTGCTCGGCGGTACGCCTTCACTCGCCGACTTCGGCATGATGGGACCGATGCTGCGACACTTCGGCCAGGACCCGACCCCGGCGGAGATCATGAGGAACGAGGCACCGGCGGTTTGGCGCTGGGTGGCCCGCGTCTGGGATGCGCAGGCCGAGCAAGCGGACTTGCTCGACGACATACCGGACGACGCGGCGCCGATGCTGCGCGAGTGCTGTGAGACGCACCTCGTACAGCTCGCGGCCAACGCCGCGGTACACGCCGAGGGCAAGACGCACTTCGGCATGGAGGTGCAGGGCTGCCGGTATCGGAGGCTGCCGGTCTCTCGCTACCGTGTGTGGTGCCTCGAGCAACTCCGAGACCACTTCGCCGCCCTCGACGCGCAGGCTCGGTCCGCCGTCCAGAAGCAGTTGGCCTTTACGGGCGCCGACGTGCTCTGGACCGATGCGGTGCCGGCCTCGTCGGGCTACGACCCGAAAGGCGAGGCTCCCTTCAATGCGGCGATCAACGTCTTCGGAGACGGAGTCCCGAGCTGACGCTCATCAACACGAACGAGCTCTTCACTCCTTGTTGGGCCGAGGGTTCTTGAAGAGACGGTCCTTCAGCTTTCCGTCGAAGACGGTCTTGCGGTAGTCGTAGGTCACGGAGAGTCCCTGCGAAGGGATCTGCACGATCACCTCGCGCGGGAGCAGGAAGCCGCTTTCGTCCTGGTAGTCGCGAAAGTGGTAGGTGATGAAATCCGGGATGACGAGTGCGACGATCATGTGGCTCTCCCGACTCAAGAGCACCTCGGTCGGACTGCCGACGAAGCGCACGACGTCACAGGGCTCGCCTTCGTAGACGCACTCCTCGAGCGGCTGCAGGGCCGCTCGCCCGTACTGCCGCAAGACCGAGGCGATGACGCTCGGACTCGATCGCAGCTTGGCGAGGGCCAGGGCCGCGGGGTCCATCCTGCTGAAGCCCTCGAGCGAGTGATCGCGCCAGCCTTCCCGCTCGGCCCAGCCGGTCTGAACGTTGAAGAAAGCCGAGTTGAGCGACGTCGACCCACGGTCGCCGACCAGATCGTAGACCTCCCGATACGAGCTCGGAAACTCGCCCTGCGGCGTCACCACCTCGGCTCGCCCCGAGCGCTCCATCGACTGGATCGCCGCCAGTGCCGACGCACCACCGACGGCTTCGATGTGCAGATCGACGGCGTCTTGCGCCCCGATCGGGACGACGGAGACGAAGAGGAGAGTCCAAGCGACCAGTTGGGGTTTCATGCGACGATCCTACCGACCCGTCGCTCGGAGCCCACGACCGCTGAAGGGCTCCGCCTCTTCCACGACCGCGGGAGCGCGTTCGATGTCTCAGTCCTTCTTCACGGTTCACCACGACGGCCCGATCGCGACCGTCACGATCTGCCGCGCGGAAAAGCGCAACGCGATAACGCGCGAGATGATGCTTCAGCTCGACGAGATCGCCCGCAGCTTCGCCGGCGACGAGATGACGCGGGCCGTCGTCTTTCGTGCCGAGGGAGAGCACTTCTCCGTCGGCGCCGATCTGACGCCCGACTTGCCGGCCGATGCGGATCCGCCCTCACTGCTCATGCGTCGTCGCGCGGCGGAGACCGGTGCCACGCTGATGCGCAGCCTCCAGGAGATTCACCAGCCGACGATCTGTGCGGTGCAAGGTGTCGCCACAGGGGCAGGAGCCTGCATTCCTGCAGCCTGTGACTTTCGCATCGGCGCCGAGAACGCGCGCATCGGCTTCGGCGAGGTGAAGCTCGGTATCAACCTGATGTGGCACGCGGTGCCGCTGTGCATCCATCTCGTCGGTCTGAGTCGCGCCAAGCAGATGGTCATGACCGGCAAGCTCTTTCCTGCCGACACGATGGAGCGCTGGGGCTTCCTCGACGAGGTCGTGCCCCAGGGCGCGCTCGATCAGCATGCGCTTGCGTGGGCAGAGGAGTACGCGTCGCTACCGCCGATGTCGGTGCAGATGATCAAACGGAGCATGAACCAGGTCTCGGGCGCGCTCGATCGAGCCGTCATGCACATGGACGCGGACCAGTGGTTGCTGACCTCGATGTCCGACGACTTCAAGGAAGGCGTCAGCGCGTTCCTGGAGAAGCGGAATCCCGAGTTCAAGGGGAACTAGGCCAGAGGAAGGCCGACTGGCCCGAGCCGGTCCGACGCCGGAGCGGCGGATCGGGCATCCATCAGGCGCCGGCACTCCCCAGAAAGTCGAGCAGCGCAGCGTTCGTCGCTTCGGGCGCCTCCTGCTGAATCCAGTGACCGATCTCGGGAACGAGAACGACGCCGCGCAGCTCCGGAATCAGCGGACTCATCATGCCCTGCAGCATCTCCTGCGTCGCTCCGCCGATGACGACGTCCTGAGCGCCCGCGAGAAAGAGCGTCGGCACCTTCATCGTCATGTCCTCCCGATCGGCAGACAGCTCCCAGTTCCGCTCGATATTGCGGTAGTAGTTGATGCCACCACGGAAGCCCGCCCCTTCGAACTGACTCACGACGTAGTCGAGATCCTCCTGCGTCAGCCAGTCCGGCAGGCCCTCCGGCGCACCGAGACGCGGGATCCAACCCCCCGCAGAGCGCTTCGGATCGGTCACTTCAGGCGGCTGCCGCGGCGAATCGGGCGACAGGTAGAGGCGGCTCAGCAGGCCTCGCGGGTCGCCGTCGTATTCGGCCTCGGCGACTCCGCCCTCTTCGTTGTGGTAGAGGATGTAGTAGAAGTCGTCGCCGAAGCGGGCCCGCATGCCTTCCATCGGACTCGACGGGCCTCGGCCCGAGTACGGCACGCTGAGAATCGCCAGACGCGTGAAGCGCTCCGGATGGTGCAAAGCGCTGTACTGCGCGACGATCGAGCCCCAGTCGTGGCCGACGATCGTGGCCGTCTCTTCGCCGAGCGCATCAAGCACGCCGACCATGTCGGCGACCAGATGGGTGATCTCGTAGTCACTCACCTCGGGCGGCGCATCGGTGCCGCCGTAGCCGCGCATGTCCGGAGCGACCACACGGTAGCCGGCCGCCGCGAGGCCTGTCAGCTGGTGACGCCACGAGTACCAGGATTCCGGCCAACCGTGGACGAGCAGCACCAGGGGACCCTCGTCACCGGCTTCCGCAATCCGCATCGTGAGACCGTTGGCTTCGATCTGCCGGAGCGTCACGCCGTCGACGGGCGACGCTTCGGCCTGCGGCTCGACGGCGGTCTCAGCGCCCTCTCCGCCGTCAGACTCTTGCGGACTGCAAGCGGCGAAGAGTGCGAGTGCGATGACGAGGCTCGCTTTCAGAGCCCGAGAAAGGGGATTCGTCGCAAACGGTTTCATGATCGTCTCCTGGTCGTGTTCGAGTTCACGAGTCTCTCTTACTCTCCACTGAGGTGCCGGCCAAAGAACTCCAGCATGCGCTCCGCGGCATCGATCGCTTCGGCGCGGTTCCACTCCAAGACGACGTGACCCTGGCCCTTGTAGAGGGCCAACTGCACGTCGCGCTCGAGGCGGCGCAGGGCGGTGAACAGCTTCTCCGCGTCGTGGACCGCCTGATCCTTGTCGCCATGAAGCAGGAGGAGAGGGGTTCTGATTTTGTCCGCCTGATAGTACGGCGAGTTGTCCACGTAGCGTCGAACGTCGGCCCACGGATGGGTCCCCATGCGCGCCTGTCCACCCTCAGACCATCCGATCCAGAACGACGTGTAGTCGTCTCCGAGGTGCCCGTACGTGCCGCCGAGGTCGTAGATGCCGGAGATCGCGACCGCGGCTCGAAAGAGATTCGTGCGGCTCACGATGCCCGCCGTCCCGAAGCCCCCAAAGGACTGACCCGCAAGGCCGAGCCGACGAAGGTCGACGTAGCCGAGCTCTGCCGCTCGGTAGACCTGGGGGAGAAGAGCGTCCGTCATCTCCTGCAGCGGGTTGCCCGCCTGCCGGTTGGTGCCGAGCTTCAGATTGGCGAGCACGACCGCATAGCCTCGGCTCAAGAAGATCTGGGTGGGCAGCGACGTCGTCGAGCCGCCGCCGTAGTTCTCGACGCTCTTCGTCGCGTCGCCGCCGGGGTACGTCATGACGATGCCCGGAAGACGATCGCCGCGCTTCGCGCCCGGCGGTAGGAGCACGGCCGTACGAACCTTGTCGAGCGAGCCGTCTGCCAGAGGGATGTCGACCTCGAGGATCTCCGCCGTCGGGCGGGCGACCTCTTCCAGAAGCGGATCGATGGCGCTGACGCGCTCGCGCGCGAAGCCGGCACCGAAGGCGACGACGTCGGGCGGAGTGTCGACGCTCTCGAAGAGACCGACGAGCTTCGAATGATCGGCCGAGGCCGCAAAGCCCCGAACTCGTGCGATCCCCCTCCAGAGGATGTCCGGAGCTTCTTCGCGATCGTTCGAGAAGGCGAGCCGAGCAACCGAGCTTTCGCCCGTCGAAAGGTGGCGCAAGACGACGTGGGCGTGCTGAGAGTCCTGCTGCCACAAGGTGTTCGGGCGCGCGCGCACCACCCTCTGAAACTGCCACTCGCTGCCGAGCGAGCGAACCTGCGGTGCACCGCCGTCGAGAGGCACACGCGCCAGGGCGCCGGGGCGTGGACCGTAGTAGTCCCGCAGATCGACCTCCTCACAACCGACGACGACGGCGGACCCGTCCCGGGTGAACCAGAGGGGAATCGGAGTCAGTTTGCCGAGGCCGGCAGCGAGGCGCTGCGGCTTCGAAGGAGTGGACCCTTGCAGGTCGACGAGCCAAAGGCCATCGTCCTTCAGAAAGACCAACCGGTCGTCCGTCGGGTGCCAGCTGTAGTTCTGGCGGTGGTAGTCGTTGCCGACCGGCAGCTCCTCCGCGATCACGGTGACCGGGCCACCGTCGGTCGGTACGACGGCGAGAGCGTAGGTGGACGCCTGACTCGTCGCCGCTCCGGGCCGGAAGACCGACAGATAGCTCATCCAGCGACCCGAAGCAGAAATGCGCAGCACACTCGGCCGAGGCTCGGTCCCAGCCGGCACGACGATTTCGACGTCACCACCCTCTCGCTCGATCGCGCCCAGCGACGCGTTGTTCTCAGCGAGCATGAAGCTCACCAGCGGCCGATCCTCCAAGCCGCTCGCCCGGCCTGCTTCCGAGCCGTTGCCGAGCACCGTGACTCTCGCTCCTTCCGCCGCGTCCCGATCTGGCGCTTCGACGACCGAGCTCGCGCTCGCGCCCGCGAACAGGGGCACGTACAGCCGTTTCGCATCGGGACTCCACCTTGCCTCGTCGCCGGCCCACAGCTTCGCCTTGACTCTGGCTTCGCTCACGAGCCGGGCTGAGTCCGTCTCCGGCTCGAACAGCCAGAGCTGCGCGAAGCCGCCGGCGTCCGAGTAGAAGGCCAGCACACTCGAGTCCGGCGACCACGAGGGACGCCAACAGTTGGCCCCGTTTGGGCAGATGTCGCGGGCCGCGCCGCCGATCTGCTGGAGAAAGAGCCGGCTGCCGAGTACCGAGCTGGGTACACCGTTCGGTTGGTAGCGCGCGTCGAGATCCAGACCACGGAGCCGGGGGGTGCGGCGCACGCTGTAGGCAACCCATTGACCGTCGGGCGAGAGGGCCGGACCGGCTCCCCAGAGAAACTCGGCGCGGTCGAAGGCGAGGTCCAGCGGTAGCTCTTGCGCTCCACCGCTCACACAGGAAAAGAAGAGCAGGGCGAAGAAGAGGCGGTTCCGGACGGCTTGCATCCTAGGCTCCCAGTCGTTCGGTGGACCGCTCGAGCCTATCGAGGCCGTCGGCCCCGCGTGCCAACCCCGACGTCACGCCCGCCGCAGGAGAGCGGCTCGGGCGTCGAACGGAGCCTCGTCTTCACACTGGAGCGTGTCCGAACGCGGCAGCAAGGAACCTCGGCTCAGGAGTCGTGGGCTGCCGCTGCCCCGATCTCGCGCTCTCGCGGAGTGAGGAGGCCGAGCACCACAGCGACGAGCACGAGCGCCGGCACGTCGCCCATGAGATGGCCCGTCTCGTGGTGATCGCCGATGGCCTGGATCGCCATGATCCCGGCGTGCACGACGCTCGACCAGACGGTGAACGAGATCAGGCTGTGGTGCTTCTCCGGGTTGCGCGCAGCAGCCATCAGGAAGAGGCCGAGCACGAAGTACACGCC
>JBCCLJ010000163.1:0-16407 GCA_039026915.1 Acidobacteriota bacterium
CGCGACGATCGACGGCCTTCTCCGGAACTCCTCGCGTCTGCTTTGGGTCGTGAGGCCCGGTCAGCCCTTCCCGCCGTCTCGACCGCTCTTCGCCGTCGACAGCAGCGAATCGTCGAGCCTCGCCGTGCTTGCGGGCAACGACCACCTCAACCGCCTCGGGTGGTCTCGCGAGCCCGTCCTGGTGACAGCCGTCGATGAAGCTCCGGCCCGAAGCGAAGCGCACGCGCGACTGCGCCGCCTGTCCGAACGGGCGCATCTCGAAAAGCCTGGTCTGCGTCTGGCCCTAGGGGCTCCGCTGAACGCGATCGAGAGACAGCTCGTCGCGGATCGGTGCGACGTCCTGGTCGCCGGCAGCAGCGTTCCACGCGGCTGGAACCGCCTGCGTTTCGGCTCGGTCGCCTCCGAGTTGGCCTACCGTGCCTCATGCCACGTACTGCTCATTCCCGAGCCCGCGGCCCGCTGCTACCAGGCGGCTCACACAGAGCGAACGGAGAGCTCGGAGCCACCCGCTGCGCTACCGCCGACAGACACCGTCGCGCTGCACCGCTAGGCCATCGACGAACCGGAGAGCACGGCCTTCGGTTTGTACGCATATCGCTCAGGATTTGAGCGAATTTCGCGCTCCTGGCGCCCGCCGTAGCCTCTCGAAGGATCAATCGACCGCTGCCTTCGAACCTCCGAGGTGACGCCATGGAACGCTGCTTCCGAAACATCTTCGTACCGATCGACTTCTCCGGCCCCTCTCTCGAGGCGGCGCGATTCGCCGCGCGCTTCGCCGACACCCAAAACGCTTCGATCTGCCTCTTTCACGCACAGGTCCTGCACACGGAGAATCACGAGGCGCGGCTCGAAGCGCTCGCCGCGGAGCTCCGCGAGACGCATCCGAAGCTCGAGCTCAGCGCCAAGGTCGAGCGCAGCTTCGAAGCGGCCGAGACGCTGCTCGACGCGGCCCGATCCGAAGAGGCCGATCTGATCCTGCTGGGGAGTCGTGCTCGCGGCCGGGCCACCGAGTTCTTTCTCGGAGGCATCACGCGGAAGATCCTGCGGCACAGCGAAGCCTCCGTTCTCGTCGTTCATGAGGAAGGACCCGCTCTCGAGGGAGGCGCGCTGTGTCTCACACTGGCGCTCGATCTCAGTGACGAGAGTCCAGCTCTCCTTCAGGAGGCCGACCAGCTGGCCAGGAACCTCGAAGCGCGGCTCGACGTGGTCCACGTGCTGGAGCCCGAGCACCCCGCTGCGGCCGCCGCGCTGCCCGAGCTCGAGGCGAATCCACACCGTCCGCGCACGGCTCAGGCTCTGACGAGGATCGGCTCGCTTCTCGACGACGCGGTCGAAGGCGAGCGTCCCGAGGGATGCACCGTCAGTGCCCGCTGCCTGCTCGGCGATCCGACGAAGGCCCTTCGCGAGCATCTCGAGGCAACGACGCCGGACCTTCTCCTCCTGGGAACTCACGGACGCACCGGAGTGCGGCGCATCCTGCTGGGCAGCGTCGCCGAGCAGCTCACCACCGAAACCCCCCTACCCGTCCTCGTGCTCAAGCCGCACGCACCGCCCACGGCCGCCTGAAAGGAAAAGCCCATGAAAGTCGAAAGAGTCCTCATCGCCACCGATTTCTCGAACTCCTCCAGCGTCGCGCCGCACCGCGGAGTCGATCTCGCACAGCAGTTCGGAGCCGAGGTGCACCTCCTGCACGTCGTCCCCTTGTCGGAGCTCAGCGTTCTGGCGCCGCTGGAAAGTACCTGGAGCCGGGACGAACTCATTCACATGGGTATCAGCGAAGCTGAGAAGCAGGTCGAGACGCTCGCTGAACAGATCGACTTCGGGAGCTGCTCTCACGTCACGGCCGTCATCGAATCCGAATTCGTGGCCGAGGGGATCGTCGAGTACGCCAACGAGCACTCCATCGACGTGATCGTACTCGGCACGCACGGGCGGCGGGGCCTGCGTCGCTTCCTCCTGGGGAGCGTCGCGGAAGAGGTGGTGCGCACCGCCAGCTGCTCGGTCTACACCTGCACGGAAGAAGTCGATGCCGTCGCCTCCCGTCCGCGGGAGATCCTCGTCGCCGTCGACTTCTCGGATCACTCCCGCGCCGGGCTGCAGTTCGCACGCGACCTCGGCAACTTCTACCAGGCTCCGGTTCGCGCCCTGCACGTCGTGCCGCGTCCGCACTACGCGCCAGAGTACTCAGGCGCAGCGTCGGTGCTCGTCGAGAACATGCCGGAGGTGCTCAAGGCGGCCCGCGAGTCTCTGGAGAAAGAGACGGCTGCCGCCGGCAGGTTCGAGCACGGCATCGAGGTCGAAGCGGTCATCGGCTCGGCGGCACATGAGATCCTGGAGTGCGCCGACGAGCACAGCTCGGACCTCATCATCATCGGCAGCCGCGGCCTGACCGGGATCAAGCATGCGCTGCTCGGCAGCGTGGCCGACCGCGTCGTTCGCCGTGCGACCTGCCCGGTGCTGACCGTCCACCTTGCCGACGTCTGAGCCTCGAGCCCCTGCGGCCGTGCCTACCTACCCGACCACTTCGCACTAAGCTATTCAGGTGTCAGCCGGCGACGATCTTTTCGAGGCCCTCTTTCAAGCCGCCGTCGAGGCGGTCATCGTGATCGATGGCGTCGGCAGGATGAAGGCGTTCAATCCCGCTGCCGAGAAGCTCTTCGGCTATCGCGCCCGCCAGGTGCTCGGTGAGAACGTCAGCCTTCTCATGCCGGAGCCGATGTCCTCGGAGCACGACGGCTACCTGAGCGCCTACCGCGAGACCGGCGACGCCAAGATCATCGGCGTCGGACGCGAAGTTCTCTGCCGCAAGAGCAGCGGCGCTCTCTTCCCCGCCGACCTTGCGGTCGGCGAGGGCCGAACCGGCAAAGATCGTTTCTTCGTCGGCGTGCTGCGCGACCTCAGCGAGCGCAAGCGTCTGCAGGAGTCGCTGGCGGCGCGCGAAGCGGAGCTGCGGCTGATTCTCGAGAACAGTCCGGTCGCCACGGCCGTCCTCGACGGCGAAGGCAGAATTCTCGACGTCAACCCGACCTGGACCCAACAGATCGGCCCCTCGACAGAGGGCCTGTCGACCCTCGAAGACGCACTCGCAGCCAACGAGCGTTCGAAGCTCGCAAAGGCGGTCGGCGCCGCGACCCGCGGTGTGGCCTACAGCGCTCGCCATCGCATCGTCGGAGGCGAGAGCACCTCTCGCATCGGCACGTTACTACTCGCAAAGCTGCCCGAACACGAAGACGATCGCGTCCGACTCCTCTGCCAGTTCGTCGACGAAACCGAGCAGATCAACACGGAACGACAGCTGCGCCAGGACCGCGAAGTTTTGGCGGAGGTGAGCCGACTGAGCGTACTCGGCGAGATGGCGGCCGGCATCGCACACGAGGTGAATCAACCCCTGGGAGCGATCTCGAACTATGCCGAAGCCGTGCGGATCAAGCTCGGCGAAGGCGGCGACGACAAGCTCCGTGAGCTTCTCTCCAAGATCTCGTCACAGGCCCAGCGGGCCGGTCAGGTAATCCAGCGCCTACGAAGCGTCGCCGGCAGCCACCAGCTGGAACAGGCGAGCACCTTCGAGCTCCGCACTCTGATTCACGACGTCATCGAGCTGGCCGCCCTCGACGCGCGCTTCGTCAACGTCGCCGTCGTCACGGACTTCCCGGGCAACGAGATCTTCGCGATCGCCGACATCGTGGCGATGCAGCAGGTGCTTCTCAACCTTCTGCGCAACGCGGTCGAAGCGACGGCCCAGGCGGGCGGCGAGCGCGTCACCGTGCGCGCCAGCAAGAGCGACGGCCGGGCGCGCATCGCCGTCTGTGACGAAGGGACCGGGATCGCAGAGGAGCACGTCGAGCAGATCATGCAGCCCTTCTTCACCACCAAGGCGTCGGGCATGGGCGTCGGGCTGGCTCTGAGTCAGAATCTGGTCGAGGCCAATCGCGGTCGTCTCTGGTTCGAGAACAACGAAGACTGCGGTGCCACGTTCTACGTCGAGCTGCCTCTGACGAGCGAAGGAGTCGAACACGATGTCTGAAACCGATGCAATCAACACCCTCTACCTGGTCGACGACGACGACGCGTTCCGGGACTCCCTGGCGGTGCTGTGCGACTCCGTTGGCTTCGAGGTCGAGGAGTTCCGCTCCGCGCGAGAGTTCCTCGACGGGTCACTCGACGAGATGAACGGCTGCGTTCTCCTCGACGTGCGCATGCCTGGAATGAGCGGTGTCGAGCTCTTCTCCGAACTCAAGAGTCGCAACTTCGGACTGCCGGTGATCTTCCTGACCGGCCACGGTGACGTGCCGATGGCGGTCTCGGCCATGAAGGACGGCGCCTTCGACTTCATGACCAAGCCTTTCAGCCATCAAGAGCTTCTCGACCGAGTCAACGCCGCTCTGCGCAGCTTCGAAGAAGACGAAGAAGCTCGCCACGGCCTCGACGATCTGAAGGACAGGCTGGAACAGCTGACCCCGCGCGAGCACGAAGTGATGGGGCTCGTCGTCGACGGCTTGGCCAACAAGGTGATCGCCAACCGGCTCGAGATCTCGCAGCGTACCGTCGAGATCCACCGCGCCCGGGTCATGGAGAAGATGCAGGCAGGCTCGCTGGCAGAGCTGGTGAAGATGTCGCTTCGCCTCGAGAACTGAGTCGCGAGCGTCCGCGGTCGCATTCACCTCGTCGGCGGCACGACCGAGAGCCTCGGTGAGCAGTCCAGCGATGGCGGCTATCGCGTCGTCCGCCGAGACCGCCGCGGGCCGTCGTTCATCCACAGATCGTCGGACAAGACGTCAACGCCGCGACCGAATGGCGCGCCAGCACGTCAGGAGCGAGCTCGTCGTTCGGCAAGGAGGACGGAGTCCAGTCTCCGTCGAGGACGCTCGACTCCCGGATGCGAAGGGCCGGAGAGCCTCCCGACGGGCGAGGGAGTGGAAGCGGAGCGACGCAGGGTTTGCCAGCGGGCGGTCGAAGACTACGATGCCTGTGGGCAGCGACTCGGCGACGAACAGCTGCCCGGCCCTGCAGGAGCACCGCCATGAAACTCTCTGACTTCAGCACGCTGACCTTCGACTGCTACGGCACGTTGATCGACTGGGAGAGCGGCATGTTCTCCCGGCTTTCGCAGCTCGCCGCTCGCTCGAGCCGAGCGACGGCCAAAGACGATGTCCTCGAGGCCCACGGCCGACTCGAATCGCTGCATCAACGGCAGACGCCGGGACGTCGCTATCCAGACGTCCTGGCCACCGTCTACCGACGACTCGCCGAGGAGTGGGGCGTCACCGTGAGCTGGACGGAGTGCCGAGCCTACGGAGAGAGCGTCGGCGACTGGCCCGCCTTCTCGGACTCGAGCGAGGCGCTGCGCTACCTCTCAGGCCACTTCCGGCTCGTCATCCTCTCGAACGTCGACCAGGAGTCGTTTGCGAAGAGCGAGGAGCGCCTCGGCGTGCGCTTCGACGCGGTGTACACGGCGGAGGAGATCGGCTCGTACAAACCGGACGCCCGCAACTTCGAGTACCTGTTGGAACGACTCGGCGAGCAGGGTGTCGACCGATCCCACATCCTCCACGTCGCCGAGAGCCTCTTTCACGACCACGTGCCGGCCGGCCGCCACGGGCTGGCGCGCTGCTGGATTCATCGTCGTCATGAGCTGGGCGGCTTCGGAGCAACGCGCGATCCGGGCCAGGTCCCCGAAGTGGACTTCCGCTTCACCAGCCTCGAAGAGCTGGCAGCCGCCCACCGCGCGGAGGTGAGCCGGAGCTGACGGCTGGAGAGAGAAGGGCGAGCCGCTGCCGACTCGCCCTTCGACCTGAAGCTACTTGCTCATCGCCTTGCGCACGACGCCGAGGATCGCCATCAGGATTCCGCCGCCGACGCCGCCGCTGGCGACGCTGCCGAGGATCCCCGTGATGTCCATACCGCCGCCGGTGGCGAGGCCCAACAGCCCCAGTGCCTGACCGCCGATACCGCCGCCGAGAATGCCGGCGATGGAGTTGCCGAGCGTGCCGAGGGAGGACTCTTTCATCAGCGAGCCGGCGAGGTTACCGCCAACAGCCCCGCTGATCAGTTGAATGATGAGGGGAAGAAGACTGTCCATACTTTGCTCCTTTCGCCCCTACGGACCGGCGGACCCGAGAAGAGTCACATGTCGAGCGAACCGGATCAGAGCTCGCCAAGCTCGATCGTGACCCGGTAGTCGGCTGTCTTTCCCCCGACCACGCTCGTCGCGGTGACGCTCTCGCCGAGCGCGACGAGAGCGTGCAGTTCCTGCGAGTGGCGATCGATCTGCGGAAGGTCGGCCTCGACCGACTCGTTGACGACGCTGTCTTGGAACTTGGCCTGGACGCGGTACCGCTGCGCATCCTTCTGACGCACCGTCAAATCGGCCGAAAAGCCGAGATCCTGGTACTGCACGGTTCTGATCGGAACGGTGCCCTCGGGCACGCTGCGTGGCCTGGGCCCGAGGGCTACCCGGCTCGCGCTCTCCAGCCGCCGAGCGGCGCCGTCGTTCGTCGTGATCAACTCGTAGGTCCGCTTGCCTGCGGCATCTTCGACGACGATCCTGACGAGAACGGTGGCGAGCTCGGGCCGGGCGCTCGCCGAGGTCGAGGCAAGCGCCGGCTGAGCGAGAGGCAGAGCGCCCAGCAACAGAAGGATCGACAGGGCGGTCGCGACGAGTAGGGCAGCGAGTCTGGCAGCAGCTTTCACAGGGTCTCCTTGCGATGTGGAATGTCTGCTGGTCTCTACGGCCCGCAGACGCGCAGCGTCCAGTCGCCTCGAGCGGCCGTGGCGACGACTTCTGCGCTGGCTTTCCCTCAGGCTGCCGGGAACCGCACTACAGACTGAAGACCCAAAGCGCCGCACCGCCGCGGCGCGTCTCCTTGTCGGCCTTGCCCAGGTCCTTCAGAAGCTTCTGGTAACGCCCTTCGAGAGCGCTCACGTGGATGTTCTTGATGCCGACGAGCACGGCGAGGTACTGCTTGTCGCCAACGCTGTAGGTGATCAGGCTCGAACTCGGCACGTCATCGAGCGTCGTCTGCCAGAGAACCTCGCCGGTGCGCTCGTCGAACGCCTTGAGACTCGGCTCGAGGTCCGCCGCAAAGACGAGTCCGCCCGCGGTCGCCAGCATGCTCGAGGAGACCGGCGCGACCTGATCGTGCGTCCACGCAACCTCCTGGAAGGCCGCGTCCATCGCCTGGATCTGACCCATCGTGCCGTCGTCGATGCCCGGATGATCGGCGTCCGTGATGCCGACGCCCGACGTCAGCAGCCGGACTCCTTGCGCTCCCATCCCCATGCACCACTCGGTGATCGGAATGAAGACGAGGTTACTCGGCGGACTGAAGGACGTCGGTGGCCAGCTGCGTGCGCCGGCGGCATTCGGACAGACGACGATCTCCTTCTTGGGGTCGGGCATCTTGGACAGGTCGAAGGTCTTCTCTCCGGTCTCGGGGTCGATCGCGGTGATGACGTTCTGCGTGCCCGAATCCATGGAGAAGAGATACTCACCGGTCGCCGCGTCGAGCACTTCGAGAATCGCCATCTTGCCGACGTTCATCACCACCTTGCGAGGCTCGCCATCGAGCGTCAGCGTCGCCACCTGACGCTCGAACGCCCAGTCGAGGTCCCACTGGTCGTTGGGCATGTGCTGGTAGTACCAGACGAGCTCTCCAGAGCTCGGGCGCAGCGCGATGGTGCAGTTGGTAAAGAGGGCCTCGTTCGTCACGCCCTCCTCGTCCGAGGCGACCAGCAGTGGGCCGGTGTCGTACGTCGGAGCGACGCCGTAGTAGACGAGGTCGAGCTCGGGGTCGTAGGTGCCTTGATGCCAAACCGATCCACCGCTGCGCTTGTCCAGCGGCAGACCGTTCCAGGTATTGCCTCCCGGAGCCCCGGGGCGCGCGATGGTGTTGAAACGCCACGACTCCTCCCCGGTCTCCGGATCGAGGGCCACGATGAAGCCCCCCTTCGGGATGAAGCTCGAGGTCACCCCCTGCAGCACCTTGCCGCCGGCGACCAGCGGAGCGCTGCGCAGCTGGTAGCCACCGAGGCCGCCCTGCGGATGCGGCAGATCGATCTCATGGTCCCAGGCGGGCTCGCCGGTGCGCATGTCAATCGCCACCACATGCAGGTCGGACGTCGGCACGAAGATCTTGTCGCCGCCAATGCCGAGGCCCATCTTCTGGCTCGAGCCCTTGGAGGACTCGTACTGGTAGCGCCACAGCACGTCGCCGTTCGTTGCATCGAGGGCGAGCACCGTGTCGGGGAAGGAGTGCAGAAACATGATGCCGTCGTGCACGAGCGGCACCGACATGCTGACACCGGGCCGAAGCGCCGTGCGCCAGGTCGACTTGAGGCCCTTGACGGTCTCTTTGTCGATCTCGGTCAACGGCGAAAAGCTCTGGCCGTCGTTGGAGCGGCCCCAGTAAAGCCAGTCGCCGGGCGGCGGATCGTCGAGCATCTCCTGCGTCACCGGTGTCAGCGCCGCGAGGCGCGCCTTCTGGCGACGCGACGGCGTCACCGGCGCGTCGACATCGGCAACGACGCCCGGCAGCGCCGGCAGGTCGACCTTCGCGAGCGCTGCCATCTGCGCCGGCAGCGCCGCAGCGCCAGCCTCGAAGCCGTTGACCTGCAGAACGTAGGCGAGGATGCCGGCGTAGTCCTCTTCGGTCAGAGGCACTTCGGGCGCGTTCGCCTCCGGCGGCATGCGGCGCACGTGAAAGGCCAGCGTGTCAGCCTTCTTTCCCCGCCAAGAGCGATCGAAGCGATCGCCGACGAGGCTGGGAGAGAGGTGATTACCTTTGAGGCTGCGCGCATGGCAGGAGGCGCAGTGCTCTTCGTAGAGCAACTGACCACGCTCCGCCTGCGCGGCGGTGAAGTCGACCGAGGCGAGACTCGGCGCCCCCGCCGCGAAGAACAACGAAGTGACGACCAGCACTGTTTGTTTGAGCATGCGAAACGATAACCCAAACCGTCGGCGTAGCTTCAGCTCAGGGTCAGTCGGTCCGCCAACTCCCATCCGCTCAGATAGGCGCCTTCGACACGCGGGCCGCCGCACCAGTCGCCGCAGGCGCCCACTCCCACCGTAGCGTCGTAGAGGCAGCGATCTTCGAGAGGTGTCTCGGGCAGCGCGAAACGCCAGCGATGTGCGACGGCGTGAACGGCCTCTGGCAGCTCCGTCTGAACCGCTTCGCGGAAGGCACTCGTCAGGCCCTCGAGCGCTTCCTTCGGGGACTCTTCGAGATGCGCCGCGGACCACTCGGACGAGCCGTGCAGAACCCAGCTCTCTGCCTCGGGGCGCTCGGGCTTGCTCGAGTTGCGGGCAATCCAGGAGAGAGCGCTGCTCGCCACGAAGGCGCCGTCGAAGTCGAGGGGCAAGGGCTCTTCGAACGCGAGCATCGCCGCCCAACAGGGGGCGAAACGAGCGGACCGGGCTGCCGCCGCGAGTTCCGCTGCCGGCTCCAGAAGCTCGGCCGCCTGAGGCGCGGGCGCCGAGACGACGACCTGTCGAAAGGGCCCGTGCTGCGCGCCCTCCTCCGACGAAAGCATCCAGCCCGCCGTCGTTCTCCGCAGGGCCGTGATCCGGCAGCCGGTCTCGATCGGGATGTCGCCCATCAGTGCCCTCGACAGAACGCTCATGCGCGGCACGCCCACATAGCGCTCGATCGGCGTCGACGTCGGTGACACTTGACAGTGATCGATCGACACGATGCGCCCCTGCCAGGGAGCGGCGAGCCCCTCTGCTCGCCACGCTTCGATCTGCTCTCTGAAGCGAGAATCGCTCGCCGTGAAGTACTGCGCCCCGTGATCGAACCGCAGCTCACCCGTTCGGCGGGTCGAAAGTCGGCCTCCGGGGCCGCGCGACTTCTCGAAGAGGCGGCAGCTCGTGCCCGCCTCTCGAAGGCGGCGGGCACAGCTCACGGCACTCAGTCCGGCACCGATGATGGCGATGTCTTCCACGGCTAGCTCCTCGGGGTGTCTGCTGGGCCTTTCGATCAGCACCGGGGCTCCGATGTTCTCTGTCCAAAATCGGCGCCCGCGTCCGTCCTACTCAGTAGGAGAGACGATCCACCGGTTCGCCCGCCGACGGAACCTCAGGAGCTTCCCCATGCCCAATCCGCTGCCCGACGCCGCACTCTACGGCACCATCCAAGGACTGATTCAGCAGATCCGGCGCAGCCCCGATCTCGATCGACCGGTGCTCCTCACCGAGGGCGATTCGTGGTTCTCGTTCCCGTTGCACAGCAACGTCATCGATCATCTGCGCCGGTTCGGCCAATTCAGCGTGCTGCGGCTCGAGAAGAGCGGCGACGAACTGCTGCGCATGCTCGGCGATCGTCCGCTGCGCAAGCTCAGCGGTCACCTGAGGCGCACCTACGTTCGTCGCTTCGGCCGCGCCTACCGTGCGCAGGCGCTCCTGCTGAGCGGCGGCGGCAACGACATCCTGGCGCCGCACCAGCTCGCGGTCCTGCTGCGCTCCAACGCCACCGGCAATCAACCGACCGACTTCATCGAGGTCGACCGGGTCCGAACGACGACGATGCCGCAGCTCAAAGCGGCTTTCGAGAACCTCTGCAACGTGCGCGACGACCACAACCCGGAATGCGTCATCTACACCCACGGCTACGACTATGCGATCCCCGGCGATCGGCCGATCCGTATCCTCTGGGGACTCAAAGAGATCGGACCGTGGATGCACAAGGTCATGAACGGCTCGTTCGACGACCAGATCTTCGTGCCGGAAGAGCACCGTGCCGGCGTCGCCCGCTGGCTCGTCGACGAGTTCAACACGACGCTGCAGTCGATCGATCGCGACAAGTTCGTCGTCGTCGACGTGCGCGGCAGGGTCGACAAATGGGCCGACGAGATCCACCCGCGCAGTACCGGCTTCGAAGAGGTTGCCCGCGCCTTCGAGGCGGCGCTCAAGGTCCAGTTTCCCGACCACTTCTAGCCACGGTCCATCGCAGGCTGCAGATCGCGGTAGCCTGTCTTCGATGCACCAGAAGATCTCGTGTGACTACCTCGTCGTCGGCGCTGGCGCGATGGGGCTCGCCTTCGTGGACGAGCTCCACCGCCGTCGTCCGAGCGACACCTTCGCCATCGTCGATCGCCGGGGCCAGCCCGGCGGCCACTGGAACGACGCTTACCCGTACGTCTCTTTGCACCAACCGGCCGCCTTCTATGGCGTCAACTCCCTCTCTCTCGGGCCGGGCGGCGCCGCTCTCGCTTCGCACCGCGAGATCCTCGCCTACTACGAGACGGTCCTGAAGAGGCTGCTCGCTTCGGGAAGGGTGCAGTACTTCCCGCAGCACAGCTACACGGGTGGCGGACGCTTCGAGTCGCTGCTCACTGCGGGCGCGACCTACCAAGCCGAGGTGTCGCGCAAGATCGTCGACTCGACGTACATGAAGGTCGAAGTACCGTCGACGACCCCGCCCAAGTACGACGTCGCCGACGCCGTGCGGCTGGTACCGCCCAACGCCCTGCCGCGCATCAGCGAGCCAGTCTCTCGCTACGTCGTCCTCGGCGCCGGCAAGACGGGCATGGACGCCGTGCTTTTTCTGCGGGGGCGCGGCGTGCCGGCGGAGAAGATCATGTGGGTCGTCAGCAACGACGCCTGGCTGCTCGACCGCGACGCTCTGACGCCGGGACGCACCCTCGGGTGGTTCGTCAAACAGCTCGAGCTCATCACCGGCGCTTCGACGCTCGAGGACGTCTTCCTGGCGACCGAAGAGGCCAAGAGCTTCATGCGCATCGACCCGTCGGTGTGGCCGACGAAGTTCCGCTGCGCCACGGTGAACCGGGAAGAGCTCGCGACGCTGCGCAGCATCGAGAACGTCGTACGTCTCGGACGGGTCTCGAGCCTCGAGCCGGATCGCATCGTGCTCGCAGAGGGAGAGGTCGCGGTCGACGGTGCCGAAACGCTCTTCGTCGACTGCACCGCCAACGCTCTCGCCAAGCGTGAGCGCGTGCCCATCTTCGAGGGCGACACCCTGACGCTGCAGTCCGTCTTCATGTGTCAGCAGGTCTTCAGCGCAGCTTTGCTCGGCTACGTGGAGAGCCGCCCGGGAAGCGACGAGGAGAAGAACGCGCTGTGCGTTCCCGTGCCGCACCCGGAGCTCAACCTCGACTATCTCTCCTGCATGGCGACGAGTAACCAGAACTTCGATCGCTGGCAGAGCCTCTTTCGTTGGCTGCGGCGAAGCCGCCTCGCGCTGCCTCATCACGAGTCGCTGCCGCAGCTCTTCAAGAACGTCCTCCGCGCACGCAAGATCGGGCCTCCCGCTCTCGCCACGATCGAGCGCATCCTCGAAGCCGAAGGAGCCGCAGCATGATTCTCAGCGAACGACGCCGGAGCCTGCTCGTTCTGAACGGTGTCGGTCTCCTGGTGAGCTCCGCGGCGAGCGGCTGGCTCTACTTCTTTCAAGTGCTTGGAGAGATCGATCTCTGGCCCTTCATCCGCGACGTCGACGTGCAGGTGCCCGGCGAGTCTCGAGCCTGGAACATGGCGCACCTCGAGGGCATCACCAACGGTCTGCTCCTCATGGCCCTCGCCGCCGTGGCGCCGTACCTGAAGCTCAGCCGGCGTCTCAACACCTGGCTCTTCTACTCGAGTCTCACCTTTGCCTGGCTCTTCACGCTGCCGGCGATCGCCAACGCCTGGTTCGGAACGCGCGGACTCGAGTTCGGTGGCGGACGCTTCGGTCCGAGCCTGGCCAACGACGTCATCTTTCTCTCGGGATGGCCAGCAATGATCGGAGTGCACATTGCCTTCGCTCTGCTCGTATACGGCGCCTGGAGTCACTACCGCAGCCTCCCCGACGACGCCGGCTGACAAGTCCGAGCCGGCTGTCGTAATCTTCCTTCGATTCCTCGCGCTTCAGATTCGAGTCTGGACTGGACCTCCGGACGTGGGCCTTCGGCCCGATCGACGGGGCACCTTCGGGTGCCCCGTCTTTCTCATCGCACCAAGAAGGCGACCGTGCCGCGCTGCCGCCACTGCGTCCCGCACTGGAACACGGCGTTGCTAGGGTCGTCACACACCACTGCCAACCTCTGGAGAACGACCGATGTCGCTGACCGGAATTCTTCTCGCCGCCGCTCTCGCTTCCAGTGGAGGCTCAGAAGCCTCCTCCGAAACACCGAAGATCACGATCTACCACCTCGAAGGGCGTCGCTCCGAACGGATCGTCTGGCTCATGGAAGAGCTCGGTCTGCCCTATGAGCTGGTCTTCGTACGCGGCGACCTGGCGGCTTCGATGGCGAAGATCCGCGAAGTGAATCCCGACGTGCCGATGGCTCCGACGGTGATCCTGGGCGATCAGGTCCTCGTCGAATCGGGAGCAATCATCGAGGTGATTCTCAATCGTCACGCTCCCGGCAAGCTGCAGCCGCCGCTCGAGTCGCTCGACTACGCCAACCACAAGATGTGGATGCACTTCGCCGAGGGCAGCCTGGCTGCACGACTCTTCTCCGACTACCGCGCCTGGATTCGCGAGCCTCCGACCCAGCGCTCACCCCTCGTCGACTCGGAGGCGACGGTCCAGTACGCCGAGAACCATCTGGCCAAGTACCCGTGGTTCGGCGGTCCGGAGTTTTCGGCGGCCGACATCATGATGATGTTCCCCTTGAACGTAGCGACGACGCTGAACCTGGTCGACGAGGAACAGTTCCCTCACGTCGCCGCGTGGAAGGAGAAGACGATCGCTCGTCCTGCCTACCAGCGCATGCTCGAGAAGGCGCGCCCCGACGGCATGATCGGCAGCTTGCCCAAGCTCGAGAAGCACGCTCCCTCGGGGCCGCGCAACTGACGCGATCCGACCGTTGAGCCCCCTCGGCGAGTCGCGAGCCGCTCGCGTGCTCGTTGGGCTACGCTTGGTCCTGATTCACCGTTCAGTCCAACGACCTCGAGAGCCTCGCACCGCCGAGGCCCACGGAGACTCCTCGTGCAGAAGAACCGCCGTCGCCGCGCCCTGATCCTCTTCGTCCTGCTGACTCTCGCCGCCGGAAGCGCCGTCTTCGCTCAGGGCCCCAACCCGGCGAGCCCTCGCACCTCGGCAGCGACTCAGATCGGTGATCATTGGATTCGCATCGACTACAGCGCGCCGATCCTGCGCAACCGTCAGGGCATCTTCGGCAGCGGCGACGCTTACGGTCAGAAGCTGCTCGCGGGCGCTCCGATCTGGCGCGCCGGCGCCGACTCCAGCACGCGCATCGAAACCGAAGTCGCTCTCGAGATCGGCGGCAAGGTCGTGCCGCCGGGTGAATACAGCTTCCTGATCGATCTGAAAGAAGGCGCCTGGACGGCCGTCGTCTCCAGCCAGCCCTACATCGGCCGCGTCACGTCGCGGGAAGAGGTCGGACAGGGCATCGCCGAAGGCAAAGCCTGGGGAGGATACGGCTACAAGCCGGAGCACGACGTCGCCCGCGCCGAGATGACCGTAAGAACCGTCGACGGCTCGATCGACAACCTCACCTACTGGTTCATGAACGTCAGCGACCAAGGCGGCACGCTCGCCATCGCCTGGGACAACCAGGAAGGTTTTCTCTCGTTCAAGGTGGCCGAGTAGGTCGGCCCGGAGACCGGCGAAGCGGCCAACGGTCTGTCGACCCCGAGCCGTCCGACCCCTCGAGAGGCAGCTTCCGCGGTCTTCCCTGGGCCACGATCGACTGCGCCGTGCCTGACGCGAAACCTCGATCCTCCAGCGCCATGGAACGCTTGCACAGCGACGACGCCGAGTCCCCGGGGTTCGGCCGTTCCATCAGGAAGCCGAAGCGAGCGATGAACGTTTGAACGACCAACGGCCATCGGAAGAGGCTCGGTCGGGCCGACCGGGGTCTCGCGACCTCTTCCCGCTGGCGGCGCTCGCCGCTGCGCTCTATCTCGCCACGTGCTCGGTACTCCTCTGGCACCAGGACTTCATCAGCAACTATCCCTTTTTCGGCGGCGACTCCTTCGACTATCTCTGCAACGCTCTGCACTACCTCGGATACGACGTTCCGTTCTCGGTGCGCCCTCCCCTGCTGCCGACCCTGGCGGCGCTGCTCGACCGGACCGTCTCCTGGTCCGCTCTGCCTCTCTTCCTGGCGGGCTCGCAGGCCGCAGCCGCCCTGGCTCTCTTCGTCGCCGGGCGCCGGCTGACGTCCGAGGGATTCGCGCTGACCTGCATGCTGTCCTTCCTTGCTTGCGACGCGGCGAACCTCTTCGCTCTGACGCTCGACGGCGTGAGCCTGGGTGCCTCTCTGCTCTTCGTCTCCGTCGTCCTGTTCGACTCGGACCGACCGGTAGCAGCGGGTACGCTCGCTGGACTGAGCTTCGTCGCTCACCAGCTGGCTCTGCTCTTTCTCCCGGCTGTGGCTGCGACGCTCCTGCTGCGTGGCCGTGCGACACGCCGTCGGCTCGCCCTGCAAGCTCTCGCCGCGTTCGCACCGTGGGCCGGCGCCTACTGGCTCCTGCGACTGCGCTTGCTGGGGACCGTCGGCGACGGTTCGCTGCGCCACTGGTCGCTGATCTCTCCAGACCTCGACGGACTCCTGGCCTACGCCGTCTTCCTGCCGTCGGCCGTGGGGGCGCCGCTCCTGTTGGCAGGCAGCGGAGCGCTCCTGTGGGACTTGAGTCACGACCGCCGACTTTCGCCGCTGGCTTGGATCCTGCCCGGAGCAGTGCTCGCATTCTTCACGGTCGTCTACGACTGGCACGCGCACCGCTTCGTCGCCTATCTGATTCCCTTCGTCTACCTGTGGCTCTGCGCCGGCTGGCCCGTGGCGCCCAAGGCCTGGCACCGAGCAGCTGCGGCACTGGCACTGGCCACCGCCGCACTGCCCACCGCCGCCGGCCTCATGGGACAGGCACGCGTCTGGCTCGCTCCCGGCCTGCATCTCGACGTTCCTCTGCGCTCCGATCAAGGCTCGATTCTCGTCACGCTCGAAGAGCTGCGATCGGTGTCGACGGGGCCTTCCCGGCCCACGACCTTCGGACGCATCTGGAGGGCCGACCAGCGACGCACCCGAATCGCTCCGTCTCCCCTCGAAGGTCCGGCGCTCTTTCTCTACGGCGAGCAAAGGCCCGAGCTCTACGCCGCCCAGACGCGCCTCGCTGCCCAACACCGAACGCAGTTTCGCGTCGGTCCGGGCGCCCTCTTTCGCGCTCTGACCCGTGAAGACGAACTGCGAGGCGAAGGCAGAACCGCGAACCTCTTCCGCTACTCCTTCGAATCTCCGTGGCTCGAGCGGCCCTGGACGATCCTCTCCGACCACGCGCTCCGACTCCGACCGCCGAGCACGGCGCCGCGCCCCACCTGGTTGAGCTCGGCAGAGGGGCCTCTAGCGCTGCTGGTGGAGCAAGGCGAGTCGCTGCACGCCGAAGCTCTCTTCGCCGCGCCGAGTACCACTCTCTTCCTTCTCGCAGCGGAAGCCTCTGCTGCGCGC
>JBCCLJ010000164.1:0-16279 GCA_039026915.1 Acidobacteriota bacterium
GGCCCGTCTCCGGGAGCTGCCCTGCTCTGCTCGGGCTCTGTCGGATTGTCACCTGAGCACGCGGCAAGCATCGCCACGGCGGCTACCAGCGCGAGAAGAATCTTGGATCGCTTGTACATGGGCATTCTCCGAAGGGAGCTGGAAGGGTTAGGGAATGAGGCAACTGCCGCACATCTCGATGGTGAAGTTCGCCGGGCCAGAGCGAATCTCGTCGCCAGAGATGGTGCGACCGAAGAAGACGAGCGTGTAGTTCAAGCGGATGAAATCGTTGCCGGTCTCCGAATCGAGACCGCCGTTCTCGAAGAAGAGGTCCGAGAGGGGCTCGACGCGTAGAGCCTCCGAATCGAGCACAGGTAGCCCGTCGATCGTGTTCGTGCCATTGACGGGCACGGTGCCGAAGATCCCGCGCACCAGGGTTGGCGGCACGCGAGTGCCTTCATCGGCCCTCGAGAAGGTCACCTCATAGGAGTAGAGCTCGACATTCATCAGATCGCTTGTTGGTGCGAACGGATCCTTGGAGATGCTCTGCAGAGTCAACGTGTCGATCTGGATGAGTCCGCCGGGAGCGTTGACACTCCCAATCACAGGCAAACCATCGAAGTCGCTGACCGAGATCTCGACGCCTCCCGTCTGGCTTTTGTCGGTGCGGCTCTCACAGCCGACCGCTCCCAGCAGGAGGAGGGCAAGAACAGGAATGAGTTTCTTGATGGGCATCGTCATACTCCTCCGCACTAGAGCTGGATCACCCGCGGGGTGATGAAGATCAGCAACTCTTCGTTCTGGTTGCTGCGGTTCTTGTTCTTGAAGAGGTGCCCGAGGATGGGGATGTTGGCGAGACCGGGCACTCGGTCCTCACCCTCATTCGTGCTGACCTCGTAGATTCCGCCGATGACCGCCGTGCCGCCGTCGCGGACGATGACCCGGGTCGAGGCCTCGCGAGTCGCGATCGGGGCATTCGTCGCACCGACGACCGCAAAGGCGAGCTGCGGCTCACGCTTCTGGATGTCGATGTCCATCATGATCGTGCCTTCAGCGGTGACCTGAGGCGTGACCTCGAGACGCAGCGTTGCGTTGACGAATTGCACGGTCACCGTGTTGTTGGCCACGGTCTGGATCGGAATCTGGAGACCGGTCTGAATCGTCGCCTGCTCGTTGTTCAGCGTGGCGACCTTCGGTGCCGAAATGACGTTGACCAAGCCATCGCTCTCGGCGGCGTTGATCGCAATGTCGAGCTCGAACGTGTTGAGCACGTTGCCCAGGCCGAGGTTCAGGAAGCCGTTCTGGCCACCCGTCAGGAGCTGGACACCGCCGTTGGCGTCGATGTTGTTCGGGAACTCCAGGCCGGTGGTGTTGCCGCGGGTGTTGTCCGCGACGCCGTTGAAGCTCCAGTTCACGCCGAGCGAGCGGCTGAAGTTGCGCGTCGTTTCGATGATCCGAGCCTCGATCATGACCTGCTGCTCAGGGATGTCGAGGTTCTCGATGACCTGAAGCACGGTGTCGAGGTAGTCCGGCAGCTCCTGGATGATCAGCGTGTTGGTGCGGTCATCGACGTTGACCGAACCGCGCTGCGAGAGGATTCCCTGATCACCGAAGGCACCGACCTGTCCGCCGATACCGCCGATGTTGTTGCGCACGCCCTGGGTCAGGATGTTGGCAATCTCACTGGCAGTGGCGTAGCTGATGCGGCGCATGACGGTCGTCAGGGGCACGGAGAGGCGTCGCGCTTCACGCAGCGCCTGCTCGGCCTGGGCCTCCGCCTGCAGCTGACTCACAGGAGCGATGCGCAGGATGTTGCCCTCGAGCTGCTGCCCCAGGTTGTTCACCTTGAGGATCTGCTCGAGCGCCTGATCCCACGGAACGCTGTACAGCTCGACCGTGACCGGGCCGTTGACGCCCGGCTGGATGACGATGTTGAGATCGGCGATGCGCGCGATCGAGCGGAGAACCTCGGTGATGTCGGCATCCTTGAGGCTCATGGTGATCGGCTCACCGTAGTACTGCTTCTCCGAGCCGAGCGCCTGGACGCCGAACGAAGCCGGCGCGTTGCGGCGCTGCGCGGTGTCGCGATCGTCCGTGCGAACTTCCTGTGCCTCGAAGAGGCTGACGTCGGAGGTCTCAGGCTTCCAGGTCGGAGCTTCCTGCTGGGTCGTGTCTTCGATCTGGAGCGGGCGCGGCTCCGGAGCCGCCGGAGCGGCCTCGGCGATCTGGACCTCGGCGACCGGTTCCGGAGTCGGCTCGGGTGCGGGAGCGACCGGCTCCATCTCGAGCTCGGGCTCGGGGATCACCTCGGCGACCTGCATCTCCGGCTCCGTGGCGACCGGCTCTTCCTCGAGCTCGGCGACGGCGATCTCCTCTTCGGCCGCGGGCAGAGTCTCGGTGGCAGGAGCGGTCTCCGCTGCGGGCAGCGGCTCGGCGGCCGGCGAGGTCTCGGCGACGGCGACAGGCTCGGGAGTCGGCTCGGCGGCGACCGGCTCGGTCTCGAGCGGTGCCGGCTCCGGAGACGGTTCCGGCGCAGTCGTCACCTCTGCGATCTGAGTGGGAGCGGGATCGACCGGCGCCGGTTCGAAGGGCTCTTCGACGGCGGGCTCGGTGGCCTCGGTGACCTGCATCGGTTCGGTGGCCGCGCCGCCGCCGAAGCTGATCAGCAGCCCCTCGTCGGTTCGCACCACTCGAGGCGTTCCAAGGTCAGCCAGATCGAAGACGACGCGCGAGACCGGCTCGGGGTACGGACGGAACTGAGCCATGCGCACCTGTCGTACGACGCCATCATTGAGAACGACGGTCGGCTCGGAGCTCGTGTTGACGACGCCGTCGAGGTCGATGACGAAGCGTGCCGGCTGTTCCAACTGGAAGGAAGAGAAGCTGAACTGGCCATCGCCGCGCACGAAGACACCCGGAGCTCCATCGACGAAGGTCGGCTCGATTCCCTCGAGGCGGGTCGCGGCGACGCCGGTCGGCGCCGGGCCAACGAAAGGCGAGTCCGGCGTTCCGACGGCGAGCAGAGCCTGACCGTCACTCTCAGCGACGCGCTGCGGTGCGGCCGGCCCGGCAGCCGACTCGGTCACCGCCGGAGCCGGCTCGGGCTGGGTCCTGGGAGCCGATGTCACGCGAGTGCCCGGAGTCGTCGGGACGAACTCGAGGCTGAGCACGCGGTCGTCGACGAGCAACGTGTGCTCGGCCTGCTGCGCGGTGCTGATGACCAGGCGCGTCAGCGGGCGGTCGCCGTTGTCCTGGGACAGCACATCGATCGACGAGATCAAACCGCCCGGACGCGTCGACGCCACAGCATCGCCGGCGACCGAGTTCGGCAGCTCGACCACCAGGTTTCCGGCGTCGTCGCGGTACTGCGTCCAAACCAGCGGCCCGTCGGCCGTGAGACGCAGCTCGCTGCCGTTGTCCGTCGCCCGGACGTCGATGCTGTCCACCGTCACCGGGCCACGCGGCCCTGAGGTTTCGGGGGCCGGCTCCGTAAAGCCTGCCGTCTCGGCGGGGGCCGAGGCACAAGCGATCGGAAGCAGGGCAACCAAAGCCAAAGCCAGCCATCGCATGGACGGCCGCAGCATGAAATCTAGAATCAAAGTCCCTCGATAAACCATCTCGCCTCCCCCGACATTCGTCGCAGTCCCGAAGGGGACTACTAGTTGTCGAGCCTCCGGACCACATCACGAAACGGCTTGGGCGCCGTCGAATCCGTCACAGACTGTTTGAAAAGAACCTCTGCCCCTCCAGCACGGGTGAGGCTGATTCGGATCACCTCGCCGTCGTAGAGCTGATCGCCCTCTCTGAGGAGATAGCTCATCGGCGTATCGGTCGACTGCACCTGAGCGACCGGGCCGTCGGGAGTCACCCAGATCCCGGTCACGGAGATCTCGTCGATCAGCATCCCGGGAACTCCTTCGGGACGCGGGCCGGTCGGCACAGCGGCGCGGTTCTCCGTATTGCGAATCAGAGACCGGAAAGGATCGCGTCGATCGCCGGGATCGTAGGCGCTCGGCGCTTCCATCACGTCGGTCCCTTCTTCGAGCAGCCCCTCGATCAGCTCGAAGTCCCGCTCCTCGCTCGCTCCGAACTCGTCCTCCGGTTCCCCGTCAACGGGGCTCAGATCGAACTCGATCGGCTGCTCGCTGGCGGGCTGAGGCGTCTCGGCGGGAGTCGTCGGCTCTTCGGCGTACTCCTGCGCACCGAGGCTCAGAGCCGAAGCCAGAAGGAGACAGCAGAAGAGGCGGGTAGCGGTTCTCATTGCGCCGCTCCCTGTTCCAGCTGTTCGTCCTCTTTGTAGACGAAGGTCTTGGCGACGAAGCTCGCATCGATCGTGCGGTTCGGCGAAGGACTGCGATTCGCCGAGATCCGCAGACCGTCGACGTTGATGATGCGCTTGAAGCGGCTCATACGATCGAAGAACTTGGCCAGGTTGTGGTACGTGCCTTCGAGCGTCAGAGTGATGGGCCACTCGTTGAAGTACTCCTGCTCGATTTCTCGGCCCGGCTGCACTCTGAGAAGGTTGAAGTCTCCGCGCTCCGCGAGGGCACGGAACTGCCGCAGCAGGACGTGCACGTTGCGACGGTCGGGCAGAATCTCGAGCAGTCGGTCGAGCTGCTGCTCGAGCTTGGCGACCTTCTCTTGTAGCTGGGGCAGCTGAGCCTTGGCCGCTTCACCACGACGGATCTGGTCTTCGAGCTCCGCGATGCGGGTGCCCTGACGCGCGATCTCGTCGTTCATCTTGCGGATCTGCAGGTAGTAGCCGCCGCCCGCAACGAGGGCCGCGAGAACGACGGCGACGATGGCGAGTACCCAGACGGGCTTGTCTTCGAGTCCTGTTTCCATGGCCTAGAGCTCGTCCTCGTCCTCGTCGGACGATGTGATCTTGGTGAAGTTGATGGTGTAGTTGAAGACATCGGAGCCACTCGAGCGGTTCATGTCGACCAGGACCGGCTCGTTGAAGACCGAGACCGCGTCGAGGTTGGCGAGAAAGTTGGAGACCGCCTGGTCGTTGTAGGCCCGACCGGAGAGCACGAACGTGGCTCCTCGCTGATCGAGCCGGTCGACCCAGAGCAGTTCCGGGAGTGCCTTGGACACCTCGTCCATCACCTCGACCGGGCCGCTCTGCTTGTTCTTGAGATCGGTGATCACGTCGATCTTCTGAACCAGCGCGGCTTCCTTCGCCTCGGCTTCGTCGACCTGGCGAATGAACGGCTCGAGCTCAGCGACGCGCTGTTCGGCGACGCCGATGTTGCGATTGTTCTCCTTGATCTGGGAGTTCAGGAGGAACCACCAGACTCCGAAGACGAGAAGGCCGAGCACGAAGCCGCCCGCCAGGAAGTACACGGAGAGATCTCCGCTCGGAGCAAAGCCGCCGCCACTGTCGGACTTGCTCTTGCGAGCAACCGCGGGCTTGCGCCCCTCGGCGACGAGATTGATCTTGATCATCGTCTAGTCTCCCAGCTTCCGGACGGCCAGGCCGACCGAGACGGCCATCATCGGACCGATCTGGCGCAGCCACTCGCCGTCGAAGTCCGACTCCTTGAACTGGACCCGACGAAACGGGTCCATCACCTCGACGCCGACGCCGAAACGCTCGCGCAGGCTCTCCACGAGCCCCGGTGTCAGAGCGCAGCCGCCGGAGACGACGATCTCGTCGACCGCGCCTTCGGTCGACGTCGCGCCGAAGAAGTCGAACGTCTTCTGGATCTCGCCGGCCATCTCTCCGGACACCGTCTCGATGACCGGGCGGGCGTCCGCAGCCGTATAGCGGTCGACGGCTTCGCCGCGCTTGAGTCCCTCGGCCTGTTCGAAGGAGAGGTTGAACTCGCGCTGCAGAGCTTCGGTGAACTGGTTGCCGCCGAACGAGATGTCGCGCCAGAAGACCGTCGTGCCGCGCGCCAGGATGTTGATGTTGGTGACGCCGGAACCCATGTTCACGAGCGCAAGCACCTTCATCGGATCGAGATCGTAGTTCGCCTCGTAGGCGTTCTGGATCGCGAAGGCGTCGACGTCGACCAGGGCCGGGACGCGACCCGCCTGGGAGATGACCGAAACGTAGTCGTTGACCTTGTCGCGCTTCACCGCGACCAGGAGAACCTCCATCTGATCGACGGGATCCTCGGTCAAGAGCACGTAGTCCAGTCGGACATCGTTGATGTCGAAGGGAATGTACTGCTCGGCTTCCCACTGGATCGACTCAGCCAGCTCCTCGGGAGCCATGGCGGGAAGGTCGATCTTCTTGATGATGACCGAGTGGCCAGAGAGCGAAGTCGCGAAGTTCGCGTTCTTGACCGAAGTTTCTTCGCCTAGCTTCTGGATCGCGTCGACGACGAGCGACGAATCCATGATCGAGCCGTCGACGATCGCTTCCGGCGAGAGCGGCTCGATGCCGAGACGCTGCAGGTGGAATTCGTCGCCTTTCTTCTGCTGGAGCTCGACCAGCTTGACGGCGAAGCTGCCCACGTCGAGGCCCACGACCCCTTTATTGCGAGAGAACAGCGCCACCGAATCACCCCTCCTCGGTCACCAAACAAAAAACCCGAGACAACATGCCAAAAAACGGAAATGTCAGGGCTGGAGCGCCCACGACGATCTGAGACACTAGCAACACGGAAACGTATATGTCAAGAGATGAATAAATCGCGACTTACTGAATCCAAAGGAGTTCTGCGCGAGCCTCCAAAGTCGTCATCAAAATTGACTCGAATCGACCGAAAAGACCGGGCCGCCACCGACACTGGGCGGCGCCTTTTAGACAAACGAGTTTAACTCGTTTTACGAGTTTTTGTCACCGGGCGAACATGCGGCGATCGACGACGCTGATGCCGTCGATGGCCGCGAGTCCGCGCATCACTTTCTCGAGGTGCTTGCGGTTGCGCACCTGGAGCGAAACGTCGATCCGCGCAGCCTGCCCGGCCTCGCCCGCGTCGGCGTTGATGTTGCGGATGTTGGATCCCTCGCGTGAGATCGCCTCCGTCAAACGCGCGAGGAGCCCTTGGATGTCTTCCGCTTCGATCTGCAGGGTGACGTCGTACAGGTCGTTGTCACTGCGAGCCCAGTCGACTTCGATCTCCCGCTCCGGGTTGTAGAGCAGGTTGCGAACGTTCGGACACTCGACGGAGTGCACGGAGACGCCGCGACCGCGCGTGATGTATCCGACGATGTCGTCACCGGGCAGCGGGCTGCAGCACTTCGCCAGAGACGCCAACATGTCGCCCTGGCCGCTGACGGTGATCGGACTCGAGCCAAAGGGAAGGATCTTGCTGACGGCGCGCCGCAGACGGCCGGGATCGTCCGGCGTCTTCTCGAGGCGCTTCTTCGGCAGCACCTTCTGCGCGACGGTCTTCGCCTGCAGCTTGCCGAAGCCGACGCGACTGTAGAGATCGTCGATGGAGGAGGCGCCCTCTTCGACGAGCAGAGCGCGCATTTCGGCGCTCTCCGCGTGCCGCTTCAAGCTCTGCCGGTAGCGTCGGAACTCGCGATCGAGAAGGTTCTTGCCAATCTCGATCGCTCTCTGCTTCTGTTGGGTGTTGAGCCAGTGCCTGATCTTGCTCTTGGCGCGCGGGGTGACGACGATCTTCAGCCAGTCCTGGCTCGGTTCGCGATTGGGATTCGTCAGGATCTCCACGATGTCGCCGTTCGACAGCTCGGTGCGCAGAGGCACCAGGCGGCCGCTGACGCGCGCCCCGGAACAGTGATGCCCCAGGTCGGTGTGCACCCGGTAAGCGAAGTCGAGCGGTGTCGCTCCGCGCGGAAACGCCATGACCTCGCCCTTCGGCGAGAAGACGTAGACCTCGTCCGGGTAGAGATCGATCTTCAGTGAGCTGAGAAAGGTGCGCGGATCGCTGACCTCCTTCTGCCAATCGAGAAGGCGGCGGAGCCAAGCGATGTTGCGATCGGACTCCTGAGGTTCCAGCTTGCCCTCTTTGTAGCGCCAGTGCGCGGCGATGCCCTCTTCGGCGACGAGATCCATCTTGCGCGTACGCAGCTGCACCTCGAACGGCTGAGCCTTCTCCCCAACGACCGTCGTGTGCAGCGACTGGTAGAGGTTGGGCTTGGGCATGGCGATGTAGTCCTTGAAGCGGCCGGGAATCGGACGCCAGTTCTGATGGACCACACCGAGAGCAGCGTAGGTGTCCTTCGTCGTCTGCGTGATGACGCGAAAGGCGAGGTAGTCGTACAGCTCGGCGATATCGATGCGCTGCCGCCGCAGCTTCCGGTAGATCGAGTAGTACCGCTTCACGCGGTAGCTGATCTCACAGTCGATCTGCGCCTCTTCGAGATCACGCACCAGCTGGTCGCGAATGCGCTGCGTGGCTCCCTCGCCGAGCTTGATCTTCTCGTCGAGACGCGTCTTGAGCTCCGCGAACTGGTGCGGGTACAGATGGAAGAAAGCCAGGTCTTCGAGCTCGCCCTGCACCTTCGACATACCGAGCCGATGCGCGAGCGGCGAGTAGATTTCGAGCGTCTCGCGAGAGATCCGCCGCCGCGCCTCGGGCTTCATGTGCTCGAGCGTCTGCATGTTGTGCAGCCGATCGATCAGCTTGACGACGATGACGCGAATGTCCTTCGCCGAGGCGAGAATCAGCTTCCGAAAGGTCTCCGCCTGCGCCTCGTCGCGTCGCACGTAGGAGTGCCGGCCGATCTTCGAGACGCCGTCGACGAGCTCCGTGACCTCGCCGCCGAACTGCTTGCGCAGCGTCTCTCGCGACGTGCCGGTGTCCTCGAGCACGTCGTGCAGGAGGCCGACCGTCACGCAGGTTTCATCGAACTTCAGATCGGCGAGGAGATACGCGACGGTCAGCGGATGAAGCACATAGGGCTCGCCCGATTTGCGCGTCTGCCCCTCATGCTTCGCCCGCGCGAACTCCCACGCCCGACGCAGAGTGTCCTCGTCGACGGGCCTTCCGTGATCGCGCAGGCGTCTCGGGAGGTCCTCGAAGTGAACCCCGTCGATCGCCTTGACCGGCGCTTCCAGAAACGATGCTTCCGAGGCCATGCTTCCCCGCTGGAACTCCTCTCGAAGTGGAGCCCCCGATTATAGGGAAGCCGGCCGCCGGTCTCGTCAGGCCGTCGCAGCACTCCGCCGCGTTCGCGCCTCGCGACCGAAGAAGCGCTCCCAGAAGAGCACGAACGGGCTCGCGATGAAGATCGAGGAGTACGTACCAATGACCACACCGATGAGCACGATGAAGGCGAAGCCGCGGATCACGTCGCCGCCGAAGGCGTAGAGCGTGCCAACGGCGAGCAATGTCGTTCCCGAGGTCAGCACGGTGCGCGACAGCGTCTGATTGAGGCTCAGATTGAGCAGCTCGTTGAGCGGCGCCCTTCGGTTCTTGCGCAGGTTCTCGCGCACCCGGTCGAAGACGACCACCGAGTCGTTGACCGAGTAACCGACGACCGTCAGGAAAGCGGCGATCGTCGTCAGGTCGAACTCGTATCCCATCAGCGCGTAGATGCCGAGGCAGATGACGACGTCGTGGGTCAGAGCCGCCAGCGCGCCGATGCCGAAACGCAACTCGAAGCGCAGCCAGATGTAGAGCAGCATGCCAAGCAGCGAGAGGGTCACCGCCAGGATGCCCTTGAGGCGCAGCTCGCCACCGATCTGCGGACCGACGACGTCGTTGGCGAGCACGTTGAACGCACCGACGCCGGTGCGCGAGCGCAGTACCTCTGCGATTCCGGGCGTCACCGAAGGCAACTCGGCCAGCGAGTCGAGGTCGCGGATGATGCCGTCCTGCTTACGCACCTCCATGATCTCCTGAGCGATCTCGCGGTAGCGCTCGCGCGCGGCAAGATCGTCGTCGCCGCCGCGCAGACCTTCGGGGTCTTCCGTGAAGAAGACCGTGGCCAGAGCATCGCTCCCCTGCTCGTTGAGATCGAAGACGCCGCCCAGGTCGCCGTTGTAGCGGGCGTTGAACGCTGCCACCACTTCGTCACGACTGCCGGGGTCCGTGCCCTCGAGATCACCGCCTTCGACGTCTTCCGCCAGGGGCGTCTTGATGATCACCTCGTGCTCGCCAACGTCACCGAAGCGCTGCACCTGAGCGCCTTCGATACCGGCTCCCTCGAGCAGAGAGCGGATCTCTGCGGGGTCCTTCTCTTCCTGGAACTTGATCGTCAGCTGCGTGCCGCCGGCGAAATCGATACCGAGGTTGAGCTGTCGCAAGCCGAAGAGCACGGCGAGAGCGCCCAGGAAGACGAGGGCCGACAGACCGAGGAAGAGAGGACTCATCCTCATGAAGTCGAACTTGCTGTTCTTGAAGAATTCCATAGCGCTCTCAGATCGAAAGGTTCTCGACGCGTCCCTTGCGGTTGAGGATCACGTCGAAGAGGAAGCGGCTGTTGATGATGGCAGTGAAGACCGAAGCGAGGATGCCGATGGACAGCGTCACGGCGAAGCCTCGGATCGGACCGGTGCCGAACTGGAAGAGGAAAACCGCGGCGATCAGCGTGGTGATGTTGGCGTCGAGCACCGACGACAGCGCGTTGGCGAAGCCGGAGGCGACCGCCGCCTTGACCGTTTTGCCCGCGCGCAGTTCTTCGCGGATGCGCTCGAAGACGAGCACGTTCGCGTCGACCGCCATGCCGATCGTCAAGATCAGACCGGCGACGCCTGGCAGCGTCAGCGTCGCGCCGAAGTAGGCGAGCGCGCCAAAGACCAGGATGAAGTTGAAAGCAAGTGCGATGACCGCGTTGACGCCGGTCAGCTTGTAGACGAGCAGCATCGTGCAGACGACGAGGATGACGCCCCACATGCCCGCCTGCAGCCCCTGCTCGATCGAGTCCTGACCGAGCGACGGACCGACGGTGCGCTCCTCGAGGTACTTGATCTCGGCGGGCAACGCACCGCTGCGCAGCACCAGCGAGAGATCGTCGACCTCCTGCTGAGTGAAGCTTCCCGAGATCTGACCCTGATCGGTGATGCGCCCCTGGATGACCGGCGCCGACTGCACCTTGCCGTCGAGCACGATGGCCATGGCGCGCCCGATGTTGGACGAGGTCAGCTCCCCGAAGCGCGCCGCGCTGTCGGCACCGAGGCTGAAGGAGACGACCGGAGCGTTGAACTCACCGAGCGACGGGCGTGCGTCCTTGAGATCGCGGCCCGTGATCATGCTCCGCGCTTCGAGGCCGTAGTAGAGGGTGTCGAGGACGACGCCGGTCGTCTCGTCCCGCACGTCTTCTTCGAAGATCTCGACGTCCGGGGGCAGGCTGCCGCCGTACATCGCGAGAAGAGCCTGGCGAGAGTCGAACGGGCCGCCGTTCGCATCGACGAGGCGGAACTCGAGGAACGCCGTGCTCTTGATCGTGTCCTTGACGCGCTCGGGGTCGTCGACGCCCGGCAGCTGCACGACGATGCGGTTGGTGCCGAGCCCCTGACGTGCGATCACCGGCTCGGCGACGCCGAACTCGTCGATGCGGTTGCGAATCGTCTGCACCGCCTGGTTGACGGCCGACTCGCGGATCTCGGAGTCGGCGGCGTCGCGGCGCGAGAACGAGACGCCGTCGGCATTGCGACTGTAGGTCCAGTTCGGCAGAAAGTCGCGAACGACGTCGCGCAGCGCGCCGTCGTTCGAAGCGTTGAGGCCACGCAGCAGGAAGCTGCTGTCTCCAGTCGACTCACCGATCAGACCGGTGATGCCGTTGTCTTCCATCTCGCGCGTCAGACGACCGATGTCCGTGTCGGTCTCGGCGCGCAGCGCGTCCTCGGTGACGACCTCCAAAACGAGGTGGATGCCGCCACTCAGATCGAGGCCGCGCTTGATCTTCTGGTCGAGAGGAAACGCCGCGAAGGCGAAGAGGCCGACGATGGCCAGGATGACCGCTCCGCGGCCGAGGAGTTCCTTGTTCATGAATCGTCTCCGTTGCTGGCGATCACAGCGGTGTTCCTGACGAGCCCTTCTGCCGGGCCCTTCACTGGGCCTCCCCCTGGAGGCCGGTGACCGCCGACTTGAGAACCTTGACCTTGACGCTGTCCGAGATCTTGAGCACGAGCGTCGACGACTCGACGCTCACCACCTCCGCGTAGAGGCCACCGCTGGTGACCACTTTGTCGCCCTTCTTGAGGGCGTCGATCATCTTCTCCAGCTCCATCTGCTTCTTGCGCATCGGTGAGATGACCAGAAAGTAGAAGATGAAGAAGATGGCAATCAGCGGGACGAACTGCAGCCAGGGATTCGGCTGCGCTTGCAGTGCGATCAGGTCGAGGGTCGTGTGCATGCTCGTGCTCATCTCGTGGCAGTTCGGGCGGGCGTCGGACGCGAAGTCGGGTTGTGAGCGGAGTCGTGCCGGAGCGGAGAGTCCGGCTCGGTACGGGTGGTGATCATCCCTCTCACCCTGACCGTTCGCGGAGGTCGTCGCGGGCCGTGGTCAGTTGCCTTGGTCCGCCGCTTCCGAACTCAGCTGCCGGAGCTTCTCTGACGCCGTTTCCGCTAGGTTTTGCGACTGGAGAGCTTTTCTGAGATCACCCATAAAGTCAAGGAAGAAGCGGAGGTTGCACTCGGTCGCGAGCACCTTGCCGGTGATCTCTCCGCAGCGAAAAAGATGGTGCATGAAAGAGCGGCTCACCGTGCGACAGGCAGTGCAGCCGCAGTCCTCGTCGATCGGTCTCAGATCGTCACGAAATCGGGCATTCTTGATGCGCAACTGCCCCTTGCGAGTGAAGAGCAGGCCGTGTCGAGCGGAGCGCGTCGGCAGCACGCAGTCGAACATGTCGACGCCGCACTGCACCGCGTGGGCGAGGTCTTCTGGAGTGCCGAGTCCCATGAGGTAACGCGGCTTGTCCTCCGGCAGCTCCGAAGCGATCTGGCGCACTACGTCGCGGCCGAGCGTCTTGGCCTCGCCGACGCTGACGCCGCCGATGGCATAGCCGTCGAAATCGAGCTCGCAGAGCTGCTCGACGGCCTGCTGTCTCAACGCAGAGTAGAAGCTGCCCTGGACGATGCCGAAGAGGTTGACGTCCCGGCGCCGATGACGTGCGTGATCCTCGGCGGCTCGCTCGGCCCAGCGCTGAGTGCGCTCGAGCGACTCCTTCGCCTCGGCCTCGGTCACCGGCCATGGGGGACACTCGTCGAGCATCATCGAGAAGTCGACCCCGAGCTGGCGCTGCATCGCGGTGACGCTCTCCGGTGTGAACCGCACCATGGCGCCGTCGTGGTGGCTCTTGAAGGTGACGCCGTCTTCGTCGACCTTGCGCAGCTCGGCGAGGCTGAACACCTGGTAACCGCCGCTATCGGTGAAGATCGGTCCTTGCCAACCGATCCACTGGTGCAAGCCACCGAAGCTCTCGATGGCGTCGACCCCCGGGCGAATCGCTAGGTGGTAGAGATTCGACAGCATGACCTGGGCGCCCAGTGAGCCGAGGGCATGAGGGCCCAGCCCCTTGACGGCACCGAGCGTGCCCACCGGCATGAAGCAAGGCGTCTCGATGACCCCGTGGGCCGTCGTCAGGCGGCCTCGTCGCGCCGGACCGTCCGTGGCCAGAACTTCGAAGTGCAAGCGGCCGTCGCTCAGTTCCGGCCGCGCAACGCAACGTTCTTGATCTCGATGCCGTCCGGTAGATCGAGATCGAAGGCGTTCGACGGGAGCTCAAGATTCGTCTCGAGGTCCGAGAAGATCAGCTCGGTCGTGTCACCGCCGGCCTCGACGTAGCTCAGCCGGCTCGGCATGTAGTTGCCCGGGTCGATCCAGAGATCCATCGATTCGAGACGCTTCTTGATGCGCGGGTACTTGGGCAGGAGCGACAGGTGGTAGGGGTCGCCAGCCGCTTCGGGAAACTCCGCCGTCACCGAGAAGTACTTCATGAGTGTCTCGAGGGAGCCGCTGGCGCCCATGTACTTGAAGACCTGCTCGGAGACCGTGCCGATGGAAACCCGGTCGGCTCGATCGAGCTCCTTGTACCAGGTCGTCATCTCCTCACCGAGGATCGTCATCTCGACGGGCGAAGGCTCGAGATACTCCCAGCGCGCCTTGTCAGGGGCGCTATAGGAAAAACGCCCCTTCGACGACTCCGGTTCGAGCAGAAGAGAGCTCTCCTTGTTCTGCACGAAGTCGGCCGTCATCGTGGTGAGGGCCGACTGCGCTTCCTTGACGTTGCGGATGAGCACGTCGAGTCGCTGCCTGGGGCTCAGTCCGTCCGCCATCGGGTCGTCCTGCGACAGCGCCGGAGCCGCGAGGACAAGGCAGAAGGTGACCGTCAGGGAGGTCGCGCGGAGCAGGCGCGAAGTCTTCGTCTTCATGGTTCCAAAAAAGGGGGGTTCGAGTGCGGCAGAGGCGACGCCTGCGTCGTCGGATGCTAGCGGCCGGGAAGGACGAGCCGCAACCGCGATTCTGCTCGCGAAATCGGTGTCACGAGCCTTGTTGACACTCGGGAGAACGCGGTGCTAGCTTGCCGCATTCCTGAAGCGCGGCTGCGCAGGCCGCTCTTCCCTCCCCAACCGCCCGGAGCCGCTCGATGCCTGAACTCGGTACCAAGTACGAATGCGAAGAGTGCTCCACGAAGTTCTACGACCTCGGCAAGCCCGACGCCGTCTGTCCTTCCTGCGGCTGGAACCCGAGCGGCGAAACGGCCGAAGACTCCGACGACGAGGAAGAGTGAGCCCGATGGGCGCGCGGGTCTGTACGCCGCGCACACACACGGCCGCTTGACCGGAGGCCAGCAGCGATGAGCGGACCGATTCTGCTGCCCCTCTTCCCGCTGCCGCGGATCGTCCACTTCCCGCGCACGACCCTGCCGCTGCACGTCTTCGAGCAGCGCTACCGACAGCTCGTCGCCGACCTCCTCGAGGTCGATGAAGATCAGCGGCTCATCGGCATGGTGACGTCCGAAGCGGGCTCCACCGTCATCCATCCGACGGGCACGGCCGGGCTCCTCGTCGACGTGGAGCCCCTCGAGGACGGCCGCTCCAACATCGTCCTCGAGGGGGCGTTCCGCTTTCAGGTCGTGCGCGAGGACACTCCGGCCCCGTACCGTCGCGCCTGGGTCGAGCGACTGGACGACGACGAGCCGGCCCTCGAGGACTGTCGGCCGCTGGCCGACCTCCACGAGCTCGTTCCAAGTCTCGCCCGCGACATGCCCGAGACCTTCCCGCTCGACGTCGAAGACTGCCGTGAACTCAGTCAGGGCTCGTCGGAAGAGCTCGTCAATCGTCTCGCCGCGGAGCTCGACCTGACGACGAGCCACAAGATCCGACTGCTCTCATCGGGCATCCCTGAAAGAGCCGCTTCTCTCCTTCGCGTGCTCGAGGGCTTCCGCCGCAACCTCGACCTGCTGGCGCCCTACCGCCACCTGGCGACGACCGGTCGGGAAAACTGAAGCGTGTCCGGTGACCGCCTCACCGTGCGCGACCCGGTGCACGGCTTCATTCGCGCGGACGAGCTCGAAGCGGCGCTCGTGGCCACGAGACCGATGCAGCGTCTGCGCTCGATCCGTCAGCTCGGACTCACGAACCTGATCTTCCCGGGGGCCGAGCACTCGCGCTTCAGTCACGCGCTCGGCGCGATGCACCTGGCCGGACGCACCTACGACGCGCTCGCTCCGCGCAGCGGCGGCGCACTGCCCACCGCCGACGACTGCTGGGAGCGGCGCGCCGTGCGCGCCGCTGCGCTCCTGCACGACGTCGGTCATGCGCCCTTCAGCCACACCGCCGAGGACCGCTTCGAAGACGGCATCGACCACGAAGAGATGACGCGGCGCCTGCTCGCATTGCCCGAGATCGAGGGCGCCTTCGACGAACACGGCGCAGGTCTCGAGCCGCAGCAGGTGCGCGACCTGCTCGAGGGAAAGGTCTCGGGCACCTTGCGACTGCTCTATCAGGTGATCTCCGGTGAGCTGGACGTCGACAAGATGGACTACCTCTTGCGCGACAGCCTCTTCTGCGGCGTCGAGTACGGCAAGTTCGACCTCGAGCGGCTGCTCGAAACGGCGGTGCCGATCGAAGACCCAAAGACCGGCCTCTGGGGCGTCGGCGTGCACGCCGGCGGCGTACACGCGCTCGAAGCGATGGTTCTGGCGCGCTACTACATGTTCACTCAGGTCTACTTCAACACCACGGGCAAGGTTCTCGAGCTGCACCTCGGCGAATGGCTGCGCGAGGAAGAGGTCTTCTGGAGCAGCGAGCCCGAGGCCTTCCTCGAGCTGGACGACACGACGATCCTGTCGCGCATGCGCAAGTCACAGACGCTGCACGCACGCGCCGTGCTCGCCCGGGAGCACTTCGTCGTCGCGCGTGAGACGAAAGAGCACCTGAGCGCCGAAGAGAAGAGCGCCTTCGAAGAGCGTCTCGCCTCGCTCCCTGAC